>JBIITO010000089.1:0-10416 GCA_044340465.1 Crocinitomicaceae bacterium | reverse complement strand
CAATCAAAAACTAATGTTTCCGTTATGGCCGAATCTACTCCGCTTGAAGATATTGAAACTGGGGAGAAATCTTCTCAGTTCAGGTATGCTAAAATGAAAGTATTGTCTTCTCATAGAGCCTCAGATATCAATGAGGTAGCAAAGAATAACATTGAAAAAGAATCGATGATTATCACAGATAAGAGCACCAGTTACGAGGATTTTTCGAGAATGTTTGATACGCACATTACGTTTAAATCTGATAAAATCACAACTAAAACATCCCTTAAATGGGTACATGTTGCTATCAGCAACGCTAAAAGAAACTTGTTGGGGGTATATCACATGATCTCAAACGAGTATTTGCAGAACTACCTGAACGAATTTTGCTACAGATTAAATCGAAGATACTTCGGTGAAAACTTGTTTAACCGCATGGTTGTTGCTGTTGTTGCAAATTAGTGGTATGTTTGAGACGAGTCAAATTATTGAATTAGGAATCATAAATTGAGCACAAACAAATGAAAAAAATTATTACTTCCAAATCTGAAAAATTTCTGCAACACTACTTGAATAATCCGAGTCCTACGGGGTTTGAATCCGATGGGCAGCGTATGTGGCTGGATTATATCAAGCCCTATATTGACGAGTATTTTACGGATAATTACGGATCTGTTGTGGGTGTTATCAATCCCGGAGCAGAGTATAAAGTGGTCATTGAAGCACATGCGGATGAAATCTCGTGGTTCGTTCATTATATAACGAAAGATGGATTTATTTATCTACGTCGAAATGGTGGTTCGGATCACATGATCGCCCCTTCCAAGCGGGTAAATATTCACACTGAAAAAGGAATCGTAAAGGCTGTTTTCGGATGGCCGGCGATTCATATGCGGCAGCAGAAGGAGGAAACCCCGAGTATGAAGAATATCTTCCTGGATTGCGGTTGTGATTCTAAGGAGGAAGTGGAAAAGATGGGTGTGCATGTAGGTTGTGTGGTCACCTTCGAAGATGAATTCATCATACTCAATAAGAACCGCTATGTTGGTAGAGCATTGGATAATCGAGTTGGCGGTTTCATGATAGCGGAGGTGACTCGCTTGATCAAGGAACAAAAAGTAAAACTGCCTTTCGGATTATATATCGTGAATTCCGTCCAAGAAGAGGTGGGATTGCGCGGTGCGGAAATGATTGCACGTAAAATCAAACCGGATGTGGCGATTATTACAGATGTCTGCCATGACACGTATACGCCAATGGTTGACAAGATTGAGAATGGTGATCAGAAATCAGGAAATGGTCCGGTGCTAACTTATGGTCCTGCAGTGCAGAATAATTTGTTAAAGTTGATTATCGAAACAGCCAAAAAGAACAAGATCCCTTTTCAGCGTGCAGCGGCATCCAGAGCGACTGGTACAGACACGGATGCCTTTGCATATTCGAATGAAGGGGTGACGAGTGCGCTGATCTCCCTTCCTTTACGTTACATGCATACGACAGTCGAAATGGTTAGAAAAGAGGATGTTGAGGAAACCATTCGATTGATTTATGAATCTGTTCGTACAATAAAGAAAGGACAGGATTTCAGATATTTCAATTGATGAACTGAAAATAAGAAAACACAAAGGATATTTAAGTACATTCCCAGAAAGATCAAAAATGGTCGAAAGCTAACTTTCGGCCATTTTTTCTTATGTACCTTTGCGTTATGAAATGGATCGGAAACCGAGTAAGCTTTGTTGATGAGAAAAACCGCACTAGTGTGGTCATATATCCCGAGAAAAAGACTTGGGTAACCGGGTTAATGGGTGCCTGGGTATCTATGTGGATGGTCATCGGTGCCACAATGACTTGGGCGCTATTCTCATTAAAGCTTTCAGAAAAGGAAGAGATCATTTTGTGGGTATTTATGGCGTTTTGGGTGTACTACGCAATCAAGGTGACACGTTCGCTGTTCTGGATTTTGTGGGGAAAAGAACTGATCAAGATCGATGAGGTTGCTTTGCATTACAAGCGTTCAATTAGGAAATATGGGCGTTCCAGTCCCTATTATTTTGAGAATATCAAAAAATTCACGGTTCAGCAACCTAAAGAAGGATCATTTCAAGCTGTGTGGGAAGCCTCACCCTGGGTTGGTGGTGGTGAGCGCATCGAATTCGAGTACAAGGGTAAATTGGTACGCTTTGCCAGAAAACTGGAAGAACGTGATGCAAAGTTGCTCTTTGATCTGATAACCAAAAAGGTAGAAGAGCGTCTACGTTCGGGAAGATCAAAGGTCTAGATCTTTGACGCGGAATTCAATAATATTTTTTATCAAATTCTTAGGTAATGGTTGATTGTACGCAAATTGTATTGCTCCCCTGCTGAACTTGAAATTTTTCAGTTCATGTTTAAACACCTCAATTGGTTTTGAAGTAGGGTAGAATCCAATATGCTCCTTGTGTGCAGCAAAGTAAACGATCACTTTTTTCAACTTAAATGCAGGCATATTGTAACTTATAACTTCTTCACATCCTGATGGAAGTTGCTCCACTAAATAAGATTGAAGTTCACGAAGTTTTAGTTGAATATCTAACGGAAAGGAAGTTATATATTCTTCATGTGAGTTATACCTCATTCAATAAAATTTAAAGGCTACACTGCTAACTCGTTTGGTGGCAATATTCTCGATATTCTCTTCTCTAATTAGTGACTGAGCCTGAGCTTCTCCAAAAACAGCTTTTAGATCTTTAATTATTCCTGCTGGAACCTGATGCGAAAGTAGTTCAAAGAGCAATTCCTTACTTTCGAAAGTTTGAATTTCAGACGCGAGCAAACTGTAAAGTTCTTCACGATTTTTTACACGCAAAGAATTTGTCTTGAAACGCTCATCAGTCGCCAAAGAATCCAGTTTCAGTACTTGAAGAAGTTTGTCGAAATGCGCATCACTACCAATAGCCAGAGTTATCAACTGGTTATCCTTTGTTTTGAAAAGTTCTCCGTAAGGCGCAATATTCGGATGTAAACTCCCAATGCGTTGTGGAACATGCCCAGCCATGAGGTAATTCGATGCCTGATTCATCAGACTGCAAACTGCAGCGTCGTATAGTGAAACAGAAACCGTTTTTGCAGATTGTCCCATCGCGCGTTCCAATAAAGCCACGAGTAGTCCTTCTTTCAATTGATGTCCGGCGAGCACATCAATAAGAGCCACCGGCATTTTCACAGGACCGCTCTCAGAAGTCCCGTTCATAGACATAAAACCCGTTTCCGCTTGAAGGATCAGATCGTAAGCCACACGGTCACTTTCTGATCCGAAACCACTAATCTTGCCAATAATGAGTTTAGGATTCACCTTTCGAAGTTGCTCATCGGTCACATTAAGTTTCTCCTCGTCACCCTTTTTGAAATTTGAAACAATGATATCCGCTTCACGGATCAGCTCCATAAGGATTTTATGATCATTTTCTTCGAGGAGGTTGAGTTGCCGGTATTCTTTTTTAAAGTTTACGGAAGCAAAATAAGCAGAGACGGATGCGCCGGGATCCTCTGAGGGCAGTTTCCAGCTTCGTGTCACGTCCGGCATTCGTTTATTTTCGATCTTAACCACATGAGCGCCGAGTTCGGCAAAGAAGGTTGTTACGGATGGTCCTGCCAAGACGGTGGATAAATCTATAATCTTCAGTTCTGAGAAAATGTTTGTCATAGAATGATTGAGTTAGCTACCCGAATCTCACGGATGTCATTGTGAGTGATCCAGCTATCGCTTGGTCATTAAAGAAAGAAATAGGGTCCTTTTCGTTTTTCAAGCCCAAGGTGTAAATCAAAGGAAGATAATGGTCAGGTGTTGGAATAGCTTTTGACCATTGATCATGTAGCGTGTTGTAATTGATCAATGTCTTGTGGTCATTTTCGGTGATCTTCTTTTTGATTAGTTCGTTTATTTCCAGAGTCCAGTCAAAACCATAAGATTCATTTAGCCTTTCCCAGGCAACCATGCTCAGATTGTGAACCATGTTTCCTGAACCGATGATGAGCACACCCTTTTTGCGCAATGAAATCAATTGTTGAGCGATATCATAATGATATTGTGCTTCCTGATAATAATCAATACTCAATTGCAGTACGGGTATGTCTGCTTCCGGATACATATGTCGTAGTATGGTCCAGGTGCCATGATCCATGCCCCATTCGGTGTCTAGTCCAACCCTCGTTTTGGTGATGATTCCAGCTGTTTCTTTGGCCAGTTCAACATTCCCAGGCGCGGCATATTCCACAGCAAAAAGTTCTTTTGGGAAACCACCAAAGTCATGAATAGTTGCAGGTTTTTCCGTAGCGGTGATGAATGTACCCCTCGTCAACCAGTGCGCAGAAATACATAGTATAGCTTTTGGTTTATCAATCTCAGAAGCCAGTTTTTTCCAGTATCGTGAAAACATATTGTCCTCAATACCATTCATCGGGGAACCGTGCCCCACAAAAAGTGCCGGCATCAGTGAATCGGTCTCAGGAAGTAAATTCGTGAAGGATGTTAAAGCAGCTGAGGATCCCAGTGCAATCGTTCCGCTCATCATGGCTACAAAGGATCTTCGGTCCATTTACTGCTGTTGCAGTTTCCAATTAACGTATGCTGAGATCTTGGTTTCCTGCAGGGCATCCAGTTTGGCCTCTTTGCACATTGGCGGGATAATCTTCTGCCATTTTTCTTTCGAATACCTTGAAACTACCGGTAACTCATGACACTTACCGCAATGAGCCTGATACAATGAATTCCCTTCGGTAACATCCCCTGAAGGCAGGGTAGCTTCCACTTTTTTAACTTCAGCTACTTCTGTTGTTTTGGGACTGCAAGCGATGACGATCGAACTGATAAAAGAAAAAAAGAGTAATTTTTTCATGGGTTAACTTTTTCTAGAGAAACAGACGTAATTCCGTCTCGAACGAAATTAAGTTTTTTTGCCGCTTTTAAAGTCACATCGATACAGTGACCTGAATTTTTACTGAGTCTGTCATTTACACGTACAATAACTGTTGAATCATTTTTCAGATTGGTCACTTTTAGCTTTGTACCGAAAGGCAGCGTTTTATGCGCAGCAGTCAAACTGTCCTGTCTGAAGATTTCACCAGAGGAAGTTTTTCTTCCCTCAAATTTTGACGAATAGTAGCTTGCCTTTCCTTTTTCGAGTACTGAGCGATAAATAAAACCTGAAAAAATAAATAGACTAATGACTAAAAATAAGTTTCTCATTGGATCTAATTGGACCGCAAATTACATAATCAAGGCCTACCGACCAAAAAAATAGGATTTATTGATTTGGATGAATGAAATTGGTTTAATGGAATGATTTAAATTCTGAGATTTGCGCAACTTTCAATTATGAATAAAAATACCTACATCTTTCAGCAAACGAATCTGGCCGAAAAGTCAGTGATCCATACGCTTAAACTCCTTGAGGAAGGAGCCACGATCCCATTTATTGCCCGTTACCGTAAAGAAATGACCGGCGGATTAGATGAGGTGGAAATCGCAGCAATTCGCGATTTGTCAAAGAAGTATGATGAAATGACTCAACGGCAACAAACTATTATTTCCGCAGCTGACGAGCAAGGAAAGTTGACGGCAGAATTTAGAGAAAAGATCGTAAACTGTTTTGATGCTATCATTCTGGAGGACCTCTATTTGCCGTTCAAACAAAAACGTCAGACGCGCGGTGACAAAGCAAGAAAGGCAGGACTCGAACCATTGGCAAAAATGATCATGTCGCAACGTGGAGGAGATCCGGAGCAGATGGCGGAGCGATTTATAAAAGGGGAAGTTGAAAATGAGGTTTCGGCTATTCAAGGTGCACTTGATATTATAGCTGAATGGATCAATGAAAATGGATCTGCCCGGGGTAAAGTGAGGAATTTGTTCGCCCGAAAGGCAATCCTGGTGACCAAAATGGTGAAAGGAAAAGAAGAGGAAGGGGCAAAATACCGTGATTACTATGATGTAAAAGAACCACTTTACAAATGCAGTTCACACCGGTTTTTAGCCATGCATCGTGCAGAGAAGAAAGGAATCATTTCCGTTAAAGCCTCACCACAGGAGGAAGAGGCGATCGAGGTACTTGAACGATTCTTTGTAAAAGGAAATGATGCATGTTCTAATTTAGTTGCACAGGCATGCAAGGATGCATATAAGAGATTGATGGCTCCATCGCTTGAGAATGAGGTGCTTTCTGAAGCAAAATTAAAGGCGGATACTGAAGCGATTCGTGTTTTCTCGTCCAATTTGAGACAGTTGCTATTAGCTCCGCCTCTTGGAAGCAAGCGAATTCTTGCAATCGATCCGGGTTTTAGAACAGGTTGTAAGGTGGTCTGTATTGACGAATCAGGGAATCTGCTCAACAACCTAACGATCTACCCGCATCCGCCACAAAATGAACAAAGCCAGGCTATGGCTAAAATCTCACAACTGGTCCAGACCTACAAGATAGATGCGATTGCCATTGGTGACGGAACCGCAGGAAGAGAAACTGAGTCAGTAATCAAGAAGATACGTTTCGATAGAGAATTGGAGGTATTTGTGGTGCGTGAGGATGGTGCCTCTATTTACTCTGCAAGCAGTGTTGCTCGAAAGGAATTTCCGGATTATGACGTAACTGTAAGAGGTGCGGTTTCTATCGGTCGAAGATTGATGGACCCTTTGGCTGAATTGGTGAAGATCGATCCAAAGTCTGTTGGTGTGGGACAATACCAGCATGAGGTGAATCAAACTCTCCTTAAAGAGGCACTTGACGACGTAGTCATTTCCTGTGTGAACAGCGTGGGTGTGGATCTGAATACAGCTTCACCATACTTGTTGTCTTATGTTTCTGGTCTTGGTGAAACACTTGCTGAAAATATTGTTCAATTTAGGAAAGAGATAGGTGGATTTACATCGAGGTCTGAATTGAAAAAAGTAAAGAGGCTTGGCGATAAGGCCTTTGAACAGGCCGCAGGATTTTTAAGAGTTAAGAATGGAGAAAATCCTCTGGATAATTCAGCAGTTCATCCAGAAAGTTATCCCTTGGTGGAACGAATGGCTAAAAAGTTGGGTGTAAAGGTACCTGAGCTTATCGGGAACAAAGAAGTAATCGATCAATTGCAAAAAAATGATTTTCCGGATGTCGATGGATTTACTTTTCAGGATGTAGTTAGTGAACTTAAAAAACCGGGACTCGATCCACGAAAGAAAGCCAAAGTACTTGAATTTGATGGTTCTATTCGTACGATCGATGATCTTCGCACAGGTATGGTATTACCCGGAATTGTAACGAATGTTACTGCTTTCGGGGCCTTTGTAAATATCGGCATCAAGGAGAATGGGTTGATCCACAAATCGCAATTAGCTGATTTGTATGTGGATGATCCCTCAAAATTCATTTCACTGCACGAACATGTAAAGGTACAAGTGGTGGAGGTGGATGTTTCGCGCAAGAGAATAGGTTTGAAGAAAGTTTAAAATCGTAGATATCAGTTTAAATAACTCCTACAAACCAGTATGTGAACAAATAGAAATTCAGTGAACTATTTCAATCTTTTTTCATTTGATCGTAAAGATCACATCCACGCGCCTGTTTCGTTGCTGATCTTCTTCCGTTAATTCGGGTTTTATAAGAGGAATCGAATTGCTGTAGCCCTCATACCCGATTCGTTTTTCAGAAATGCCTCTTCGAATCAAGTAATCATTTACCGATTTAGCGCGTGAATAAGAGATTTCATAATCATCCACGCAACAAACATGGCCTCGAATGAAAATGTCTACGTTTTAATTGGTGTTCAGAAATTGAAAAAGCTTATCCAGCTCGGGAAGGGAGTAAACTTTTACGTAGTCGGACGCATTTTAGAATTCAATTGTTAACGGTATGGGTTGCAGTTCTTTTTTTTCATTAGAAAGTTTGATTCCATTGAATTCCAGTTCCTCTGCCGGAGGCTTTAAAGTGTAAGAGATATCTACCCTTCTCCAGTAAGCATGGTTACTCAGTTTGATCGCATTTTCGGGATAATGACTAGCCGGTGCACTACTCTTTTCAACGCTAATTCCTGCATTTTGAAGAAAGGTCAAGACTTCATTTTCCGACTCTCAGCGAGCGGAAGGTTGATAGCATCCGTTCCCGTTGGATCCGTGTAGGCAGTCACAGAAAGCACCGAAATTCGATCAGCCTGACTTTTCAGTTTTTCCAATTTTTCAATGGATTTTTTTTCAAGCGTCGAAACATTGAGTTTAAAGAACAATTCGACTTGCTGCGTTTGAGCAGCAGATCCGAATGGAAGTAAAACTAAAAACAGAAAATAACGCATATCTTTTTTCTTCTAAAACTGATCAAACTGCTCATAATAACAAGCCTTGTAAAAGTACAAATAGCGTTTATGTCGAATCAATTCAGGAATGCCATTCCTCGGCCACATGGAAACATTAAAAGACTAACAAATTATCGTACCTTTGTACCCAACTACAGAATCTCCTTTTGATCTTCAAAATATTTTCTGATCATTTTTACTATAAATGCTTTTTACAGAACTGAATTTAATTCAACCCATTCTTCGGGCGATTGAAGAAGAAGGGTACACCTCGCCCACACCTATACAGCAACAAGCCATCCCACATGTATTAAAAGGAACTGATGTGCTTGGTTGCGCTCAAACAGGAACAGGAAAAACCGCTGCGTTCTCCATTCCAATCCTGCAACAGTTGGCAGATCAAAATTTTCAAGGGAAACGAAAAATCCGTTCCCTCATCCTAACACCGACGCGCGAACTTGCTATTCAGATCGGCGAAAGTTTGGCAGCCTATGGTCGACACCTTAAGTTGAAGCATACCGTCATCTTTGGTGGTGTGAATCAAAATCCGCAAGTCAACTCACTGCAATCGGGAGTCGATATCTTGGTGGCAACACCCGGTCGTTTACTAGACTTGATGACCCAGGGTTACATTTCTTTGTTAGACTTACAGATCTTCGTACTTGATGAAGCGGATCGGATGCTCGACATGGGCTTTATCCATGACGTGAACAAGGTCATACGTGCACTTCCTGATAAGCGTCAGAATTTGTTCTTTTCAGCGACGATGGCTCCCGAAATTCTAAAACTGGCAGGAACAATTCTTCAGGATCCTGTCAGGGTAGAGGTGACACCAGTTTCAACTACAGCCGAAAAAGTGGGTCAAGTAGTGTATCTCCTTGATAAAACCAATAAACCTTCCTTGTTGGCTGATTTACTCACGGAACATACCGCTGAATCCGTCCTTGTTTTTACACGAACCAAGCATGGAGCAGATCGCGTTGCCAAAGGGCTTGTGCGAAAAGGATTCAAAGCGGATTCAATCCATGGAGATAAATCACAGAATAGTCGACAGCGCGCTTTGAACAATTTCAAGGAAAAGAACATTCGCGTGTTGGTAGCGACCGATATTGCTGCACGTGGAATCGATGTGGAAGAAATGGAATTGGTAATCAATTACGAACTGCCGAATATTCCTGAAACCTACGTGCATCGAATCGGCAGAACTGGTCGTGCGGGTAATTCTGGTAATGCGATCTCATTTTGCGACTTCGAAGAAAAAGCTTACTTGAAGGACATCGAAAAACTGATCCATCAGCAGATCAAAGTGATCGACAATCACCCGTATCCGATGGAAGTATTTGAGATCATCAAGAAAGAACGTCCGGCCCGACCGCCTCGAAATGAAAGAAATACCTCTCCGAAAAAACCTAAACCATCCGTCGATCAAAAGGTGGGCGCTGCCAAAAAGAAAGGCAAGAAAACGTGGTTTGGAAAGAAAGACCGATATTGATTATTACACCACATAGGTGCGGGAAATTCCTGCACATATGTGGGATTGGATATGTGGTGCTGAAATAGTGATCATCGTATTGATTTTTTTTAGCAAGACTGATTGTGTGTTGTTATTCCGAAGCGTATTCAGCGTTATTCGTAAAAACCTGAATGATGAAAACAACATTTCTTTTTTTATTACTGGGACTGAGTGCATTTGGACAAATGTACCAACGTACTGGAAAAAATATCGGACTTACATTTGCCGCTCAAGGTTCATTCCTTCAAAATACAAACGATTCGAAAGGACTGGGAGGCTCTGTGGGGCTCATTCATATGATGAAACCCGGGATTTATCTGAAGTCAGGATATAGCTATACCAAACACGAACAAGCCCAGAACAGTCGCCTCGGATCACCAACACCATCTATTCATCAAACTGTGGATGCATCGCTACTTATCGATAAACGCATTTTAAAACTTTCTAAAGGTAGGCCGATAGCCACCGCCTATGGCTGTCATTATTTTTCGATTGGTGTGATTGCTGCACAGGAGTACCACTATAATACTCCCCAAATCCAAACCAGGAATGGTATAAAATTAAGTTAATATTTGAGATGTTAACTAGCAAGAGAATGATCATTAAAAACAGAGTGAGCC
>JBIITO010000088.1:0-10420 GCA_044340465.1 Crocinitomicaceae bacterium | reverse complement strand
CCAGAAGCAAATAACAGTTTAGCCTCCATACTTACATAGATCTTTCCGTTCTTCTGTATTACTGACAATCCCTGACTTTCGAATCCGCGCAGCGCTGCAGCCACTTTTGCTTTCAATTGCTGCGTGGTCTCATCCTTGCGTTTCATCGCCTCTTCCAGTTCGTTTACACGTTGTTCGCGATCAGCAAGGAGTTGCTGTTTCGTTTTGAGTTCAGCTTCCAGTGAAATAAGTGCATCTTCTTTGCGCTGCAATTCAATGTTTTTGGCTTCCAAATCAGATTGAAGCGATGCTGTTTCTTTGGCGCCCGATTTTTTCAAACGCTCGAAAGCTTCTTCCAATGATTCATTTTGCTTGGTCATTTTATCATACTGGATCTGAAGAATACGGAATTGCGAACCCAATTTGCTGGTATCGGATTTCAATGTATTCATTTCTTTGCTCAATACGTCAAAACGTGCCTCAAAATCTTTGGCTTTTCCTTCATAGTCGAGCGAACTTTTCTTGTAAGTCTCGAGTTCCTGACTGCACTTCTGTTCTTTTTCAAGGAGTTCATTGTATTTCTTCGCCGGAACGCAAGCCGCTGCAAGCGATAATAGCGCAATGATTGAAAGTTTTTTCATGTCTCGTTGGATTTATACAAATATCCTGAACAAAGACATATCACTTTTAGCTTAATCTGATACTTTTAAACAGCGAGGATTGAATAACAATGGCCACTATTCAAAGAGCGGACAGCTTGCGGCGGCTGTTTTTTCCGAACGACACGCATTAAAACTCAAAGAAATTTCGTGAGTATTATTGCTGTAATTTCTGATAGCCGACGTTGTTAAATCGAAGGAATAAATAATGGATAATTTTTGATTTAGTTTGTAGCCCGCAAAAAAGATTAAGGCATCTGTATTGCGGTAGCCGAGCCCAACGTCAAAGAGATTCCTAATATCAATATTGGCTTGCAAGTCGAAGGTCCAAGGTGCGCGAGGGGGGATTTTCAGTAGGATAGTAGGCAAAACAGAGACAGCATCATTTATCCGAATTCGATACCCACCATTCAAGAGAAGATGGGTTCTAAAAAAAGAGTTTGTTCCTAATCCATCCCATTTGTATTTTAGTAGGTTTTGAATGATAAGACCGGTGTAATAATTCTTGCTATTCCACCATGCTCCGAAAGATGCATCGGGAGCAACAAAGTTGGACTCGCGTAAAATTTGAGGGTCGGGCTGCAGGGTAACTGAGCCACTTGGATTATAACCCATTTGTATCACTCCACCATACAATCCCAACGACAATCGATTGTCTCGCGTGAAATTGAAATGACCCGCATAGGCAATATTGAATCGGTTCGTATTGAACTGCCCAATACGGTCACTTTCAAAGCGCATACCAATACCGTGCCGAGCACTCAAGAATTCTTTTCGTTTAGCTCTTAGAGGCGCAGAAAGTGAAAGAAAACCGCTCTTCGGAGCCCCCTCAAATCCTACCCATTGAGAGCGGAAAAGCGTATGAACATCTATGCAGGGTTTAATACCGGCATGAGCAGGGTTCAATGCAAACTGATGAAAGGACCACTGGGAATACTGAGCGCTTTGCTGCCCATACAGAACATAACCGACAAGCAAACAAAAGGGCCATATGAAATAAATATGTTTCATCGAATTAGGGTAATACTTCCTCTATACTCTCTGTTTTCCTGGTCTCGCAATTTTACAATGTAAAAATAGACTCCTTCAGCGGCATCACCCTCCTTATATTTCCCGTCCCAGGCTTTTTTGTCATTGTAGCTTGTGGCCTGAAACAGCTCTTGTCCCCATCGGTCAAAGATCTGAACAAAACAGTTCGGAAATTTTTCTACGCCACCGATCTTCCAGGTATCATTTATTTCATCCCCATTGGGAGAGAAAGTGGTTGGAATGATCAGCGGATCATCAATGAAGACAGTAACGTAATCATATTGAGTGCAGCCGTTTTGTGTCGCAGTGATCGTATAGGTAGTAGATTGAACAGGATAAACAAAAGGATTCAATGCTAGCGTATCACTAATTCGGTAGCTGGGCGTCCAGACATATTCGGGGGCCGTCGTTGCTGCTTTCAATTGGCCGGTGTCACCAAGCTTAAGAAAGAGATCAGGGCCTGCATCCAGCGCAAATCCATAAATGGTGATGGGGTTAGAGGTCACCTTAACTCGCTCCCTACATTGCGCATAACAGTCTGTTTCAACACTGATCATAGCACCATCTTGTAAGGCGCTCGTCTGAAAAACGGGATCCGTAGTTTCAGCAACAAAAATGTCGTTAACAAACCATTTGAAGTTAGAATGATCGGTACAGTTTTGAGGATAAGCGATGGCGGTATAAGTTTGACCCAAACAAGAGTAGGTAACAGTATTGTCCAATTCAATGTCTGCAGCTGCTCGATCCACAGCTGTGCCGGTTATAGAAACATCAAAAGTGCATTCAGTTGCAGAACCGTTCAAAGTATTTCCACTTACCACCATGTAGTGGATGGAAGTTGGAGGTAAATTGTCCACGAATAGGGAGAAATTATTAGATGCACTGGACTCACAATTACCCAAAGTAACGTATGAATCAGACTGGCAAGGAACCGTGGCCGATAGAACCGTAGCCTGAAGAACAGAACCCGGAGCGTTACCATTCTGAAAATTGAGTTTAGAAAAGTTCACTGTGACATTACCACCGAGAGCATTGCTTGTAAACTTGAACCAAATCGTATTGCTGGCGCTAAAACAAAAGTTAAAATCATCTTCACAATTCGGACAAACAGTTTTGTTGGCATTAAGATTATTGACGGAATAGGTTTGATTTGGGCATAACTCCATTGCCTGATTGCAGCTATTGTAGAACTCCTGAACAAGAGCCTTGCTCGAAAAGAAGAACACACAAAAATAAATGATAACCGCCTTTTTCATTTTTCTGAAACACCTCTATTTTGGATAAAATTAATCCATTCTGACAAACGATGCTCTGAAAACAGACAGCTTTAAATCTGACTCTGTCAGCTTATATTCTTTTGAACTGAAAAAGATCGCACGACCCAAATAATATCCCTAGATAGTATTAAATCGAAATGATTTTGCCTTTAACAGAGGGACAAACATGATTCACTACACTTAAATTTTTTCTTCTCTGGTATACTAAAAAATTCAAATCAGAATCAATTAATCCCGGCTTGAAAAACTATTGTTTCTTTCTGTCTATTTGTCTTTTAAAAGTCGAAACAACTGATTATATTCGCACCCTTAAAGAAAAAAGACAAGTAATGGCTATAATTGGAAAAATTCGAGAAAAATCCGGCTTGCTGGTTTTGCTTATTGGAATTGCCCTATTTGCATTTATTTTAGGTGATTGGAGAAAGATTACACAAGGCTCGGAGGACGAATTTGGTTACGGAACTGTTTATGGCGACAAGGTAGATTATGCCAAGTTTGAGGAAGCAAATGCCCGTTTTCAGGAGCAAGATGCGATGCAGGCCCAACAGCAACAACGTGAGTATACGCAAAAGGATCAAGAGGCTTCCACTGAAAAAGCGTGGAACTATTTGGTTGAGATAACGATTTTCGATCGTGAATTCGAGGCACTTGGAATCGATGTAAGCCAGTCTGAATTTGATGCATATCTCTACGGCACGGATGGTTTTTCAGTTCTTCCCGAGCTTGCACAAGGCTTTACAGATTCTCTTACAGGTATGTTCAATGCAAAGATGCTTGAGAAAAGAATCTCTGAAATGGAGGAATCAACAGATCCCAACCTACAAAAACAATGGGCTGAGAACAAAAAATACTATACAGATCGTCGCAAACAAGAGAAATATTTCGAGTTGGTAGGTCAGGGTTTATATGTTACTAAACTGGAGGCAGAGGAAGAGTATTTTGCACAGAAAGAAGTGAAAAGTGTTTCTTATGTGGTTCGTCGTTACAGTGAGATCGCAGATGATGATATCAAGATTTCAGATGATGAATTGAAAACATATTACGAAGAACATAAGAACGGCAAGAAATATGAGAATAAAATGGCATCTCGTGAAGTGCGTTATTTTGATGTAGTTATCAGCCCATCGCGCTCCGATAGCATGAAGTTCAACAAGATGATGAATGAATTGAAGGTAGGTTTTGCTTCTTCGACGAACGACTCGATTTTCGTTATGAAGAATTCAGATGTTAAATTCTATTCTTCACAAAAAATTGCAACTGCAGTTCCTGAAGGAAATGAAAAAGCTCAAAAATTACAATCTTATCCGTCAAACATGGATACGGTATTTAAAACGGCTTCGATTGGGCAGGTAGTTGGCCCGTATGACATTCAAGGTTCGGTGAAGATATCTAAAGTTCTCGGTTTTACCCCCTCTCGACTCAAAGCAAGGCATATTCTTCTTTCAACCAATCAGTCGAAAGATGCAAATCTGATTGCCCAAAAACAGAAGACAGCGGACAGCTTATTAAAGCTAATCAATAAAGATAATTTCGCTGAATACGTGACGAAGTTCAGCGATGATCCGGGATCGAAACAGACCGGAGGAGAGTATGACAATTTCCTTGAAGCAGATATGGTTCCTGAATTTGGTGCTTTCTGTGCTACCAAGCCTGTTGGAACGATCGGAACGGTAAAAACGCAATTCGGAATCCATATTATAGAGGTTTTGGAGCGCGATGACACTAAGTTCCCTGTACTTGCTTCTGTTGCTAAAACCTTTAAGGCAAGTCAGGAAACAATTGACAGAAAGGAAAGTGAGGTCTATAATTTGCTGTATAAATTGGAAGCGAAGCTTTCGAAGGCGCCTGATTTGAAGAAAAAACTTGAATTATTTGACACCATTGCGCAGCAGGCGGGTTATTTTGTCCGTCCTGTAAGCATGCAGGATGACGGCCCTAAGCTATATGGTTTCAATACCACGTTTGCGGAAGATAAAATTTTAAAACTTGCTTATGTTCAAGAAGCGAAAGCGGGAGACCTTACAACTGCCCCAATCAAGGACAAGGACCGTTATATTATTGGTATCGTTTCTTCCATCAAAGAAAAAGGCGCGCCGACCTTCGAAGATATTGAGATCACAATGAAACGAGATCTAATCGAGGAGAAAAAGGCCAAGCGATTTACGAATCAGTTGCTGAAGGATAAAAACCTCAACGCCATGGCAAAAAGAGCCAACATCGAGATAATGAAAGCCGAAATAACATTTGCTAATCCGCAAATCAGCGGCGCTGGTTATGAACCCGAGGTGGTAGGATCATTGTTCTCGGGATTGAAAGACGGTCAGCGTACTCTTCCTTTGAAAGGAAAAATGGGCGTATATGTTATTCGTATAGATAAGACCACTAAGGCGCCATCTGCTGCGAATTATAATGCAGAACGTGATCAGCTTTTTGCAGGTCTGAAAGGAAGTTTGCAGGGACAGGCCTTGAATGGATTGAAGAAAAAAGCTGAAGTAATCGATAACCGAAGGTTATTAAACGCGGGAATTCGCAGATAAGAATTAAAATTCAGGTGAAAGAGGGAGAACAGTCTGTTCTCCCTCTTTCATTTTATGGGACAAGCTGATACCGGTTTCCACCGGTGGAACGCAACAAACCCTTCAATTCAAGTTGTAAGAGTGTGGCATGTAAAACTGAAATGGGTGTATTTGTATTCACGGCAATTTCATCAACATGAAGCGAACCTTTTCCTTCGAGATGCGCGCAGATCATTTTTTCCTGAGAAGATAATTCGATCCTGAGTTGAGTTTGGCGTTCTGAAACCTGCCCCCATCCCATTTTCTTAAGGAGGTCTTTTCCACTCGTGATGAGATGAGCTTTATCACTTGCAATAAGGTAATTACAACCTTCTGAATTTTTCACTCCTACATTCCCGGGATATGCAAAGACATCTTTATTGTAATCATTGGCAAGTTCGGCAGTTATCATTGATCCTCCTTTCCGTTGACTTTCGATGACAATTGTCGCATCGGCCATCCCTGCTACAATTCTATTTCGCATTGGAAAGTTTTCTCGATCCGGATTGGTTCCGGGTATAAACTCTGTTAGCAATCCGCCGTTCTCAAGCATTTGTTGGGCTGTTTTTCTGTGAACCTGTGGATAGAGGATGTCGAGTCCGTGTCCCAGTACCCCAACGGTGGGAATACCTTTTTCAAGACATGCCCGATGTGCACAGATATCTATTCCGTATGCCATGCCGCTGATCACTTGTACATCTGAAAGCTGAACAGATTCGATTAATTCTTCGCAGATTATTTTCCCATAAGTTGAGGCTGCTCGCGTTCCTACAACGGCGATAGTTCTTCTTGGATTGATGTCAATGTTTCCTAAGCTGTAAAGGATGACAGGTGCATCTTCAGCATGTTTAAGACGTCTCGGATAATTTGCGTCGAGAAAAAAATGAATGTTCCAACCATTTTTTTCTGCTAATTCCAACTGTTGGTCCGCCATCTTAAGAGCCTCTTCACGCCGAAGATCGGCCAAAACACTTTTCTGTATACCAGTTAGTTGGTGTAACGAATCGATTTTTTCCTGGAAAATAGCAGCTACACTGCCGGTTTTAGACACTAATTTAAACGCTTTTCGCGGGCCGATGCCATGTAGAAATGAGAGTGCTACTTTGTGCCTTAAATCGGTGTACATAGTTGAAGGTTAACTTAGGTTCTTTTATTGAATATACGAATTATTTTTAAAGTTGTGTCCCCTTTGGTTGCCTCGAGAACATGTTTTTGAGTTGCTTACTGGAAAACAAACAGTCCTCGATTTTTATTATAGTACTTTTCAAAACGACATGTTTAAGAGAGACCAGTGTAACTATTAATTAGAGGTGTCCTAATCATCTTTCCGTTAGGACGTAAAGTCAATAAAAGGAATATATGCCCTATTTTGGCATAAATGTATTAGTTGACACATAGGGTATCATAATTCTATTTTTCCATCTCTAGAAGAATACAGCCCCATCAAAAACAGGAAATTGTTTGCAAAAATTGGTATTTTAGCAAGGCCCCAAGCTACTTAATGCGCTAAAAAATTATGAAGAACGCTATACGATTCGTATTTCTTTTACCTGTTTTTATAAATGCCCAGATTACGGGAAAAGTAATCGAAACTGAAAGTATGGATCCTATTGCGGGTCTCGAAATTTTTGCTTCCAATGGCGAACATGCCGTTACTAGCAATGAGGGAACATTTTTGATTAAATCAACGGAATACCCAACAATACTTATCATTTCGACGCACTCTTTTCTTAACGATACTATTGTGGTGAAGGCAGCAGGGCAGATTCTTATCTCCTTGGATAGACCGGTAAAAACAATCGCTGCTGTGGTCGTTTCCGCTGGACGAAGACAACAGCGCGTAGAGGAGGTTCCAATATCCATGGAGATCATCAGACCCAGTTTAATCGACAATAAAGGAATTACTGATCTGGAGCAGGCGGTTGATCAAAGTCCGGGCGTATACACGATGGATGGCCAGGTGAGCATACGAGGAGGCTCTGGTTTTGCCTATGGTACCGGAAGCCGAGTACTATTGCTGTGGAATGGAATGCCTTTACTTTCTGGGTATGCAGGAGACACCCAATGGAATGCTATTCCGATGGAACAAGCTTCCCAAATCGAGATTATGAAGGGTGCTTCATCAGTACTATATGGAAGCGGGGCTCTAAACGGCGTTATCGCACTTTCTGAGAAAGAACCAGGATTGAACCCAGAGACGAAGGTGAAGATACAAACCGGAGTTTATGGTGATCCTAAAAGGAGAAGTTTGCGTTGGTGGAATACGAATCCTATGAATCAGCAGGTGGAAGTGTACCGGAGTCAGATGTTCCAGCAAGCGGGATATACACTTTCTACTACATTTTTCCGAAATGAAGGATATCGACAAGGGGAAACAGAGGCGCGAGGAAGAGTAAGCGGTACGGTTTATTTCCGATTTAAAAATACCAGCCGTCTGAAAGCTGGGATAGGGTATAATTACCAATTACAAAAGACAGGCAATTTTCTGATTTGGCAAAGTGATTCGTTGGGTTATATACCAAGTGGCGGAGCAGACACAATTAACCCTGCCTCAACGTTAACCTATAATTTCGGTCAACGATTGTTTCTTGATCCTTATCTTAAATTCACGGACAAAAAGAATAATAAACATGCTCTTAAAACGAGGATTTATTTCGCTAATAATGACAACCTGAACAATGCGAGTCAAAGCAATGGCGCAACTGTCTACTTCTCTGAATATCAATTTCAACGAAAATTTTCCGAGGGAACCACGATAACATCAGGGCTCTCAAATATATACAATTCAGTATCCTCTAATTTGTTCGGAGACCATCGCTCCAACAATGCTGCTTTTTATAGTCAGTTTGAAAAGAGGATCAACAAACTTGATATAACAGGAGGCGCTCGCATTGAACATTTTATGATGGATGGCAAATTGGGTGATTCGGATTTCTATTATGGCAACGATACTTCCAGTTTAGCAAAATTACCCGTTTATCCCATCCTTCGACTAGGAGCACACTATGAGCTGTTAAAGCACACACACGTAAGGGCTTCTTTTGGACAAGGAATACGTTATCCGTCCGTTGCAGAACGCTTCACGCAGACAAACGTTGGGGCGCTCAATATCTTCCCCAATCCAAATTTAAGACCGGAAGTTGGTTGGGCAGCAGAGATAGGAGTGAAACAAGGGGTGAAAATTGGAGATTGGAAAGGGATGTTGGATGTGGCTGCATTTATCAATGAATATAATAATATGATGGAGTTTACATTTGGTGTTTACAAACCGGATTCGGTTACACTTTCACCAGCTAATCTTAAGAATTATGTAGGTTTCCAGGCACAAAACACCGAAAAAGCCAGGATTTCAGGAATCGAATTCTCTTTCAATAGCATAGGAAGTATTGGTGATGTTCAGATCGTTTCTCTTTTGGGGTACACGTATATGAACCCAATCACGCTCAATACAAATCCGAATTATCTATCATTTATGTCTGATACCACGGGTCGAATTCTTAAATATCGATTTAAGCATTTAGCAAAGGCAGATGTAGAATTTACCTACAAAATGTTCAGTTTAGGGTTTTCTTGCAGGTATAATAGTAATATGGTGAATATTGACCGCGTGTTCCAGGAGGATCTCGATCCAACATCGGCGGAGATTTATATCCTCCCCGGTTTGAAGGATTATCGCGAAAAACAGAATAAGGGAGCTTTGGTGTTTGATGCACGCTTTGCACTACCGGCAACAGATAAGTATCGCGTGAGTTTTATAGTTAATAATCTATTTAACAACGAATATATGACTAGACCAGGTGATATTCAACCACCTAGATCGTTCTTGATACAAATACAAATGAAGTTCTGATGAAGATACTGGCTGTTATTCCTGCCCGTTATGGCTCAAGTCGTTTTCCGGGCAAACCACTGATTGACCTAAAGGGAAAAACGATGATCCGAAGGGTATACGAAGGAGTAAAGCGATCTGCACTAATCAGTGAGGTTGTCGTTGCCACAGATGATGAGCGGATCTACAAGGAGGTGCAATCTTTTGGCGGGAATTGTATCATGACATCCCCTGATCACCCCTCAGGCACAGATCGTTGTGCCGAGGTTACGGCACAGTTCATCGAAATGGACATTGTCATCAATGTTCAAGGGGATGAACCTCTAGTAGATCATAGGCAACTAGAACAATTACTTACAGCATTCAATGAACCATCAACTACTATCGCAACGCTCGCAAGTAGAAGTATTAGCATTGAAGACTTAGGCAATCCAAACAGAATAAAATTGGTTGTTAATGCCCATGGAAAGGCGATGTATTTCAGTCGGAGTTCTGTGCCAAATCACCAGCATTCCAAAGGGAATGCAATAGAACACTACCCTTACCTGAGGCATATTGGCCTTTACGCGTATCGAAGAGATACTTTACTTGAACTTACACAATTGCAGCCAACATTACTAGAACAAACCGAATCGCTCGAACAGTTGCGCTGGATGTATTACGGATATCAGATCGGAGTTGTAGAAACGACCATTGAGACACCAAACATTGATGTTCCGGAGGATGTAGATAAGGTGCTCATTGCTCTTGGGTAAACTCAAATTTATGTTCTCCTTGCAGCTCCAACCGATTTTACGTACTTTCGTCTTATGATTCGTCCTGAAGAACTCATCGTACAACTGCTGTTGCGTCACAATTGTGTCATTGTTCCCGGATTTGGGGGATTTGTGGCACAGCGTGTTTCGGCTACAGTTGATGAGGAAAAAGGGTTGATGCTCCCACCTAGAAAGACGTTGTTATTCAATAAGCAGTTAATCAATAATGATGGCCTTCTGACAGCAGAGCTTGCTTCTCGATCAGCCATTTCTTTTGAAGATGCTTCCAAAGAGGTACAAAATATGGTAAATCAATGGAATGAAGATTTATCAAGAG
>JBIITO010000174.1:0-3128 GCA_044340465.1 Crocinitomicaceae bacterium | reverse complement strand
CGGAAACAGAGTAGCCAAGAAAATTGTTTCGCAAATGACCGAGGTGTAAAGGCTTGTTCGTATTTGGGGAAGAATATTCCACCATAATGCGGGAAGCAGAATCGGGTTTCGCCCAACCAAAGTTTACTTCGGAATGAATGGAATTCAATTTGTCGATCCAAAAGCTATCCGATACCACCAGATTCAAAAATCCACTCACAATCTCATACGAAGCAATAAATCCGGCATGGGCAACAAGAAAGTCACCGATTTTTACCCCTGCTTCCTGTGGCGAACAGCGCAACATTTTTACAAAAGGAAAAATCACCAAAGTGATGTCTCCGTTCAATTCTTTTTTTGTCTTTTGAAACTGAAAATGAGTCGCTTCCAGCTTCATTCCGAAAAGTTGCTCTGAATGCTCCAGCAACAGAGAGGTAATCGTTTGCTCCATGTTCAAGGGTACAAATTAAACGCGTGCCACAGCCTGAATGAGGTCAAATGCCACTTCCGCCATGCGGTTGAGTTTTTCATCAAGGCAAGGGTTCACTTCCACCAACTCCATACAAATAGTTTTAGGTGATCGTTTAAATCCTTGCAACAATTCTTTAGCTTGCTTTGGCATCAAACCATTCTTCACAGGGGTACCTGTTCCATAAGAGGTAGCCTTGGGATCCATCGAGTCTACATCGAACGAAATGTAAATAATATCGCAGTCATTCAAGCGATCTAGTGTCTTTCTGATGATCACTTCTGTTCCAAGAGCATTCACCTCCTCCACCGTATAATTGCGGATATCTAGTGTTTTAATTAAATGTTCTTCTTCCGGTTCAGTGTCACGAACGGCAATAAAAACGAGGTCTTCAGGTTTTATTTTTACACCAGGAACACCAACATTTTTCAATTCCTGCCAAAGTTTTTCTGTTTCAGTAGGAATGATGTTTAGCTTACAATCCAAATTATCCAATCCCAATGAAATAGCCAGGGGCATCCCGTGCATATTTCCTGATGGTGTAGTAAATGGTGTATGTAGATCACTATGCGCATCGATCCAAACAACTCCTAAACGTTTGTTTGGATAAGCTTTTTTAATTCCGGAAATGGTGCCGGCAGCCGATCCATGATCTCCTGCCAATAGGAATGGGAAATAATCATTCTGTAATAACTCGCTTACTTTATTTGCGACTCGTTCATGAACAATTTTCAACCCATCTATATACTTTGCACAGGGGTGGTTTGGCGTTAAATCTAAACGATAATTTTCATCATCAATAAAATCCTTTTGAAAGGAGGCGAAAAATGGATTATTCACCGTTCTGGCCGCTGCAAAAACAGCCTCCGGACCTAGTGAAGCTCCTCGCGTACCCGCTGTAAGTTCTGACTTATTTATAAGAAACTTTAATTGCTTACTCATAACTTGCATTGTGGCCGCAAAAGTAGCAAAATCTCAACATTTGAGCGTGAATTGATTTTTGTAGTTATTGATTATCATCGAATCAATATTTATATTTTTACACTATGAGCCGATTCATTTCAAAAACGCTGTTACCTCTTCTTCTTATCCACTTTTTATTAGCATTTTCACCATTATTCGGTCAAAAAATAAAAGAACCATTTGTGGGTAAGCTTACCTATCGGATAACGATCAACGATACATCATTAGCAAAACTTATTCCTGAAAAGCACATGAGGGTTTTTTCGAATGACACAGTGATCCGCATAGAAAATGACACAGACCGACTTGGCAAACAGATCGTACTCAAACACCTGGTTTTAAATAAGTCTTACTTACTACTAAATACACCGATTGGAAAGTATGCGATCCAGACCAACCACAACGAAGGAATAAAAGACTCGATCCTCCCCTATTCATTTAAAAAAAAATGCGGAAGAAAATCCTTTTGTGGCAATATAGCCAACAAAGCTGTAGTTAGTCACAAAGGATTTTTAGAACCACAGACATTCTACTTTTTCAAACAGTACAGTTCCAAGTATCTCAACACCTTTGAAAACGCTCCCGGACTTCCTGTACTATATTATATTCCGACGGACGATGGATTATTCAAATACGAGTTGATTTCGATAGATACTAAACTTCCTGAGCATGAATTATTTGGCATCCCTTCTGATTTCAGACGCGTCACCTTCGACGAATTTATGAAGGATATGATGCAAGGTCAGGAAGAACAAGTAGAAGCTGAAGAAAAAAAGTAGTTCTAAACTAACATATAACTGTTCAAAGTATCTGCAACTGTTCTAAAATCAGCGATGATACGTTATTTACTTTCGTAAGATAATTCTACCATGGCAGATAACGAGTATACCCCAAAGGAAGATTACTTCGAGGAAGAACCGGCTCGCAAAACGGAAAAAAAACCAAAGAAGGAAAAACCAGTGCCATCTCCTAAGGAGACGAAAGGAAAACTGTTTTCCGGACTAGCTGATCGTTTTGACCGAAAAAAGGCAAAAACAGCTGTCGGATCGATCCTCATTTTACTCTCATTCTACCTCTTCCTTTCCTGTTTGTCTTATTTGTTCACGTGGACAGAAGATCAGGACCGCCTTTTAGAAAAAGGTCTTTTTGAATTCTTGTTTGATGGTGATGAAACACCCGTTTCCAACTGGTTAGGGAAATTCGGAGCCTGGACTTCCCACCTAATGATCTTTAGATGGTTTGGATTGGCTTCCTTTGGAATGACCTATCTTCTGTTTCTTTCTGGCGCAAAGACCTTATTCAACGTAACGATTACTCCGATTGGCAGAAGTTATGCAGTGATCAGTATACTAACCGTATGGTTCTCCATTTTTTTAGGCTTTTTCGCGAACAAAGTAAATTACCTCGGAGGTTCCTTTGGTTTCTACATCAACGAGTGGCTCGCCCTTTCATTAGGACGCTTTGGATCTATGTCGCTCATTCTTGTAGCTGGTTACGTGGTGACGGTAACTTTATTCAATCCAAACTTCAAAGCACTATTCGACAGACTAACAGGCTCCGAACGTGAGGAAGAAGAGCTCGAATACCTGAATGATAACCACTTACGCGTGCAATCGGAGAATGACCTGAACGTGGTCAATACGATCCGTCAGGAGGAGATCGAACAGGATCAGTTGGCAGAAACCATTCGTTTTGATGAAGAGGATGAGGATGAGGA
>JBIITO010000087.1:0-10655 GCA_044340465.1 Crocinitomicaceae bacterium | reverse complement strand
CATTCAGTCCAAGTTTATCAGTTACCGGCTTCCTTGTTGAATGTGGTTTATCGCGGAGAGAATCCGAAGATCGCTTACACGCTCAAACCGATGGAAGCAATGGTGTCAGAAATGGATGGAAAAACGCTGGTAAGTCTGCCACTGACGGATCACCTCAATTTGCTTCGAGTGGTTATAGATGGTGATATACAAACAGACGTTAAGGCTCTGAAAAATGGTCCGGAGGCTATCTTTAAACACTACATGGCAGTAGCTGTAAAAACGCATGCAGATTCTTTTGTTAGAGGCATACTTTCATCAGTTAAAATGAACGATACTGATCGTCTGAAAGCGTTAGTAGGAGATACGTCTGATGTCTTTTTCAGCGCCAAGAAAAAACTCATTTTACCTGCTGATATTGTTAAAGCAATTTCCTTATGGAACGGCGAGTTATCTGCCCTTACGATAGAGAAATCCATGATAGCGCTGACCGATGACCTGGGGAATCCGGTTTTTGATGAGCAGGGAATACCTGTTCAAGAGGAAAAACAGGAATGGTATATGGAAACGCCGGTCAAGGTGCGCGTGTATATGGTTAAAGAGGAAAAAGCTTATCGGGTAGATCGGGTGGTGAAAATGCCATAAGACGAAAATCATTTTTTTTAAGTGGGATGGGCTTTTAGGTTCATCCCAAAATTAGTGTTCAAAAGTTCAAAAAGGGTTAATGCTAATTTATCAAATGGAAAACGAATTGAATTATTGGTTATCTTAACCTAGATCAATTCACGCGAACAATTTTCTTTCCACCTTTGAAAAAATTATAAATCTCTAACATGAAAAAAGTTATTTTACCTTTGGTTTTTGCGTTTTCAGCGCTATCATTTATCATTTTTTCCTCCATCGAATGGAGTACAGATGCTTCTCACTCAAGATTAGGCTTTACGATCAAACACATGGGTATAACCGATGTAAATGGTGAATTCAAAAAGTTCGATGTAGTTCTTAAAACTCCTAATGGAGATCTCTCCGGAGCAAGCATTGATATGACAGCCGAGACTACATCAATCAATACAGGTATTGAGATGCGGGATAATCACCTCAAAACAGCCGATTTTTTTGATGTGACCAACCATCCTACGATCTCCTTCAAGAGTACTTCTGTTACTAAACTGAAAGGTTCGGAATTTAAGGTCATAGGTGATCTTACGATGAAGGGTATTACAAGGTCGGTTACTTTAACTGCTGCACACAACGGAACTGTAAAAAACGAAGCCGGAAAGAGTGTTGCCGGATTCAAATTGACTGGATTGGTTAAGAGATCTGATTTCGGCGTAGGACAGCCTTCTGCAGGACTTTCAGATGAAGTAAAATTGTTATGTGACCTAGAAGTCGTTCAGAATTAATTTCTTTGGATCAACATATGAAACGTTTAATCCTTTTTTTGAATTTGTTTTTTATTTCTGCTTCGTTATCTGCTCAGCAATGGAAGATCGGGGTTGAACACAAGATTAGTTTTTTGAATTCCGAAGTTTCTGGAGTATTCAAGGATTTGAAGGGAATAATCACTTTTGACCCGACTTCTTTGGGCAGTTCTAAATTAGATCTGAAGATCAAGGTTGAATCTATAAGTACCGGTAACGGAATGATGAATGCTCATGCTAAAGGTGAAGATTGGTTCAATTCTGATAAGTACTCTTACATCACCTTTGTATCGAACAAGATCGAGAAAACAGCATCGGGTTACAATGCCATAGGCAAATTGGAGATGAAAGGGATAAAGAATGATATAACGATTCCTTTTACTTTTGTCCAGAAAGGATCAAAGGCAACCTTCATTGCTAAATTCAATATCGATCGAACGGATTTTGGTGTTGGGAAAAAAGGAAATGATGTTTCAGAGACATTGAAGATAACAGCAATAATTCCTGTATCTAAAAAATAAAGAATCAATTTCGAAATGTTAAAACCTTCCTGTTTTGGGAAGGTTTTTTTATGGTTTGCAGTAGAGCGTGTTGATATGTCAAAGTTGGAAAAAGATCGAAACTATTGCAAAAGGACACCATAGTGAAATACCAGAAGTGTAATCTAAAATATCTTAGTATGTTCGAGTTTTCAGATCAAGTTCTATCAATTGTTTTACCTTCGTGTAAATCAAAATAAGCATGTTGGAGTCGGTTAATATATTGATTGTAGATTCTGGTTCTACGAAAAGTGACTGGGTGTTTTTGGGTCCGGATGGTCGAATTAATCTTCAGACTAGGGGGTTGAATCCGGTGTTTCATGATGTGCGAACGATTGAAAATGAAATTCGATCAAATGAGGCCTTGGTTTCACTAAGTACATCCGTTGAAGAGGTTTGGTTTTATGGCGCTGGTTGTTCTTCTTTTGAACGAAATGAAATGATGAGTGCAGGACTTCAGTCTGTTTTTTCAGGGGCGAAGATCCATATTGCCCATGATCTTTTGGCGTGTGCATATGCAACCTATGAGGGTGTACCGGCAATCTCCTGTATTCTAGGTACAGGATCCAACGCATGTTTCTTTGATGGAAAAGAACTTTCTCAAGCTGTGCCATCGTTAGGCTATATTTTGGGAGATGAAGGGAGTGGGAGTTATTTCGGAAAACAATTGGTTTCCTCCTTTTTGAATGGAGGTCTACCAGATGATTTAAATCAGTCATTTAAACATTGGCAAAACATCACAAAGGAGGAAGTTATATCGAAAGTCTATCGCGAGCCAAATGCCAATACTTACCTGGCCTCATTCATGGAATTTGCCGTTAAAGAATCCTCACACCCTTTTATCAAGGACATGATTTTTCAAGGATTCAAAAGTTTTAATGAAATACATGTATGTAAATATCAGAACTACAGACAATTTAAAACCAGTTACGTTGGTTCAATCGCATATTTGTTTTCTGAAGAACTTTATCGAGCATGTAAAGCTTCCGAAATTTCAATCGGAAAAATCATTCAAAAACCAATCGATGGGTTAATTAAATACCATCAAATTTATTTGAACAAAATACATTCATAGACGCGAAACTATTCCAGATATTTTTCGTTTCAAATCCTCAGTAATTTTTTATAATCTATGTGGCTTAAAGCAGTTTATGCGAAAAGGTGGTTTAAAATACCGTATTTGATTGTGGTATATTCCTTCGCGCTTTACGGGGCTTTTCTGGCCTTTGTCTATCTAGCAATGAAATTTAAGTGGACACAAGAAACTGGTCAGTTGGATGTGAATAACCGTTATTTTCAGGCAATTAGTGACAAGTATGATCTTTCCTTTCGTGTGGATAGTACTTTTTTTGTGAAGAAACGCTTTGAAGTGCTGGATCGAATTGTTATTCTAAATGACTTCTATCCTACGAATGCGAAATATATCCTGAATGCCTACAAAAAATCGAATGACGAACGTCTTGCTTTGAAAATGCTGGATGCTGTGGATCTGCGTTTACGCACAGACAAAAACTATCAGTCCGCTTTAAAGGAATATAAGTCACGTAAAAATGAACGAAACGAGAAAGTAAGTGGATTAAGTGCCTACGAATGGATGAATGTGGCAGAGTGGAAGTATTTTAGGGAAGCACTGCGCAAAGATAAACCCTATATTGATTCTGCAGCCCGGGTAGCTGGAGTCGAGGCTCGTACCATCGTTGCTGCATTGGTAGGAGAGCAAGTACGTTTATTTAACTCACGTCGTGAACGATTTAAAGAATACATTGCACCTTTAAAATCGCTTTCAGTGGGAACGATGATGTCTTTCGGCCCGACTGGGATCAAAGAAAATACGGCAATGAAGATCGAACGATACCTGAAAGATTCTACGAGCGTGTATTACTTGGGAAAAGAATATGAACATCTGCTTGATTTTGATACGCTTGAAGTAGTTCAACATGCTGTTCACGATACGATGAGTTTACGAGTCAAACGACTTGCTCAATACAAGGATCACTACTATTCGTTCTTATACACCGCTCTGTTTATAAAACAGATCAAGATGCAGTGGGAGCGGGCCGGATTCCCTATCGATGAACGTCCTGAGATCTTTGCTTCTCTGTTTAATTTAGGCTATCACAAATCCAAACCGAAAAAGGATCCGGGTGTAGGAGGCTCTGTATTCAAAGTGAAGGACAAAGAGTACACCTTTGGGGGGGTCTCATTTGATTTCTATTACTCGGGTGAATTGGCAGATCTTTTTCCTTATCAAAAACAAAAATTTACTAAGCCTTTCGTCGTTCCTAAAATGGTAAATATGATCGATGCAGATATTCAAGGAGAGGAACAAAGGTAGACAGTCTTTCTGGTTGATGCGTTTTTATGACTATTTCATTGCCAAATGTTAATGTTTGGTTAGTTTCAAAAATTGACTTTTATTGAAGCTCTTGATGTATTAATTTTAATGTCAAATGCTATTTATATGAGTAAGATTTCTACACTTATTGAGAATAGAAAGGTCAGCTATGGAATGCGAATCCTTTTATCTTTTATGTTTCTGCTTTCAGCGGTTGCAAAGTTATATCCATCTCCACATTTTGCGCTGACGACTTTTGAGATGAAGCAATTACTTCCCATGGGTTTCAGTGAAACATCTGCAGCGTATTTCTCCAGAACATTAATCGGTTGTGAACTCGCGTTGGGTATTGGTTTATTGCAATCGCACTATTTCAAACGACTTGTTTTGCCGTTATCATTTTTAATACTGTTCTTATTTTCATCTCAACTTACATATGAATTGATCGTAACGGGAAATAAAGGTAATTGTGGGTGTTTTGGTTCGTTGTTACCGATGACGCCACTTCAGGCACTGATCAAGAATATCGTGGCTATGGGATTGATCGGTGTTCTCTTTAAGTTCATTAATAAAGAAAATGATAAACGTGATCCGTTCCTCATTACTTCATTGATCCTTGCGAGTGTGTTACTGGTTTATCTTGTAGCTCCATTGACGAAAAGGTCAAGCGCTTCGTCCATAAGTTCGGTTGTTGTAGAAGATGAAGCACTAGATAAGGAATTGATCAGTAAAGTGAAATCTGATACCATATTGTCAGAAATAATTAATAAAGAAGAACCTAAAATACAAGAAGAGACAGCAAAGGAAGAAATTAAGCCACTTGAACCCAAAAAGAAAACATCTCGTTATTCAAAATTCTACCCGGACATCGATAACGGTAAGAAAATACTTTGCTTTTTCGCACCAGGATGCGATCATTGCAAAGAAACGGCAAAAGAACTAACACAACTTAAGAAACAGATCAAGGATTTCCCTGAGTTACGCATCATATTCATGGACGAAGAAGTAGAACTCATTCCTTCATTCTTTGAATATGCTGGTTCTAAATATACGTATCAAGTTCTGGATGTAGCCTCCTTTTGGCAGGCTATCGGAGGGGCTAAAGATACACCTGGTGTAATCTATCTCTGGAATGGAAACATCATTAAAGAATATGATGGTATCAATGAAAAGAAGTTTAAAATGAACGAATTCAAAGGCGTTGTTGCTAAGCCCTTTGCAAAATAAAGACAAACCTGCACGTTTTAAATCAACCATTCGATAATCGATCGAAAGCCATAAAATGAACATAATGGTATGGTTTTAGTCTAGTTTATATACCTTTAACTAAAAGTGGCTTACATGAAATATGTTGCGGTACTCTTATTTTTATTTTCCGCTGAGTCAGTATTCAGTCAACTAGATCCTTTTTATTTTGGAACCTATATGAATCAGGAAGGCACCATTAGTTACACGGTTTATACGATGGATGAGGTAGTGGAGGACTGCTTTATTGTTGAAAAGGACTTGTTGAAAGAGGGCTTATCTGTACAGCACTGGAATGGATATGGTCATTGCAATGGGGATGATGGTAGAATGGAAATTTTTTTTGAAGACTCAACGCTGAAGATTCCGATCGAATTTAATCTGTTGTCCGGAGGGAATCGCTCAATGACGTTATATCCTCCAGGAGCAAATAGTGAGGTATATCTGGAAAAGAATGAGTAATCTCTCATAGCATTCCGTTAATATTTATGTAATATTGCCTTCATATTCAGAAGGTGTTGCTTCGATTCCTGTTCATAATACCTTTATTCTTGATACTTACAGATCTCTTCGTCAGAAGTGGTTTGTTTTCCTATTACAATCTTGCACAAATTGGACATTACCTTTTGTCTCTTCTAACCTCCTTTTCAGGATCGATATTTATACTGCTCCTAATGGTGAAATGGAAACAGAAGAAGTACCTGTTTTACATGCTCATCTTTCTCGCCACTTTGTTCATTCTAGTTACCGTCGCTGCATCTGTCTCTTTTTTTTATTTCAACGGGTTCTTCCCAAATTACTATACCTTGGAGTATTTCAGAACCGAACCAAAAAGCGCAATGGTCTTATTGCGTGACTCTGTGACTTGGATCGATCTTTTACTCATTACGATATTCGGGATTTTAATTTTCCTGCTTTTTAAGTGGGTGGTTGAAAAAACACAGATTTCCCAATTGGGTAAACGTCTTTTTCTTTTCGGAATAATCTTTATTTTATCATTCGGATATTTGGTTCTTAGGCATAGGAAGTATGATCAGTGCTACACGATGGATACCAATTTTTCGGCATCTTTCGTGCGTCATATTTTGGAGTTGAATAAAGAACGAAAGTTTGAAGGTCGAGGACTGGGTTATCGGAAACCAATTCCGCTTGACGCCGAGCGCCATCGAACGGAAATAAATGTATTAGTCATACTTTGCGAAAGCCTGAGAAAACAAAATCTTGGCCCTTATGGCTATATAGAAAATACAACGCCAAACCTGGATCTATTCATGAAGGCAAATAGATCTTCCACTTTTCTGTTTGAGCAGGCTTATTCAGTTTCTTCAACGACGATGCTTGCTGTACCTGCGGTATTGTCGGGAATAGGTCCTTATCAATCTCCTGAACTATTTTACAGTCAGCCTTTGATCTGGGATTTGGGTCGGGCTGTAGGTGCAAGAACCTTTTTTTTAAGTTCACACACGATGGAATGGTACCATTTTGATAGGTATTATGCCAACGAAAAACTTGATTTCAAATGGAACGCGGAAACGAGTAAACAACCCTTCTTTAACGATTTAGGCATCGATGATGCGTTTACAATTAAAGAATTGAATCGACAATTCAACACTGGGGATCCGTTTTTTGGAGTAATTCATTTGAATGCAACACATTACCCGTACAAGGTTCCGGAAAAAGCAGTTAAGTGGAAGGGAAAGTTTGAAGACGAGTACAATAATGCTATTCGCTACCAAGATAGTTTGCTGGGCAGTGTTTTCGACCAGTTAATGAAATCTGGAAAAATGGAAAATACGGTCATCTTATTTACATCTGATCACGGCGAATCACTTAAGGATCACAACAATATTGGTCATGTGGACAGTTATTACGCCGAAACTATTTCCATTCCTCTGATCCTTCATGTGCCTGAAAAGATTCAACAGAAGTTGAATATGAATACGTTTAAAAGTAACCTTAAGAAGACTGTTGCCAACATCGATATTGCGCCTACTTTAGTTGAGCTATTGGGATTAAAGGATCAATTTCAAAGTAAGAAACTTCTAGATAATTATTCGGGATACAGTCTCTTCTCACAAATACCTGATAACCGAATTGTTATTTCGATGAATAACAATGAAGTGGCACGTTTCAAGGTCGGTTTGTCGATCATTGGTCAAGGTTGGCATTACCTGAACCGTATGAATTGTGTGCCGAATAGACAAGAATTGTATTTTTTGAAATGGGATAAAAAGGAGCAATTCGATCAATTTGGAATTAAAGGAAGAGTCCAATTAAAGCATTTACTTTCAGAAGCTACTAAGTACAAGATCTGTAAAAAGTACTTGCCTGTTGATTGATCATCAATTGCTTAACTCACTAATCGATATTTCCTGGATCGTTCTTTTGACATCGAATTTATCCCAAACTTCCAATCGAATAGTTGGTGAGTCTGAATTCCAATCGATGGTGATAAGTCCAAAATGATTGTCCATAACAGGTTTACCAATGCGATATTTATTAGGAGTTGCAAACTTCCATTCCTCTGTTAGTCCACTGCACGTAAGATCATAAATAGGGTAAGATGGAGGATTTGGCAGCTTGCTTAATTCGGAATAATGCAAATCTCCCGAAATGAAGAATACACCGTTTGCCTTGGTTTCCTTAATAAGATCGAGCATTCGTTTTTGTTCACCCGGAAAGTTTGCCCATGCTTCGTAACCATTGAATTGTGTAGCAAACTGAGTACTTGAACCGATAATTCGAACATCAGCGGGTTTTAAAAGTTCATTTTTGAGCCAGTTCCATTGTTCTGATCCAAGCAGAGTAGAATCAGAATTGATTGGATAAGGCGAATAATCAAGATGATATCGATAAGAAGTGTCCCCCTTTAAAGCACCGTTGTAGGGTGCCAGATTATTCCTGAATGTCCTACAGTCCAGCAAAATGATCTGAAGTTTTTTGCCGTGATCTTGGTACAAATAAGAAGTGTAGATTCCTTCGTGCTTCCGTCGTTCAGAAAATTTTGGTTCCTTAAAGAATTTGAGAAAGATCTTCTTTGTTGCTTTCTTCTTTGGATAATATTTGCCGACATCGTCCATGCCATAGTCGTGATCATCCCACGTGCCAATTATAGGCACTGAATCTCGAAGTGCATGAAAGTTTTTGTTTTTTGAAAGCTTCCGGTATTTTTTTCTGAGTACGCTCATTCGATCGGTATCGCCGTAAATGTTGTCACCAAGAAAAATAAACAGCTCAGGTTTATGTTTGAGTATATTTTGAAAGATCTCAAGAGGTTTGTCCTGATGTCCGCAGGAACCAAAAGCAATACTGCTTGGAAGTTGAGAACATACTTGTTCAGTTAACCCAAAAATCAATATCCATGTGTATCGCAACATCGAACGAATTTAATTATAAAACGCACTTACAATTCATTCTTTTTTGAACTAATTTCACGGGTTGAATTATCACTTGGGTGTCACAAATAAAACCTATAACTACAGACGTCTTTTTCTATCGCATGCAACGAGCGGTGGACATTATTGGGGTCAATGCTATTATTTGTTTTCTGATCACCTCTATATATGGATATTCAGTTTTGGACAATCCAACCAGTTGGTATATTTTGTTCGGAATACCTCCTTATATAATTGCGATGTTTCTGAACCGCCGTCAAATGGTGGTTTTAGCAATGTCAGTAGTTTTCTTTGTAAGCAGTACTATGTTGATGATTTATTCCATTAGAACAGGTGAAGAATCATATACACACATTCACTTTATTCTTATGATCTCTGGAATATCTTTACTATATACAAGGAAGGAAACCCGTATTCATTTCTATGTGAATGTTATCTACATTCTATTTTGTCTTGCTTTGGTTTATTTATCCTACACGTATAATTGGTTTTCCTTTTTTCATGATCCATATGTAGATCCAGTGATGCAAAGGCACTTGAATTTTTTATTCCTGGTAGCGTGTTCGGTGGTCTTTACCTCCGTAATTGCCGTAACGAATCAACGACAGCAAGAGGCTATGCAGCAATCCATTGAAGAACAAAAAGTGCTTCTTGCAGAAGTAAATCACCGTGTGAAAAACAATCTGGCCGTTATAGTTAGTCTCTTGAATATGCAATTGAATTCTGCAAGGACTCAGGAAACAAAGCATGCTATTCAGGTGGTACACAATCGGGTAATGTCGATGGCATTGGTTCATTTGAAGATGTATGAAACAAAGAATAAAAGCGCAATTAAACTGGAACCCTACATCAAAGAACTCGTTTCTGAGATCAATAACTCCATTTCTATTTCAGAAAAAATCAAATTTGAATACGATCTTGATGCCATCAACCTGGATGTTTCTTCTGCAATTCCAATGGGTTTGATTCTCAATGAACTCATTACAAATGCCATCAAGCATGCTTTTCGAGAGGTGGAAAATCCGCAGATTTCCATTTCATTAAAACGGGTAAAAGATCGAATCCTTGAGTTGACTGTTAAGGATAATGGAACTGGTTTAGCCGATTCTTTTGGGGAGAATGAAGATGGCATTGGGATAGGTCTGATTCGTTCTTTGACAGAACAATTGGACGGAACCTGTTCCTTCGAGAATCATGAAGGACTGACTTTCCATATGGGAATACCATACAAGGATTAAAACAATTTGTTTTTCAAGGAACATTTGTTGATTGTTCGTTGAAAAGGGACGTGTGCTGCAAAAAAGGGATGTGTACCTTTAGCTTGTGGAACGTCTGTTGTCATCGGGTTTAATTACCCTACTATTGATGCTGCTTTTCGGTTGCGGAGAGGCCGTGAAAAGCCGCAATAAATTATACGATAGTTTAACTCGAAAACAACATGGTCTAATTCCGGATTTTCCCAAACCAGATCTTAAAAAACTTAAAAAAGAACAACGTTACGCATTCAGGTTTTACAAGCGTGTATTGGGCGAAGATCGATTTAATGGTCAGTATCTCGTTGCTAAGAATGGAAAAATTCTATATTATAGAGTGCAAGGATATGCCAATTACAGGGAGAAAAGAAAATTGAGTTTGCACACGCCATTGCATGTAGCCTCGGTGAGTAAAGTGGCTACGGCATTGTGTGTGTTGCGTTTGGTAGATCAAAAACGGATTAAACTAGATGTCGACATTCGTAGGT
>JBIITO010000086.1:0-10664 GCA_044340465.1 Crocinitomicaceae bacterium | reverse complement strand
TTGTCATAACGCTCGATCTGATCTTCCATGTATTTTTCGTACCCATCCTTGTAGGGCTTCTGAATGCAACGACCTGTTGGTGTGTAATAGCGGGAAACTGTAAGCCTAAGATTGCTGCCATCTCGGAGGTGGATATCTTCTTGCACCAATCCCTTCCCGAAAGATCTTCGACCGATGATCGTACCTCGGTCATTGTCTTGAAGTGCCCCGGCTAGAATTTCGCTCGCAGAGGCAGAACTAGAGTTAATTAGCACAGCCACCTTTGTTCTTTCCAATATTCCGGTTGAAGTAGATCGGTAAGTGTAAGTACCAGTATGTTCTCCTTTTGTCTTTACAATAGCAAGTCCTTTCGGAAGAAATTCATCCGCCAAAGCGATAGCTGATTGAAGCACTCCTCCTCCATTATTCCGGAGATCTAAGATCAGTTTCGACATGCCCTTTTGTTTCAGCCATTCTGCGGCCTGACGAAACTCTTCCGGTGTCGTAACCGAAAACTCATCCACCTTGATATAGCCAGTGGACGCATTCACCATGTAAGCAGCAACGACAGATTCAATCGGTATGGCGCCTCGAATGATGCGCTTCCTTAATATCTTTTTACCACGAAGTAGTTCCACACTTACAATTGTTTGTTCTTTCCCTTTGAGCATCGACATCACCTTTTCATTGGTGATGGACTTACCGGTCACTTTTTTACCGTCGACTAGAAGGATCTTATCTCCTGCCCGCACACCCACTCGTTGCGAAGGCGACCCCGAGATCACATTTGTAATGCAGATGGTATCGCGTAAGATCATAAACCGAACACCCACACCGCTAAATTTTCCTTGAATACTTTCATTTATGGACTTAAGATCCTTAGCTGCGATGTAATTGCTGTGTGGATCCAATTCATGTAATATGTCTGCTAACGACTGTTCGAAGAGTGACTCACCATTAATGGGGTCAACATACTTTTTATCTAGAATTTCAATGATATCCTGAAGTTTTTGGTATTTCTCTTGGCCTTGCCCTCCAATGGAGTTGCTGATTTTGGGGGTCATGACATGACCGATCCATAATCCCAAAGCTAAAAATCCAGAGAGAAGTAAAGGCAGGATATATTTTTTATCAGAAGGAATCATCGTCAAGATTTTCGATTTGAAACACGTCTACACCAGCACTTTTAAGAAATGTAATTCCTTCTGCATCTTTGTAAGAGTCTTTGAAAACCACGCGCGTTATTCCGGCTTGAAGAATGAGTTTGCTACAATCTTTGCATGGTGACAGGGTCAAATAGAGGGTTGCGCCTGTCGAATTGTTGGTGGATTTTGCCACTTTGAGGATCGCATTGGCTTCAGCGTGCAGGACATACCAATGTGTCTCACCTATTTCGTTTTCACAACAATTGTCAAAACCGGCCGGTGTTCCATTGTATCCGTCAGAGATAATCATGGAATCCTTTACAATGAGCGCGCCAACCTGTTTTCGGTTGCAATGTGAGAGTTTCGACCAGGACTGGGCCATCTTAAGGTAAGCCTTGTCGTACCGAAGTTGTTTTAAATGTTCTTTTCCGTCCATGTAAGGATGCAAAAGTAGTTAATTCTGTGTGAAGCGATAACCTACTGAACGGATCGAATGGAAATACCTCGGGTTCTTTGGGTCTTCCTCAAACAACTTTCTAAAATGCAAAATAAAGTTGTCGATCGTTCGTGATGTCGGAAATACATCCTTCCCCCAAACGTTGTCCAGAATTTCATCTCTAGATACTACTTTATCCTCGTTTTCGAGAAAAAACCGCAATAGGTCAATCTCTTTTTTAGAGAGCGAATCTGTTTCATTCGTAAGAGTATCAAGTACTGAGAAAGTCTCAAAATTCAATACTTTGTTACCTAATACTAATTCTTGAAGGGTGTTTTTATGAGCTAGTCGAGCAGGTTCGGTAAGTACCTTGACACGGAGCAATAACTCTTCCAAATCGAATGGTTTTCCAAGATAGTCGTTCCCTCCTTTTTTAAGCCCTTCGATCTTGTCAGAGGTAGTTCCTTTGGCGGATAAAAACAGGATCGGCACAGCACTTGACCTTCGAATGGCTTCACAAATTTCCAGCCCACTGTGATGAGGCAGCATCACATCGAGGATCACTAAGTCCGAAAAGCCAAGTTCAGAGATTCGTTCCATTGCCATGTTTCCATCCTTCAAGCAAGACACATCATAGCCCTCCAATTCGAGATTCATTTGAACCATTTCCCTTAAACTAGGTTCATCTTCCACCAAAAAGATTTTAATCGACATGTTCTGGTAATCGAAGGTAAAGCTACAAAATCATCCTCGGATGCTGATTCCGGGGAATAAAAATTGTAAGTAGCATCAATTCTTACAAATATTTTCAGAACTGGTCTGTCCTGATCGGGCTTTTTCATCTAATTTTGCACTTTCTTTTTCGAAACTGTTATGACCTCAAACAAAAAGATAAAATCGGCCCTGATATCCGTATTTGATAAATCCGGACTCGCTCCGATCATCGAAGAACTTAACAAAAATGGGGTGGTTATCTACTCAACAGGTGGAACACAAACGTTTATTGAGGAAATGAATATTCCGGTAGAACGAGTGGAAGACCTAACCTCATATCCATCTATTCTTGGAGGACGCGTAAAAACTCTTCACCCGAAGGTTTTTGGAGGAATTTTAAATCGCAGAGGACTCATTGATGATCAAGCTCAGATCGCTGAATATGAAATTCCTGAGATCGATCTGGTTATTGTAGATCTTTATCCGTTTGAGGCTACGGTTGCTTCAGGTGCAAATCATGAAGCGATCATTGAAAAGATAGATATCGGCGGAATATCCCTGATCCGTGCTGCAGCTAAGAACTATAATGATGTGGTGATTATCCCATCTCAGGTTCAGTATGGACGTTTTCTAGAGATTATTACAGCGCAAAATGGAGAAACGAGTTTAGAGCAACGCCAGCAATTTGCAAGAGATGCTTTCAATGTCTCTTCACATTACGATAGTCAGATTTTTACTTATTTCAATAGCGATCAAGATGGTGTTTTCAAACAGAGCGTTCAGGGAGCACACGTACTTCGTTATGGCGAGAATCCGCATCAGAAGGGTGTTTTTTACGGTGATCTTGATGCGATGTTTGAGAAGTTGCACGGAAAGGAGCTTTCGTACAACAATTTGTTGGATGTAGATGCTGCAGTGAACCTGATGGCAGAATTCAAGAATGACGATCCGACATTCGCCATTTTGAAGCACAATAATGCTTGTGGCCTAGCCACGAGATCTACGTTGAAACAAGCATACATTGACGCGTTGGCTGGAGATCCTGTGAGCGCGTTTGGGGGAATTCTTATCTCAAACAGATCAATCGATGCAGAAACAGCTCAATTAGTGAATGAATTGTTCTGCGAGGTAATAATTGCTCCTGGATACGATAAAGCAGCGCAGGAGCTGTTAATAACAAAAAAAAACCGAATTCTTCTGGTTCAGAAGGACGTTAATCTGCCTACGAAACAGTTCAGAACTATCTTGAACGGGGTACTTGAGCAAGACAAAGATCTTTTGACTGAGGGAAAAGATTCACTAGATCCAAAGACCAATAAGACACCAACAGCCTCTGAGGTAGATGATCTTTTATTTGCCAATAAACTGGTGAAACATACGAAATCAAATACCATAGTTCTTGCCAAAAACCGTCAGTTGCTTGCGAGCGGAACAGGACAAACATCACGTGTTGATGCTCTTCGTCAAGCGATTCATAAAGCGAAAAGTTTTGATTTTGATCTGAATGGTGCTGTAATGGCATCAGATGCATTTTTTCCTTTTCCTGATTGCGTTGAGATCGCCCATAATGCAGGAATTACTGCCGTCATCCAACCGGGAGGATCTATCAAGGATGAATTGTCCATCGATTATTGTAATGCCAACGAAATGGCCATGGTTTTCACAGGAAATCGCCACTTCAAACATTAAATGGTAATTTTTTCAGTTTATTGAAACAAAAAAGCGAATTTTACGAATAACAGCATGATAATTAGTGCTATTTCATAACAGGCGAAGACACAAATGGGTATATTTAGTTTTTTAACGCAGGAGATCGCAATCGACCTTGGCACGGCGAACACGCTAATCATTCTTAACGACAAAGTGGTGGTGGATGAACCGTCTATCGTTGCTAAGGACATTCAGACTGGAAAGGTGGTTGCCATAGGGAAAAAAGCCCAGCAAATGCATGGAAAAACACACAAACTCATTGAGACGGTTCGTCCCTTGAAAGATGGCGTAATCGCTGATTTCCAGAGTGCGGAGCAAATGATTCGCGGGATGATCAAAATGATCAATCCGGGAAGAAGCTTGTTCAACCCAACGCTTCGAATGGTGATTTGTATTCCTTCCGGAATCACGGAGGTTGAAAAACGAGCGGTACGTGACTCGGCTGAGCATGCAGGAGCCAAGGAAGTATACCTGATCCATGAACCAATGGCTGCAGCAATAGGCATCGGCATTGATGTCGAAGAGCCAATGGGCAACATGATCATCGATATAGGTGGTGGAACTTCGGAGATCGCGGTTATTGCTCTTGGAGGGATTGTTTGTGATAAATCGATACGTATAGCAGGTGACGATTTCACCAATGATATTGAAGAATACATGCGTCGTCAACACAACATCCTTGTTGGCGAGCGTACGGCTGAACAGATTAAGATTGAAGTGGGCGCCGCGCTCCCTGAATTGGATTTTCCACCTGAAGATTTTGCAGTGCGTGGCCGTGACTTAATGACGGGTATTCCGAAAGAAATTGTGATCACTTACTCGGAGGTTGCACATGCCCTTGACAAAACTATTTCTAAGATCGAAGAAGCGATCTTAAGCGCCCTCGAGATGACACCTCCGGAACTTTCTGCGGATATTTATAAAACTGGAATTTACCTCGCAGGTGGTGGATCTATGTTACGCGGTTTGGATAAACGGATTTCGGCTAAAACAAAACTACCGGTTCATATTGCAGAGGATCCGCTGAGAGCGGTTGCAAGAGGAACCAGTATCGCCCTTAAAAACATCGAGAGGTTCCAATTCCTTATCAGAGATTAATTCAGAAGTCCCGCAGAAATTGACGGGACTTTTTTATTTTTGTACATGCGCAATCTGATAGCCTTTTTCAGGCGTTTCCGTGTGTTTCTTATTTTTATCGCATTGCAACTAATTGCGCTGTCAACGTATTTTACCTTTCTCGAGTTTCCGCGGTCTCAATACCTCACTAGTGCTTCCCATGTTTCCGGAAGCGTTCTCGAGGTGAGAAATGATATTACCAAGCACTTCAACCTCAGTTACAACAACGATATGTTGCAAAGAGAAAATACATGGTTGCGACAACATCAACCCGCAAGTTTTCAGAAACTGCAAGGTCACACCTTCAAGATCGATGACACACTTTTCCATCAGCAATACCTGTATATTCCCGCATCGGTGATCAATTCAACAGTCACTAAACGTAACAATTATTTCACACTAAATATCGGTTACCGTCAAGGTATAAAAAGAGGTATGGGTGTGTTCTCTGAAAAAGGGATCGTGGGGATCATTCACAATACCAGTGAACATTTTTCAGTGGTGAAATCAGTACTTACTGAAAACATTAATATTGATGTAATGATTGAGCCGATTGGCTTATTCGGTTTATTGAAATGGGATGGGTCAGATCCACGAAGAGGTTCTATTACCGGTATTTCCAACGATTTAAAGATTAAAAAATGGTCGAAGGTAGTTACTCGAGGAGGTTCAGGTATCTTTCCCCGCGGTTTGAATGTGGGTTATATTGAAAAATTACGCCCTGTAGAGGGAAAACCACTTTGGGATGTTGTCATGCGTTATTCAGAGGATTACCGAACGCTGCAAAGGGTCTATGTCATTAAGAACCTGATGCAGGCCGAACAGGCCAGTTTGGAGGCAGCCATACCCGAAGACAAGGAAGAAGAATGAACGAGATCCTGAAACATAGCATTCGTTTTGTTGCCCTATTTATCATACAGGCATTTATCCTGAATCAACTGGAGATCGGCTGGGGAATTCAGCTCATGGTTTACCCTTTGTTCATTATGCTATTGCCATTTGATCTTGGATTGATTTATTTGATGTTGATCGCCTTTGGAATGGGAATGCTGATCGATGCGATTTCCAATACGTACGGATTACACACCTCGTCGTTGGTGCTTTTTGCGTATTTGCGACCTGTAATCATGAAGATCTTTTCGCCACGCGAAGGTTATGAAAAAATGCGTGAAGGAAATATCTACGAAATGGGAACCCGCTGGTTCATTTATGTATTCGGTGGATTACTGGCTATTCAGCATTTTTGGTTTTTTTTGATCGAGATCTTTCGTTTGGATGAGGTGTTTTTCGTTCTTCAGAAAACAATCCTCAGTCTCCCGCTCTCCTATGCACTCTGCTATTTATTCCAAGCCCTTTTCATTTCAAAGCCTAAAGAGCGATGAATTTTGATACGCGTAAATACGTGCTTATCACTTTTATTATCCTAGTAGGTGTCATTTATATCCTGCGGCTTTTTTATATGCAGGTCATTGATGATAGTTGGCATTTACGCGCTCAGGAAATTGCTGAGAAACGAAAAGAGATCACACCACCAAGAGGAGTTCTTTTTGACAGGAACGGTAAAAAGATCGTAGCGAACCGTACGTACTACAATCTGATGATGGTGGAGGATAACATGAAGAATTTCGATACCTCATCTTTTGCCGAATTATTAGGCTGGCAAACATGGCAGGTGAAAAAGCGTTTTCGTGACATTCGTGAAGGAGAAGGAACATACTATAACAAGCATACCGGAAAAACTACATCCAATTATCAAAAAATCCGTGCTTATCCTTTCATCAAAGAAATGACCTTGGAAGAGATTGCCAGAATTGCGCCGCATCTGGAAAATTTCCCTGGATTTTATGAAGAGGTAACAAGTATGCGCAGCTATCCTTTTGCCAATGGGGCGAACATTGTGGGATATTTGTCTGAAGTGAACAGAGAAGAGGTTGACGAGGACCAGTTCTATAAACCGGGCAATAATATAGGAAGGGCTGGTCTTGAACGATTTTATGAGGAGCAATTGCGAGGCAGAAAGGGGATCAAATACATCGTAACCAGCGCGTTGAATAATGCGATCGAATCCTACGCGGGAGGCAAATACGATACTAGCGCACTTCAGGGTCCACCACTTAAGTTGGGGGTAGATATTATTCTGCAGGCTTACGGGGAGAAATTATTACAAGGAAAGCGCGGATGCATCGTCGCCATTGAGCCAACGTCAGGTGAAATTTTAGCGCTCGTTTCAGCACCCTCTTATGATCCGAACTTATTGATCGGTAAAAGAAATATTTCAACCAATTATCCTAAACTGGTCCTTGATCCGAGTAAACCGCTTTATCCAAGACCTTTGGCGGCGGAATACCCTCCGGGTTCAACGTTCAAATTGCTGAATTCACTTATTGGACTGCAAGAAGGCGTCATTACTCCAGAGTCGGGATTTCCATGTAATAAATCCATGGTGGGATGTCACGATCACCCCAGTGCCGGAAATCTTGCCGATGCGATCAAACATTCATGCAATCCCTACTACTACGCTGTTACACGCCGTATTATTCAGCAGGGTAAAAAGAAAAGCATCTTTGCAGATGCTGAAGAAGGATTGGGATTATGGGCAAAATACATGCACAGTTTTGGTTTGGGAAGTAAGCTTGAAACGGACATTACCGGTTTACGATCCGGATTGATACCCGACCCGGCTTACTATGACAAATGGTATGGTCATCACCGCTGGGCCTTTTCAACGATACGTTCGATATCCATAGGTCAGGGTGAAGTCATGTTAACTCCGCTCCACCTTGCAAATATTGCGGCATTAATCGCAAATCGGGGGTGGTATATCACCCCGCATTTTGTAAAATCGATAGGTAAAAAAGGACCCGATCCCATTTATAGAAAGAAGCACTTTGCGATGGTAGATCGTAAACATTATGGTGTCGTCGTTGAAGGTATGCGTCGTGTAGTACATGTTTCCGGAGGAACGGGAAAAAGAGCCAAACTAAAAGACATAATTGTCTGTGGTAAAACAGGTACGGTACAGAATCCTCACGGGGAAGACCACTCCGTATTCATTGCTTTTGCTCCCATGTATCAACCGAAGATCGCCATTGCGGTGTTCATTGAGAATGCCAAGGGTGGTGGTGGTTTGTGGGCCGCACCGACAGCGGGGTTGATGATTGAGAAATACCTTAACAGAAAGATCACGGAGAAGGAGCGCGAAAAAACGATTCTTGAAGCAAAATTCACTTATCGCGAATGAGACAGAACGAATCATTGGTAGCAAATGTGGATTGGGCGCTTTTCGCTGTATATATGCTCATGTTAATTCTGGGCGTGGCAACTGTCTATTCTACCGCCTACAATGAAGATCATCCCAACCTCTTCGACTTTTCTCAGAAGTATGGGAAACAAATGATCTGGCTCGTGGTTTCTCTCTTCCTGGGACTTATGGTCTTCCTCATAGATTCTGATATATACCGAAAATTCTGTGTCCCGATCTATTTATTTACTTTGATTCTACTTGTTATTGTTCTCTTCATGCCTCCGGTAAATGGTGCAAGAGCGTGGTTGGGAATAGGCACGATGGGAATTCAGCCTGCTGAGTTTGCAAAGATCGGTACTGGACTCTTGCTTGCGCGATTTATAAGTAACGTGAATGTAAAACAGCAAACATCACAAACTGTATTGTTGGCTAATGCAATCATTCTGGTGCCTATGACATTGATCTTATTGCAGCCTGATGCAGGAACATTTGTGGTTTTCACCTCTTTTTTATTCGTAATGTATCGTGAAGGGATCACCTACGACCCCTTGATCTTAAAGCTGATCAATTCGATTCCGGGAGTAAAGTTTAAACAAACGTGGGTTGGGAGCCATTTCATTCCAATACTCTTTGTCGTGGTATTCCTCAGTTTAGTGACCCTGTTGATGAGCAACGAAAAGATTTCCTTTGGATTCCTTCCTGGTGTGATCTTTTCCGGTTTCTGGAGCGTAATGATCTCGCTCACACTGTTCGCTGTTTTCTTATCGCTGTTTTCTCGACTGATTGCTTCAAAAAGAGAGCGCAACAGGGCTTCACTCATTATATTGATTGCGTATGTTCTTGCTACATTGTTGGCAGCCATTGTGAATTATGGCTTTCAAGGTCTTGCTGAACATCAGAAAGATCGTATCGAACTTTTTCTGGGATTGAAAGAAGACCCCGATGGCGAGGATTACAACCGAAACAGAGCCATGGCGGCCGTTGGGTCAGGTGGATTATTTGGTAAAGGTTATAACAACGCATCAGTCGCGAGTGTTGAAAGCAATCACGTACCTGAAAGTGAAACGGATTTTATCTTTTGTCCTTTTGCTGAGGAGTGGGGATTTGCAGGGGTTTTAATTCTGGTTGGATTGTATATGTTCATGTTACTTCGAATTATAATGATTGCTGAACGACAACGTTCAACTTTTAATCGGGTTTATGCCTATGTGGTGGCGATGATCCTGTTTTATCACTTTGCGATCAATATTGGAATGAACATCGGATTTGCTCCGGTAATTGGAATTCCATTGCCATTTTTCAGTTACGGCGGATCATCCATGATGTCCTTTTCCATGATGATGTTCATCCTCTTGAAACTGGATAGTCAACGCAGGGATATACTTAATTAGAAGAGTAATTTGAGCAATATAAAGAATTCTTACTTTTACATAAATTTAGTTTACTAATGTCTGGAATAAAAGGAGTGAATCCAATGCTGACGGAAGAGCAGAATAAGAAAATGACTTACATTTTCTGGGGATTGGCGATGCTTCCATTTCTAATCGTTTTCAGTTTACTAATGTTTCAATCGGAAGATGATCTTCCGCCGGTCGAAATGTTGGATAATCCACCGGAATTACTTGCTTCTGTGGTGTATGCCTCGGATGGTGAGACAGAATTGGGTCGCTACTGGAAGGTAAACCGCACCAGTGTTGAGTACAAAGAGATTTCTCCCTTTGTCACCGATGCATTGATCTCAACCGAAGATGAAAGATTCAATGATCACTCAGGTGTAGATTTTAGAGCTCTTGGTCGTGCTGTAGTTAATTTGGGGGGTGCAGGAGGTGCTTCTACTATTACGCAGCAGCTGGCCAAATTGCTTTTTACACTTCAGCAACGCGAACGTGAAGAGCTCGCCCGAGCCATGGGTGAATCCGTTGAGGGAGGCTCTGGTGGAAGGATTGGGCGCATTTTCAGGAGGGTCAATGAAAAGGCACGTGAGAACATCATTGCTACCCGTTTGGAGCAACGATTTTCCAAAGAGGAGATTATTACCATGTACCTTAACCAATTTGATTTCCTTTACAACGCGGTAGGTATTGAAAACGCTGCAAAAGTTTATTTTAACAAGAAACCTGCAGATCTGTCTAAGGACGAAGCGGCTATGCTTGTAGGAATGTGTAAAAACCCAGCACTCTTCAACCCATACATGTATAAGATTAAGAATTACCGTACGAAGCTTGCGAATGAAAAAGGTGTGAAACCTGAGGATATCACTGAAGAAGAGATAGCAGCCAAACGTGCATCTGACTCACTCAGGGCTGTCGAGCGTCGTAAT
>JBIITO010000015.1:0-33517 GCA_044340465.1 Crocinitomicaceae bacterium | reverse complement strand
TATTCAAAGAATTTTCCGGTCAGGATTCCTTTTACATTTCCTGTTCGGTTGGCAACCAATAATAAAATTTGCGTTTTTCGCTGCATTTCAAGACTTTCCTGATGCGAAACAGATGGAATTTGAACCAAATACCGTTCTAATCCTGCTGATTTTAATTTTTCGATCACGTGAAAATCGACTGGCCCAATCAATTTGATCTGAAGTGAATTCCTTAATTGGGGTATTTCGGTTACCAATTCTTTCAAGGCATCCCAAAGCACCTGAGGGTTGCGAGCAAAGGGCATCGATCCAAAGTGGGCAACGGAGAATTTTTCATCCAGCAGGACCATTTTCGCATCGAATTCCGGAAAAATAAACCCATTGGTAATAACATCCACATTTCGGTTTCCAATGCGCTCTAGATCGGCAGCTCCTGTTTCACTTATCGTAACCACTTTATCAGCTTCCTCTAATACAGCTTTTTCTAGTTTTTTGTGGCGCTTATCTGCCCATTTTCCTGGAAGCAGGTCTTGATAAAAGTCAATTTCGGTCCAGGGATCTCTGAAATCAGCAACCCATTGAATTTTAGGATGCTTTTTTTTAATCTTTTGACCTATGAGATGCATGCTATGAGGCGGACCGGTGGAAATGATGGTGTCGATCTCTGGATGTTGCTTGAGATAAGTATTTAAAAACCGGGCACTTGGTTTGATCCAAAAAACACGAGCGTCTGGAATGAACAAATTACCTCTTACCCAAATGATAATTCGTTGAAGCAAACTGCCTTTTTTCTGCTGGGTGATTCCTGAACCTTGATTCGGATTGTTTTTCTTTCCGAGGTATTTATGTGGTTCAAAAATGGAATGTCGTATGATCTTCAGGTTTGCTGACACATCTGAATTTAGTGATGCATCAATGGTAGGCCAAGCTGCATTTTCAGGACAGTATACGTGCAGATCCCACCCGTTTTCTTTGAAATAACGTGAAAAGCGCAACCAACGATGAACTCCCGCACCACCGGCTGGTGGCCAGTAATAGGTGATCAGCAGGGCTTTACGTAGTTGCTCCAAATTCAGAGTTTTTCTTTGACTTCCTGAATGGCTGCCTGAAGTCCGGATGGATTTTTACCACCAGCAGTAGCAAAGAAAGGTTGACCACCTCCGCCGCCTTGAATGTGTTTCGATACTTCACGAACGAGTTGACCGGCATTCAAACCTTTATTTTGAACTATTTCATCAGAAGCAATGATACTAAGAGTGCATTTATCGCCTTCGTTTCCTCCGATAACGCCTAAAAAGTTCGTCACTTCGCCTTTCAACTGGAATAGGATGTCTTTAATTGAACCGCCATCTAACAGTACAATCGTACCTAGAAATTGTACTCCATTGACTTCAACGATCTGTTTTTTTAAATCTCCTTTGACATTGAGCGCTTTTTCTTTCTGAAGGAGTTCGATTTCCTTGGTCAGCTGATTATTCTTTGAAATCAAATCTTCCACGGCTTTCAACAGATCTTTTGGATTTCTGAGGCTTGAGGAAACTGCATCCAGCTGAGCGGCTTTTTCACGGAAGTATTTCTCTGCTGTAGATGAGGTGATCGCTTCGATTCTTCTCACTCCGGCTGCTACAGCAGATTCTGAGGTGATCTTAAAGAGTCCAATCTTACCCGTATTGGCTACATGCGTTCCACCACACAATTCAACAGAATTTCCAAACTTTATCACACGTACAGCATCGCCATATTTTTCTCCAAACAGTGCCATTGCGCCCATTTCTAGTGCTTGATCCATTGGAACATTTCTACGTTCATCAAGGACAATGTTTCGGTGTATTTCTTCTGAGACCAATACTTCGATCTGAGAAAGCTCTTCGTCTGTGACTTTTGAGAAATGTGAAAAATCGAAGCGCAAATAGTCGGGATTAACCAGCGATCCTTTTTGTTCGACATGCGTTCCTAAAACCGTTCTCAAGGCATGGTGTAGCAGGTGCGTCGCTGAGTGATTGCAAGCCGAGGCTTCTCTTTTTGACGTACTGACTGTTGCCTTGAAAAATGCATGGGGATTTGAAGGAATGGACTCACACAAGTGAATAATCAGATTGTTTTCCCTTTTGGTATCGAAAATGGCAGTTTTCTGTCCATCTGCTTCTAAATATCCTTTATCACCAACTTGACCACCACCTTCTGCATAAAAAGGCGTACGATCAAATACCAACTGATAGAATTCTTTTTGCTTCTGGATCACTTTGCGGTAGCGCAAGATCTTCACATCGGTATGGAGCTCATCGTAACCCACAAATTCTGTCTGACCTTCGCCGTGCACATCCATCCAGTCATCGGTTTCAATGGAAGTAGCTGAACGCGAACGATCCTTTTGTTTTTGAAGCTCTTTGTTGAAAGCTACCTCATCTATGTTTAAATCATTTTCTCGAGCAATGAGCGAGGTCAGATCAACAGGGAATCCATAGGTGTCGTACAATTCAAAAACGGCTTTCCCATCAATAAGGTCATTCATTGACTGTTTAGTCGACTCGATTATGGTGTCTATGCGTTTTAACCCCTGTTCCAAAGTGCGGAAGAAACTGGCTTCTTCTTCTCGGATCACCTTTTCAACCAATGATCGTTGCTGCACTAATTCATGGAATGGATCGCCCATTTGTTCACACAAAACATTTGACAGGTCACAAAGGAAGGGCTCTTTTAGTCCGAGCGTTTGGTAACCATATCGAACGGCTCTTCTTAAAATTCTTCTGATCACGTAGCCGGCGCCGTTGCTGGAGGGCAATTGTCCGTCTGCAATGGAGAAAGCAATCGCACGAACGTGATCAGCAATCACACGAAGCGCAATGTCTACTTCTTCTAGTTTTCCGTACTGTACGTTTGCCACTTTTTCCATGTGCTGGATAAGCGTTTGGAAAAGGTCCGTGTCGTAGTTGGATGTTTTTCCTTGCAATGCCATCGCCAGGCGTTCCAATCCCATTCCTGTATCCACATGTTTGGCCGGTAGTGGTTCGAGTGATCCGTCTGCTTTGCGGTTAAATTGCATGAATACATTGTTCCAGATCTCGATTACCTGTGGATGGTCGAAATTTACGAGTGTTTTACCGTCAACATGATCTCTCTCGGCTTTTGAACGCATATCCACGTGGATCTCTGTACAAGGTCCGCAAGGACCTGTGTCTCCCATTTCCCAGAAATTATCTTTTTTGGAAGCGAGGATAATTCGGTCTTCGTGAATGTATTTCTTCCAAATTGAAAAACTTTCTTCGTCCTTTGGAACATTGTCTTTGGAATCGCCTTCGAAAACAGTAACGTAAAGTCGGTCTTTTGGAATTTTATATACCTCCGTCAAAAGTTCCCATGCCCATGAAATCGCTTCTTCTTTGAAATAATCTCCGAATGACCAGTTACCTAGCATTTCAAACATGGTGTGATGATAGGTATCCACGCCTACTTCCTCTAGGTCGTTGTGTTTTCCTGAAACGCGTAAACATTTCTGTGAATTTGCTACACGCTTATTTTTCGGTACAGCATTCCCAAGAAAATAATCCTTGAACTGGTTCATCCCTGCATTGGTGAACATGAGCGTAGGATCATTCTTCACAACCATCGGTGCTGAAGAAACGATATCGTGCCCTTTCGAAGCAAAAAAATTAAAGAATTGCTGACGTATTTCGGAAACTTTCATGATGTTAATGAACCTGTTTTTACGGATGACAAAGTTAATTTATTTCGTCGGATGCTCTTCGATTAGCTTGTACATTGTCAGTAATTCTGTCAATTCGTCACTATTTCAGATCGGATGTTTAGTCTTTTCTGACAATTTGAAACGTTTTGTTGTCAGATAGTCGGGTGGCATAAAGATTGTCAATTCGGGGCAGGTTTAACACCGCAATAATTAGAACAAAATGGGAAAAATAATTGGAATTGACTTAGGAACTACCAACTCTTGTGTTTCTGTAATGGAAGGAAATGAGCCGGTAGTTATCGCTAACTCAGAAGGAAAAAGAACAACCCCTTCAGTAGTAGCATTCGTGGAAGGCGGCGAGCGCAAAGTGGGAGATCCTGCAAAGCGTCAGGCGATCACCAATCCAACAAAAACGATCTATTCGATCAAGCGTTTCATGGGGTCTTCATTTGACGAAAGTAAAAGAGAAGCTGACCGTGTGCCTTATGAAGTGGTAAAAGGAGATAATAATACACCGCGTGTTAAAATAGACGACCGTTTGTATTCACCGCAGGAAATTTCAGCGATGATCCTTCAGAAAATGAAGAAGACAGCTGAAGATTATCTTGGACATGAAGTATCAGAAGCAGTGGTAACAGTTCCTGCTTATTTTAATGATGCACAGCGTCAGGCAACCAAAGAGGCTGGAGAGATCGCTGGTTTAACGATCAAGCGTATTATCAATGAGCCTACAGCAGCAGCTTTAGCGTATGGTTTGGATAAAAAAGGGATAGACCAGAAAATCGTCGTTTTCGATTTTGGCGGAGGGACACATGATGTGTCTGTATTGGAATTAGGAGATGGCGTTTTCGAAGTTCTCGCTACAGATGGAGACACACACCTGGGTGGTGATGACGTGGATGATGCGATCATTAACTGGTTGGCTGATGAGTTTAAAACAGATGAAGGTATTGATCTTCGTCAGGATCCAATGGCTCTTCAGCGTTTGAAAGAAGCCGCGGAAAAAGCAAAGATCGAGTTGTCGTCTACAACTTCTTCAGAGATAAACTTGCCATACATCATGCCGGTGAATGGTATTCCAAAACACTTGGTTCGTACTCTTCAAAGAGCAAAATTTGAGCAGCTGATCTCAGAGATCGTTGAGCGTACAATCGCTCCCTGTCGCTCAGCACTTCAGAATGCAGGACTTTCCACAAGCGATATTGACGAAGTAATCCTTGTTGGTGGTTCAACTCGTATTCCGATCATTCAGGATGCAGTGCAGCGTTTCTTCGGAAAAGCACCTTCTAAAGGGGTGAACCCTGATGAGGTGGTTGCCGTAGGTGCTGCAATTCAAGGAGGTGTATTGACAGGTGAAGTGAAAGATGTACTTCTTCTGGATGTGATTCCACTTTCATTGGGAATCGAAACGATGGGAGGTGTATTCACTAAACTGATCGAAGCAAACACGACGATTCCGACGAAAAAATCGGAAGTGTTTTCTACGGCATCAGATAGTCAACCATCTGTAGATATTCATGTGTTGCAAGGAGAGCGGGCAATGGCAAATGACAACAAAACTTTAGGCCGTTTCCAATTGACAGACATTCCACCAGCGCCAAGAGGTGTTCCACAGATCGAAGTAACATTTGATATTGATGCGAACGGAATCATGAATATCTCTGCAAAAGATAAAGGAACTGGCAAGCAGCAATCAATCAAGATCGAAGCCTCCTCAGGATTGTCTGATGAAGAGATCCAACGAATGAAAACAGAAGCGGAAGCGAATGCAGAAGCAGATAAAAAACGTAAAGTGGAAGCAGAGTTAGTGAATAAAGCTGATTCAACGATCTTCCAAACAGAACGTCAGTTGAAAGAGTACGGAGACAAGCTTCCAGCAGATAAGAAGCAAGCGATCGAAGATGCCCTTGCAGAATTGAAGAAGGAGTTTGAGGCGAAGAATCTCGCAAATCTTGAGCCAGCCATGGAGAAATTGAATAATGTGTTCCAGGCGGCATCTCAAGACATGTACAATGCTGCAAATGCAGGTGGTGGAGAACCAGGTGCGCAACAAACTACAGGAAATCCTACAGACGAGGTGACGGATGTAGATTTTGAAGAAGTAAGTGATAAGAAGTAGTCCAATTGGATGAAAACTAAAAATGGGAGTCTTACGACTCCCATTTTTAGTTTCTATTGAACTTCCATCAACCTTTTTCCATCCGATCTGCTTTATTGAACTTCAAGGTGCTTTTGTCGGAGGTGTAGTCCTCAAAATCTTCGATTACCTCTTGTTCGTATTGTTTGGTTACGGTAATAGGAATATATTCTACCATAACATTCGTTTTATCGAGTCCGAAATCCTCTGCAGGCTTTAGTCCCGTCGATTTCACAAAACGATAGGCTTTAACACATAAACTCTGAAATGCGCTAAGTTTATTGTCCATCGCTACCCGAGAATTCAGAACGATGAATTTGTAATCGGGTTCTTCGAATTTACCTTTCACACTTTCAAAAACACTCTCTCCGGTTAATTCGCCTTTTTCGATCATTTTTCGATGGATCTTACGCATCATGTATTCGATACGATGTTCTTCCTTGAATCCAAGTTGAAGGTTCACGTAATAGCAGGCTTTATCAATCACTTCATTCACGTTGTAATGTACCCCCCAAGGGTCACTGATAATATCAATGTGTAAAAACCAATACACACCTGCTTTTCGTGGTCTTTTTTTAAATAATGAAAAGAAAACAGTTGAATCTAATTTATTTGGACTATTGCTCCGTGTGGGATATACAAGGTTCGAGGCTTCGAACGGGATTCCAGGATCATTTCTAACTGCATGGAGCAAAGGGATTACCTTTTTCATCGCAATATATTCCGTGATACTTTTTCTTAATTGTCTTGCCTTGTAATACAGGAAGAGCAATATAAAGAAACCAATTGAAAGAACTAATGTAAATGCTCCGCCATGAATGATTTTACCAAGGTTTGAAAGAAGAAAGATGCCTTCTATCAAAAGGAAGACAGCGAAAATGCCAATATATAGGATTTGAATTTTTCTGTATTTTAGAATTAACAAATAGCAAAGAAGGATGGAGGTCATGACCATATTAATTGTGATGGCTAAACCATATGATGCTTCCATAGCGGAAGACTTCTTGAAAATGAAAATGACTAATAGACAGCCCAACATCAGCACCCAATTGATAAATGGAATGTAGATTTGTCCTAAGTGATCGGTTGGATATTTTACTTTCAAATTTGTCCAGAGGTTCAGTTTGATTGCTTCGTTCATTAAAGTGAAAACACCGGTGATCAGAGCTTGCGAAGCAATTATAGTTGCTGCCGTGGCGATTCCAATGGCAAAAGGAAGCATTTCTTTCGGAACCATGGCATAAAACACCGTTTGCTTTGGAGCAAGTTCAAATCCTTCCTGAAGACAAAGTGCAGCTTGACCCAGATAATTCAATACCAATAAAGAGCTCATCACGGCCCAACTAATACGGATATTATGTTTACCACAGTGTCCAAGATCGGAGTAAAGTGCTTCAGCACCTGTAGTGCAAAGGAATACCGCACCCAGAACCCAAAATCCACCTTTCACATTGAAAATAAGATTGTATGCCCAATAAGGATTAAAAGATTCCAGTACTTGAGTGTTTTTTGAAATGTTTATGATGCCCAGATAACCAAGGAATACAAACCATATCACCATGACAGGCCCGAATGCCTTACCGATAGCTGATGTTCCAAATTGCTGAACGGCAAATAATGCTAGAATGATTCCGAAGATGACCGGAAGAACAGGAAAATCCGGCTTGATGTTGTTGATGCCTTCAACGGCAGAAGAAATTGAGATGGCTGGAGTAATGAATCCGTCGGCCAAAAGTGTAGCACATCCGATCAGAGCAGGAATGATGACCCACCTAATTTGTTTTGACTTGAGAATTGCAAACAATGCAAATATTCCTCCTTCACCTTTATTATCTGCATTTAAGGCAAAAAAGATGTATTTGACTGATGCCAGAAGAATCAATGTCCAGATCACGCATGAAAGTCCTCCCATGATAAGTTCTCGGTCGAAATTCGTTCCCTGGCTAGTAATGGCCTGAAATACATATAGTGGTGAAGTACCAATATCTCCAAAAACGATACCGATAGTAATTAGAACTCCGGCAAGGGAGGCCTTCTGCGTGCTGAATGACATAGTCGAAATTTGGGCAAAAGTAACTTAAATCGATACATTCAAAAAAAAAGTTAAAAAAAATCCCGGTCAGTCGACCGGGATTCCACTATACAGAGTTTAATCTTGTTATTTCTTTACAGCATCAACTACCGCCTTGAATGCTTCAGGGTGGTTGAGCGCCAGGTCAGCCAAAACCTTTCGGTTCAGCTCGATACCGCTCTTGTGAACAGCTCCAATGAATTGAGAATAGCTCATTCCGTGTGCACGGGCACCCGCATTGATACGAGCAATCCAAAGTGAACGGAAGTTTCTTTTCTTTTGCTTACGACCTTCATAAGCATAATTCAAACCTTTTTCAACTGCATTTTTTGCAACGGTCCAAACATTTTTTCTGCGGCCAAAGTACCCTTTGGCAAGCTTCATCAAGTTTTTTCTACGAGCTCTTGACGCTACGTGATTTACTGATCTAGGCATAATCTTTAGTTTTTTGATAAAGAGTGCAGCATTGTTTCATCTGACTTATCTACTCGTTACCGGGTTAAACAATTAATAAACCTTTGTGCATTTATCTGCCGAAGCAGATTACTTCATGCACAATTGTAGTTTTACATTTGACACATCAGACTCGTGAACAAGTCCTGCTGCTGTCAAGTTACGCTTACGTTTCGTCGACTTCTTTGTTAAGATGTGACTTTTAAACGCATGCTTTCTTTTGATTTTACCGCTTCCAGTGATTGTGAATCGCTTCTTTGCACTGGATTTAGTTTTCATTTTTGGCATCTCTCTTCGTTTTAAAGGTTACCTCTGTATAGCTTCTTTGTTAATGTAGAATATGAATTAAGAATTTAGAGTTTGCCTGCTCTCAATTCTACATTCTCAATTCTACATTCTGAATTCCATTCTATTTTTTTTTCGGGTTGATCATGATGATCATTCGCTTTCCCTCCAGTTTCGGCAATTGTTCTACTGCACCAATATCTGAAAGTTCCTGAGCGAATTTTAATAATAGAATCTCACCACGGTCTTTGAATACGATTGTTCTTCCACGGAAGAAAACGTATGCTTTCACCTTATTTCCTTCTTCCAAAAACTTGCGTGCATGCGCTAGTTTGAAATTGAAATCGTGGTCATCTGTATTTGGTCCAAACCGAACTTCTTTCAACACAACCTTACTTTGTTTTGCCTTCAGTTCCTTTTCCTTGCGTTTTTGGTTGTAGAGAAACTTACGGTAATCCATGATCTTACAAACAGGTGGAACAGCATTCGGCGAGATTTCTACCAGATCCAATTCCTGCTCCTCAGCCATTCTAATAGCCTCTGAAGTGGCCATTACTTTAGGCTCCTGTCCTTCTAAAACCAAACGGATTTCACGCGATAAGATCTTATCATTGATCTTGTGCTTTTCCGTTTCTTCTCTTCTAACAAAAGGTTTTTTAGTGTTTTTTCTCATTCAGTTTTTTATGCATTTGACACCAGTTCCGACTCAATCGTTTTTTGTACAGTTTGAGCAAAATCCTCTACGTTCATACTTCCAAGATCTCCTTTACCGCGCTGACGAACAGATACTTGTTCGTTTTCCGCTTCTTTCTCACCTACGATGAGCATGAAAGGGATCTTTTTCAGTTCCGCATCACGGATTTTCTTCCCGATCTTCTCGTTACGGTTGTCAACAAAGCCGCGAATATCGTAATTATTTAGCATATCTGAAAGTTTTTCTGCGTAGGTATTGAATTTCTCAGATATCGGTAAGATTGCGAATTGCTCTGTAGAAAGCCATAGCGGGAAGTCGCCAGCGCAATGTTCGAGCAAAACGGCAACAAATCGTTCCATGGAACCGAATGGTGCTCGGTGAATCATTACCGGTCGGTGCTTCTGGTTGTCCGCACCGGTATATTCCAGTTCAAATCGCTCAGGTAGGTTGTAATCTACCTGAATGGTGCCCAACTGCCATTCACGTCCAAGTGCATCTTGCACCATGAAATCGAGTTTTGGTCCGTAGAATGCTGCCTCTCCGTAGGCTACGACTGTAGGTAATCCCTTTTCCGCAGCAGCTTCGATGATCGAACGTTCTGCTTTCTCCCAGTTTTCATCAGTACCTATGTACTTAGCCGGATTTTCAGGGTCACGTAATGAGATCTGTGCTTTGAAGTTTTTGAAATCAAGCGTTTTAAGGACGTAAAGTACAATGTCAATAACATTTTTGAATTCATCCTTCACCTGCTCCTGCATACAGAAAATATGCGCATCATCTTGCGTAAATCCCCGAACGCGCGTTAAACCATGCAGCTCACCGGATTGTTCATAGCGATAGACCGTTCCGAACTCTGCGAATCGTGTCGGTAAATCTTTATAGGAACGTGGTTTTGACTTGAATATCTCGCAATGATGCGGACAGTTCATCGGTTTCAGATAGAACTCTTCATCTACATCAGGTGTGCGGATCGGCTGGAAACTGTCTGCGCCATATTTTGCATAGTGACCAGAAGTTACATACAATTCTTTATTTCCAATGTGTGGTGTGATTACTTGATCATATCCTGCTTTACGCTGTGCCTTTTTCAGGAAGTTCTCCAAACGTTCACGCAACGCTGCTCCTTTTGGAAGCCATAAAGGCAATCCTTGCCCCACTTTTTGAGAAAAGGTAAACAACTCGAGTTCTTTTCCTAATTTTCTATGGTCACGACGTTTTGCTTCTTCTAATTTAGTAAGATGTTCCTCCAGTTCGGACTGTTTCGGGAATGTAACTCCGTAGATGCGAGTAAGTTGTTTGTTCTTTTCATCTCCGCGCCAATAAGCACCGGCGATGGCGGTAAGCTTAACTGCCTTTATAAAACCTGTATCAGGAATATGTGGTCCACGGCAGAGATCTGTAAAATTCCCCTGTGTATAGAAAGAGATGTCACCATCTGTTAATCCTTCCAGTAATTCCAGTTTGTATGGATCTTCCTTTTCTGTGAAATAGGCCAAGGCATCAGCTTTACTGATCTCTTTTCGGATGAATGGGTTTTTATGTTTGGCTAGTTCCTTCATCTTCTGTTCGATCTTTTCCAAATCTTTTTCGGAAATGGAGTGCTCCATTAAATCGACATCGTAATAAAAGCCATTGTTGATCGGTGGTCCAATAGCAAGTTTGATTCCAGGGTAAAAGAATTCAAGTGCTTCGGCCATCAAGTGTGCAGAAGAGTGCCACATAGTCGACTTTCCGTCTTCATCTTTCCAGGTCAGCAGTTGGATCGAACAATCGTGATTCAAAGGACGGGTAGCATCAATCACGGTGCCATTGACACGTGCAGAAAGAACGTTTCTTGCCAATCCTTCGGATATACTTTTTGCAACGTCCAAAGCCGTTACGCCTTTATTAAATTCTCTTACGGAACCATCCGGAAGTGTAACCTTAATCATTCCATTTCATTTTTGACGCCCAAAGATAGGTATTCAAACAAGATTGGGATATAGTATATGTTCAACGTGTAAGATAATTGAGTTGATTTATTTTTTTGTTTATTTGTTCCGAATGCGAATTTTCAATGAATCACCCTCCTTTTCATTCTTTCAGAGACCTTTTGTTCTGATTTTTTCCTTTTTTGCAGCAGGATTGGCAGGTACATTTTTGTTTGATCTGCGTGATGGGTCAAGTTTTATTGTGTTGTCGTTAGAGCTCATCGTTCTCATTTTTCTTTGGTTTTTTAGAAGGAGTAAGAAGTTGTTTTTGCCAATTATGCTTCTGGCTTTTGTTTTCGCTGGATGCTTATTGCTTATGGATCGTGAGGGAGTGTTTGAAAGGTCATCATGGGAAAAAACATACCAATCGAATGACGTAGCAACTGTAAAAGTCAAGGGTACGAATGAAGGGAATTCTGAATGGAAAAAACTTACTGGTATTGTTATCAATCTGAGTAATAAAAATCGTGAGGCTAAGATGAGCCAACCAGTTGTTTTATATGTGAAATCAGGAGAAACCCAGATAAAAGAAGGTGATGTGTTGCTTGTAGCGGCACCCTTTGAAAAAATTTCTAATGCTGGGAACCCTGGTGAATTTGACGCAGCTTATTTCTGGAGATCGAAGGGAATTCGGCACATGGCTTTTGTAGGAGAAGGACAATTCTCCTTGTTATATCAGGAAGAACAAAGCTGGGTCGCAAAAAGTCTCCATGCAACCAGAAATGCGTTGCAACAAATGTTGAAGGATCAGATGTCGGGAGATGAATTAGCGATTGCGTTGGCTTTGATTCTGGGGGACAAATCCTTGCTTGATACTGAGGTGAAGAATAGTTTTACCAATACTGGTGCAATGCACGTACTGGCCGTTTCAGGTTTGCATGTGGGGATTATTATGCAAATATTATTGTTTCTTTTCGGGTATTTTCCAAGGGTCTTTTCGAAAAAAAGTTCCATTTTGATCGTTGTTACATTAATGTGGATATATGCCATTATTACCGGATTGTCACCGTCTGTTTTGCGTGCTGTTTTTATGTTTTCAGTGTTGGTTATTTCTCAATTGACAGAACGTAATTATGATGCCATGAACACCTTGTTCTTCACCGGATTTGCCCTTTGCCTGATAGATCCTTATACCTTCTTTGATATTGGTTTTCAATTGTCCTTTCTGGCGATGATGGGAATTTTTCTGCTCTACAAACCGATCGAACAATTATTGTATTTTGAAAATTGGGCCCTCCGTAAGGTTTGGCAGGGCACAGCCATCGGTTTTGCGGCTCAGCTCATGACAACACCGCTCTCATTGTATTATTTTCATCAGTTTCCAAATTATTTTGTGTTGACTAATATTGGTCTGATGGCGTCGAGTGGAATCATTCTGGGTGGGGGCTTATTTCTTTTTGGTTTCGGTTGGCTTCAACCGTTGGGAAAATTGACCGGTTGGATCCTTATAGCAAGCGTATTTTTATCACTCGGATTTATTCGTTGGGTAGAGGCACTTCCAGGCGCTGTAGCTTATGGTTTTGATTTCGGATTACCGACTGTTCTCATCTGCGGTTTGTGGGTATTAATCATTTTCCTGATAAAGCTCAATGCTCGAGTGAAGATGCTGTTTTATTTTTTAGGTTTGATCATAGTGGCTTCGATGGTATATACCCGCTTTGAGCATTTAAAGTTGCGTGAAATTTGTGTGCTCAATATGAAATTCCCTGTGTTCTTGGTCAAATCAGGTAAGGAAATTTTCTGTTTTCATGAAGCACAAAGGGATGAACGCGAAAAACTTGATTTTGCTATTCAGGCTTATCAAAAAGTCTATCCTGGAGAAGTTAGCTATTTCTCCCTGAAGCGCAATTGGAAGTTGCAAGGAGAAGGAAAGGAGTGTATTAAGGTAAGTTCTACGAAAGATGGAAAAGAGTTAGAGGTGAATGGCAAGAAGTTCTTTCTTTTGACCCAAAATGTGGAAGTGAAATCCTCCAAGAACGCGGTCATCTTGGGAATGCCTTGGGTAAAAACATTCGTGAACCATTCACTGAAGGAAGGAGCCTTTCGATACCTGTTAAATGAATAGGAAGCATTTCTGTCAAAACAAATAGTGTGGGAATTTCACACCCTATTTGATATTCGTAATGTTGTTACCGATTTAACATTACCGGCATCACAAGCATCAAGACATCCTCATGTTCGTTGTCTGAACCGGCCGGCATAAGAAGTCCTGCGCGTGAAGGTTCACTCATTTCAAGCTTTACTTCAGTAGTCTCAAGATTGTTCAACATTTCGAGCAAGAATCGAGAGTTGAAACCGATCTCCATGTCGTCACCGTCATAGTTACACGTCAGACGCTCATTGGCTTCGTTGGAGAAATCGATATCCTCCGCAAACAAAGACAATTCTGAACCTGCCAGACGAAGCTTCACTTGATGTGTGGTTTTATTTGCAAAGATTGAAACACGTTTGATCGAGCTTAAGAATTGCTGACGATCTATGGTAAGTACATTCGGATTTTCTTTTGGAATAACCGCTTCATAGTTAGGGTACTTTCCATCGATCAGACGGCAAACCAAAACAATATCATTGAATGTAAAAACGGCATTTGATTCATTGTATTCAATCTGAACTTCTTCACTGCCATTCAGATTGGATTTTAATAAATTCAATGGTTTCTTTGGTAGGATGAATGAAGAACTTCCAGTCGCTTGGGAATCTGTTCGACGGTAACGCACCAATTTATGTGCATCTGTAGCAACAAAGGTAATATCTGTTGGGGTAAACTGACAGAATACACCGCTCATTACGGGTCTAAGTTCGTCATTTCCGGTGGCGAATAGTGTTTTGTTTATTGCTCTCGAAATGATGTCACCTGATACCTTGATAGTGTTTGCATTTTCTATTGCAGGCGTGCGTGGAAATTCTTCTCCGTTGAAACCTACCATTCTTGACTTTCCGTTGTCATAAGCTATTTCTACGGAGTAGTTGACCTTGTCCACCAAGAAAGTGCATGGTTGATCTGGAAGGTTTTTCAATACATCGAGAAGTAACTTTGCCGGAACTGCTATTTTTCCTGATTCTTTCGCTTCAATTTCCAGCGTTGTTCTCATCGTTGTCTCTAAATCTGAAGCAGAAACCTTCAACTGTCCGTCCTCTATTTCGAAGAGGAAATTATCAAGGATAGGCAACGAGTTGCTAGTACTTAATACACCTGAGATACTCTGTAAATGCTTTAAAAGTGAAGAACTGGAAACAACAAAGTTCATGATACTGAAATTTTACGTCAAAACTAATGATTGCACCTTGAAAGATTTAGCCTAGACAATCGATTTTTTAAGCAGTTATCAACAAAAAAATCAAGCTCAATGGGCTATGGATTGTCTGTCGATTTTTTTCGCCTCGAAAGATCCATGGGGAAGTAGATATGTCCCATGATGAGGGGGTTGAAAACGAAATACTGACATTTTACGACTTGCCCATTCGGTAATTCACACCAGAATTTGTTTACGTCCATGCTTACGACATCGCCAAAATCATTGACCTGCTTGTCATCTGATTTAATTCGGAACATACGCAACTTTGAAGTTTTGCCTCCCTTTTCAGATAAACTCAAGGTTGCGAAAGGTGAGGAGTGTTTGAGGCTGTCTAGTTGACGTTTGTCCAATTCGAAATTAGCTAGCTCGAAATGAATTTTTTTGTAGGAATTTAAGTAGCGATAAATCATGGCAGTATCTACGTTCCGTAATAATTTTCCTTGCTGAAATACCTTCACGTTTTTTCCTTTTTGTAACACACTGAAACTTAAAACCGGGTCATCGTAATAGGTGACCTCCACTTTTTCTATCCGTTCTCTAGGAACAGCGAAAATCTGCGTACACATCCATTTGCGTCTATCGGCGAAAAATCGCGGATCAATGATTCCGTTCAAACCTTTGATCTTCATCATGACTGGGTTGTCACTTTTTCCATTCTCGTAGGAGTCTAAGAGCATCACCTGACCATAATGATCTTGCGCAGCGGGACCGATATACCAGGTCTTTGTCCACTCTCCTTCCTGAAAGATCTCTACGCTGATGTGCTGAGAAACCATCAATTTTTTAAATTGTTGAAGTGAATTATCTGGTAAATATCCTTTGAATTCAATGTTTTTGAAAGCGTCTAGAATAAAATGTACATTTTCCTGAGTAATACACGAACCATCTTGTTCTGTCCATTCGCTGCCCTTCTTTACGAGCGTTATCCGTTGAGAGAACGCATCCGTGATTGTGATCTTATCGACAGTGTTAGTGTCTTCAATACTGAATTCGATTAGTTCGGTATCCGATTTTCCTTTCTGTTTCATTAATCCGGAGGCATACCATCCGAGAAGGACGAGTACAATTACTGATGTAACAAGTATAATGAGTCTTTTCATCTAGCGAATCTTGGCATAGCGACGTTTACGAATGTAGGCCATGGTAAGCGCAAATAGTAACACCATGACTATTGGAACGAGTAAATTGACGACTTTGTAAAAGTTGGCATGCGCTTTCACTTTTTCCTGGTCAATGGCGTGTATATCGATCTGACGGCTACGAATGTCTAATACGGAATTATCTCCCATCATATAATCGGCAAGGTTCTGAAAGAACTCTTGGTTTCCGAAATACAGTGGAATACCCAGTTGTGCCAAATCTTTATCCATGCGGAGTTCATTGAATTCCGTTGGACGGTACATAAAGTCTTTTCCATCTCTTGACGGCATTGAATCGTATGAGTTTTCAATGAATCGACCATTTCCTACTAAAAAAACTTTACTTTCTTTCGTGCTCTTCTCCTTGTATTTTGCTATCGGATTATTCGCAAATTCATCAACGATCCTGTTTTTAAAATGCGAATCAAAGAATCCTTCAGCCAAACCCGCTACACATCTTTTATTTACTTCATCCTCCGGATTCGCAACGAGCTCCGGATTTTTCCCATAGTTCAAAGGCATTGCCAAATTCACTAACGGTGCTAAACCCGTTACATTCGAATTAGTCGAAGAGGTGAGTACAGGAGTGAGTGCATTTTTACTGTTACCTACAAACTGAATTTCGCTAGTGAAATCAAGCGAAACAGGCTCGAGATTTCGAGAGATGGGATGTTTAGTTGGTGTTGCCAGGACGTGGAAGAACCATGGGATGAGTGATTGTTTTGCAAATGGTACTGCTTTTGGTGCACAATGGGCGTCAACTACATAATTGTCATTGAGTTTTAAACCATAATCAAACAGCATTCGTTCCAGACCGGTTTCCAAACGCGCCGTGTGGGTCATTCCTTTCGTATTCAGAGAATCTTCGTTTAAATAAAGGGCATCGAGAAAGCACATGAGTCTTCCACCTCGCATGACAAACTGATCGATCACATAGAGTTCTTTATCCGAAAATCGGCTGCGAGGTCGTGCGATAACCAGGCCATCCACATTGTCGAGTGCAGCGATGGAATCATTGATCATGACATCTGCAATAGCAAAATAAGGTGCAATTAAAGCTCGGGCTCGTTGTGTTTGAGCAAAAGATAATTCTCCATGGCCTTGAAGGAAGGCAATCCGCGGTTTATTTTTCGCTGTCGCTCTGCGTAATGAACTAATGAGAATGTATTCCAGGTTGTTGATCGAGTTTTCGATCATGTCTGTCAGACCATCAATACTGTAAGGTTTGCCAGGTGGCGTGCCTGGCATGAACTGTATGTTTTGCACTGTAGAACCTCCATAATCGATTACTGCTCCTGGCCAAAGAAGCATTTGACTTTGAGCTCCATCCTTCATATAAACCACATCCATCGGGATAATTCCTTTTCCTTTGGCGTAGATCGTTTCAAACAACGCTTGTTGCTCTCCTTCTGTCCCTATATTTGGATCGATGAACTGGTATTCTATTCTATCACCGGCGTGTTCTTTGAACTCTTTCAGTTTATCCTCTAACGCATTTCGGAAATGCTTCAATTCTGCAGGCAGGTTACCCTCTAGATAGACTTGAATGTTTAGTCTGTTCTCAAAGTTGTCTTTATTTTCAAGGAATCCGATCGTGCCTTCAGATAAAGAGTAACGTTTGTCCTCAGTCATATCGATACGCTTGTAAAGAAGCGACGCAATAACGTTGACCAAAACGATACCGGTGATGAAGACAGCTAAAAACGTCCAGTTGAAAATGCCTCGGGATAATTTCTTTTCTGCCATGATCTTATCGTTTAAGTGTTTTGATCACCGTTAGGGCTGCTACCTGAAATATAAAAATGATAGATAAGAAAAAAACCAGATCACTTGTTACGATTACTCCTTTCATAATGGATTCGTAGTGAAACGATAAACTAACATATTGCATCACAGCATCTGCTTTTCCGAGCAGGACATAAGATCCAAGCAGGGCAAAACCGGAATAGAAAATAAAGCAAAGAAAGACTCCGATGATAAATGCCACAATCTGGTTGTTGGTGAGCGAAGATGCAAACACGCCAATAGAAACGAAAACGGATCCCAACAATAACAACCCAATGTAGGAGGTGATCGTTGCTCCATCATCTAGGATGCCGACCGGAGAGCCTAAATAATGCATTGAAATATAATATGTTAGAGTTGGCACAAGTGATATAAATACAAGTGTCACTCCCGCGAGGTATTTCGCTAAAAGAATGTTTAGATCGGAGATAGGACGTGTAAACAGCAATTCGATGGTTCCGGATCGGCGTTCTTCAGCGATCATCCGCATAGTTATTGCAGGAATCAGAATCATCAGAATAAATGGAGAGATAGTAAAAAAGGGAATTAGGCTCGATTCGCTCCCTTCCAGCAGGTTTGCGTACAAGTATTTGTTGTTTGGCATCAGCCAGTGGAGTAGACCGGAGGCGATGAGGTAGATCAAGATAAAAATGTATCCTATGATTGAGCTCAAAAAACTCTTGATCTCTTTGAAGTACAATGCCCTCATTTGTGTTTGCTTGTTTGTTGCCGCAAAATTAAGATTTGTTTTTTGTTTAGATGAAAGACTTCAAGACAAAAGACATTAAGACTTTATTTCTGCGAGATTGGTTATTTCATCTATGACAGATTAGACAATAGAGAATTATTTTTAAGATAAAAGTCACAAGTTTTAAGAGCCTAATCAAGACTCAATTTGAGTTAGTGTATTGCAGGCAGAGGTTCTCGAAGCCTACGAAATATAAAACAAAAAAGCTCCGCCTTTGGGCGAAGCTTTTTAGAATTAATTGAGAAATATATCGTTATGCTAACTTCACATTCACTGCATTCAATCCTTTTCTTCCTTCTTCAATTTCGAAGTTTACTTCGTCATTTTCCTTCACTTTGTCAACCAAACCGGAAACGTGAACGAAGTACTCTTTTCTTGAATCCTCTTCGATGATAAAACCGAAACCTTTGGTTTCATTGAAGAATTTTACTGTTCCTTTACTCATTGTAACATTTATTAATTGCTCAAAGGTAAGGGAATAAACGGAAGTACAAGTCTTTTTAAGATTTTTAGACTACAAAACCATCAAAATAAGCTTCTACACTCCATGCTTCTGGTCTTGCTGCAAACCAAGGTTTAATGCTTGACCAGATCTTTCCGAAGGTTTCGGAAGTGCGATAGTTTTCCAGATCTTCCGGTCCGTTCCAATGACTATAGGTCATGACAAGGCATGGGTTGTCCATTCCTTGTAATAACTTCATGCCCTGACATCCGGGAAAAGAATTTACCTTTTCCTTAATCCCATCAAAGAAATTTAGGAAATCATTGATCTTATCTTCTTCAAAGGTGAGTTTAACGATTCGTATTAACATTAGAAAAGAGATTCGAGGGTACTGCGAGAGCCTCTGGGAGTAAATTCTATTCGAATAATATCCCCAAGTCTAATTCCGAAAAGTCGGTCGGCTCCTCCGTTGGAACCATTGGCGCCGCGATTGATGGCAATCTCCAAAAGTCCATTCTGATTAAAGATAGCTACTTTTTCACCTGGTGGAACGGTATTATATGTAGGCGATATTTCATCAATATGGTAATCCTTATTGCGGTAATAGATCGTGAATGGTGTTTCTATTCCGAAACGATCAAATAAGGTGTGATGCACATTAGTGATGAGGTTTCCGAAATTATCGATGTGGATCACATTTCCTTTGATAAGGTTTGGTTCGATCACGGCGGCAAGTGCAAATGCTTTCTTGAAGGAACCGAAGGGTGAGCAAAAATCTTCAATAGCTTCCCCGTTTAAGATTCTACAAGCCGCCGGGATTAGCATATTCTTTGTTGGAAACTTGAACAACGAGGGATTCGAAAGCACATCGTCCATCCGGTAAAAACCTTCATGTTCTTCTTCCTTAAGGAAAGAACCGAAAAACCCATTGTCGTTACTAATAATGTATTGTCCGCGAAACTTCATCACGGAAGGGAATGATCCCTCCGATCCACTGAAATTGATCATTGGTTCTGAATCAACACCCATCACGTGAACCGTTCCTTGTGGAAAATCATCAATACAGGAATTAAGAAAGAATGCCGCTTCCGCAGTATCAAATGGCTTTACATTGTGCGAGATATTAATGATTCGGGCGTCCGGACAAAGTCGTAGAATTGTTCCTTTCAGCGATGCCACATAGTGGTCGCGTTCTCCCATGTCTGTTATCAATGTTATGATCTGCATCTTACCGAAAAGCCTGAATGAGAAGCGGAATATTTTCCTAATTTTGGGTCAAAAATAAGTTTAATCGGGGAGAATTTTCAAACCTCCTTTAAATAAATCAGTTTGCCGGAAAAAAGGATTGAAATAACGGGCGTGAACCCAGCGGAATTGTTTGGAGTGAACAACAAGAATCTGAAGCATATCAAAAGTTTTTTTCCAAAACTCAAGATCAATTCACGTGACAATGTATTGAATGTGAGTGGTGAAGAAGAGATCATAGATGAATTTGAACGCAAAATGGAGTTGATACTTCGACATTACCACAAATTCAATTCACTGACAGAAAATAATATTGACAATTTGATGCTAACTGATGGTGACCGAATGATCTCTACAGATGATGGCTCAGAGACCTTGGTTCATGGTAATGGCGGGGCAAAGATCAAGGCGCGCACCGTAAATCAAAAAAAACTGGTGCAGTCGGTGCAGGAAAACGATATGGTATTTGCAGTCGGTCCTGCAGGTACAGGAAAGACTTACACAGCTGTTGCCTTGGCCGTAAGGGCTTTGAAAGCAAAAGAAGTGAAGCGGATCGTCCTTACACGACCTGCAGTAGAGGCCGGAGAAAATCTTGGGTTCTTACCTGGAGATCTCAAAGAGAAGTTGGATCCCTATCTGATGCCCTTGTATGATGCATTGCGTGATATGATCCCTCCTGAAAAACTGGCAGACATGATCGAATTTGGGATCATTGAAATTGCACCGCTGGCATTTATGCGAGGTCGAACATTGGATAAAGCTTTTGTAATCCTCGATGAGGCACAGAACACCACCACTATGCAGATGAAAATGTTCTTGACGCGTATGGGAATGACAGCCAAATTCGTGATCACCGGAGATATGTCGCAGGTGGATTTGCCTGGTAGACAGCGTTCAGGTTTAGCATATGCGATAGATGTATTGAAGGAGGTGGAAGGAATCGGTCTGATCCGATTAGGTCAGAGTGATGTCATACGTCATAGCCTTGTCAAGAAGATCATCGAGGCATTTGATAAGGTAGAATTAGAAGAGAAATTAGCCAAAGCTGAACAAGAAGAGGCCAACGATAAATACAAAACACGTAAGAACAGAAAATAATAACATGAGCAACGCAATTACCAAGTCAGATTTTCATTTTCCGGGACAACAAAAAGTTTACAAGGGAAAAGTTCGTGATGTGTACACACTTGAAAACGATATTCTTGTCATGGTGGCATCCGATCGAATTTCCGCTTTTGATCACATACTTCCGAAAGGAATTCCTCACAAAGGACAGGTGTTGAATCAAGTAGCAACCATGTTCCTTGATGCGACGAAAGATATTGTTCCCAACTGGTTGATTGCGACACCGGATCCTTCTGTGGCAATTGGGTATGCGTGTGAGCCAGTTCGGGTAGAAATGGTCATACGTGGATATCTTGCCGGTCATTCTGCAAGAGAATACAAAGCGGGAAAAAGAATGCTTTGCGGAGTAGAGCTTCCGGAAGGGATGAAAGAGAACGATCGTTTTCCTGAGCCGATCATTACTCCGGCAACAAAAGCAGAGGAAGGGCATGATGAAGATATTTCAAGAGAAGATATTCTGGCAAAAGGAATCGTTCCTGAAGAGATCTATGTTCAGATGGAAAAATACACAAGAGCATTGTTTCAGCGTGGAACCGAAATGGCAGCGGAGCGTGGTCTTATTTTAGTAGATACCAAATACGAGTTTGGAATTCGCAACGGAGAAGTGATCCTGATCGACGAGATCCACACGCCAGATTCGTCCCGTTATTTTTATGCGGAAGGTTATCAGGAGCGTCAGGATCGTGGAGAAGCACAAAAGCAATTATCCAAGGAATTCGTTCGTCAATGGTTGATCGAAAATGGATTTCAGGGACTAGAAGGGCAGCAGATGCCTGTGATGCCGGAGGAATTTGTAGAAACGGTAACTGAAAGATATATTGAGCTCTACGAGCGCATTACTGGTAAAACTTTTGAACCAGCAGACACCTCCAACATCGAAGGTAGAATTGCCACGAATGTAGCGTCTTTTCTGAAAAAACGCTAATGGGGCCTACGCTCGTTATCGGCGCAAGCGAAAAACCAGATCGCTACGCTTACAAAGCGGTGCGCATGCTTCGTGAACATCAGCATGAGGTCATTGCCTTTGGTAATCGGGCAGGACAAATCGGAGATACGGAGATCACAACAGACTGGATTACTCAATGGTTACCGGATACAGTAACATTGTACATCAATCCAAAAATTCAGGAAGAATATATGGATCGCATCATTGCCTTGCATCCTCGTCGCGTCATTTTTAATCCCGGAACTGAAAATCCTGTGTTCGAACAATTACTTGAAAAAAATGGTGTAGAAGTAGAAGAGGCCTGCACTCTTGTGTTGCTTTCCACAGGGCAGTATTGATGTTTGCTTGGTTTTAGTGTGAATTTAAGTTTTGATTGATTGAGGCTAGAGCAGCTTCGTTTATTTTGAGCTGACTCGTATCCGAACTGATTTAATGTGATTTACCAAACTTGCACTATCTTATTAAAGTTAGTTTTGGTATAGTTCCTTCAATTTCTTGGAGAAAACATTCGTGAAATAAGGGAACTGAAAGGCTTTTCAAAGCAAAATCTTGCGGATGAAATTAGCATGGATCAGAAAACTATCAGTCGAATTGATAAAGGAGATTTGTCTCCAAAATTTGAAACCTTGGTTGCGATAGCCAAAGCACTTTTGTGAACTTAAGTCAGTTGCTTTCTTTTAACGAAAACATGATTTTCAATAATTTCGTTCAAGAACAACATGGAGGACATTTTGTAGCCTATAACAATACAGCGATTGAGAAGGCAGAAGAGCTTTACAAGCAACTGCTGAAACAAAAAGACGAGATGATTGAAGTCTTGAAATCTAAATGATATTTTTTAATTCACTCTTGCACAGAACCATGTTGCAAGCCAAGCGAAGATGCGTATGCACGAAGCGTAGGATTGTCCCCTCGGTAAACTCGGGGCAAGCGTTGTTGCCGAAGGCAGGTTCCTTGCAAAAGGGAAGAGGGTTTTGCTACTTTTGATCTCAAAAGAAGGATAAAGGAATACCTAAATCTACCCCAAATATACTCACAGCCTATTTCGCCCCGCTGGGGCTTAGAGCTATCTTTCATTTCCCACAGCGGACTTTGTCCGTTGTTACGGAAATTTCGCCCCGATGGGTCCGTGTGTTTTTTTAAAACCAAAAGAGCCCGGATTTCTCCGGGCCCAACACATCTCTACCTTGAAAAGAGATTAAAAAATCTTTATTTAATATCGATCTTCTTCGTCGCTTTAGGTGCTTCGATGTGTTTTTTGGCAACTTCCAGATGAAGTATGCCATCCTTGTAGGAGGCATCGATCTTATTTTCGTTTGCAGATTCAGGCAGGCTGAAGGATCGGGTGAACGCGGCATAGCTGAATTCCCTTCGGCGGTAATTCCCTTCCTCTCTTTTTTCTTCAGATGATTCTTGCTTTTCTGAAGAGATGGTAAGAATGTTGTACTTTAACTCAATTCTGAAATCATCTTTTTTCAATCCTGGTGCCGCAAGATATATTTCAAAAGCCGTAGGCGTTTCTTCAATATTTACGGACGGTAGAGATGATCCAAATGGCATCAGAATGCGGTCGTTCCAACTCAATAGATCCCGATTGAAAAAGTCATCTGACAAAAGGTCCAATGCTGGTAGTAACGTTGGTGACGGAAACAAGCCGTCTCTTCTCAAAAGTGTACTCATCGTTTTAAATTTTATTTTGTGTTTGTTTTATTGAACTCTTGACGAAGATAGAGGTGGTGTATCCCCTCTGACAATTTTCTTCAATGGTTTGTTATTTCACTTCTGTTGATGAGTATTCTTTTACCACGAATTATTCATGTTTAAAGTCACTGTAACGTTCGCATTGCGTATTTTTACAGCGTTTTTAAAACTGCAGCAAAATGGAGAAATTTTCCAGAGCCTTTTTTTCGATGAAAATGATGACGGCAGGGCTGTTCGTGTTTCTTGCTGCGATTGCAGGAGCTACCTTTTTAGAATCGACGTACGATATTCAAACTGCGAAGATCATCGTTTATAATGCTCTTTGGTTTGAGATCCTTTTGTTGTATTTGGCAATGAATCTGGTAGCCAATATCTTTCGCTACAAAATGCTTCAGCGGGAGAAAATTGCCATGCTGACATTTCATCTTTCATTTTTAGTTATCCTTTTGGGGGCTGCTGTGACTCGATTTTTCGGTTTCGAGGGATTGATGATTATTCGTGAAGGAGAACGTTCTAATTTCATTTATTCCGCTGATCCGCACGTTTGGTTCAAGATCAATGACGGAAAAATGCAATACACCTATGCGGAAAAACAATTCATGTCAGAGGAAACCGATAACGATTTTTCTGCTAAGGTTCAATTTCCTGGGCATAAAACACCGATCACAATTGAGTATGTTGATTTTCAGAAAAAAATGATTGATTCAGTGGTGGTTAACGATTCAATAAGAGGTGTAGCGATCGAACTCATCACGGAAGGAATGCGTTCTAATTATCTTTCTGAAGGAGATTTTCTGATGGCTGGAGATGTGGCTGTTTCATTCGAGAAAAAGGATGCGATGCCCGGAGTTCACATTTTCAAGGATGGGGCCCGAATCATGATCAAGTCAAAGGAACAAATGCGCTGGTTGCCAATGTCTGAAATGCGTAAAGCAAGACAATCAGGTCAGGATGTTCCTGATTCTTTATTCAAAAAAGTCCCATCTGATTCAGCGGTATTATTTCAGTTAACAACGCTTTATCAGGTGGGTGGACAGCAGCTCGTTCTTAAGCGAAAGATCGATCATGCCAAACGCATGTTGCTTCCGTCCGGTAAGAGGAATGTAGGTTCCGATTACCTTACCTTGAAGATCACTGATGGAGATACCTCACGCACGGTGACTTTGCAGGGAGGAATTGGTGAGATTCCGGAAACGGAAGTGTTTTCGTTTAATGGATTGACCTATGAAATGGAGTATGGATCCACGCGAATCGATCTTCCTTTTTATGTCGGCTGTAAGGATTTTCGATTGGAAAGATATCCGGGATCTGAAACCGCTTCCTCTTTTGAGAGCGATGTTACGTTAACTGATCTTGAAAAGAATGTCAATAAAGACCAGACGATCTTCATGAATCACGTTATGGATTACAGAGGTTACAGATTCTTCCAGTCGAGTTACGATCTGGATAATCCTTCGACACCTCAAAATGAAGAAGGAACCCGTTTGAGTGTGAATCACGATTGGTGGGGAACGAACATAACCTATCTGGGATACTTGTTGCTTGCAATTGGAATGATTTTATCGCTATTTGCACCGATTGGAAGGTTCAGAGAACTCAATTCAAAACTGAAAAAGTTGCGCGAAAAACGGGAGTCTTTGACTTCAGCAATGATTCTGGTATTAGTGTTATTTCCACTAAGTGCATTTTCTCAAGGTCACAGTCATGTGCCTAAACCTTTATACCGAGTGATGTCTGAGGAACATTCTGATCAGTTTGCCAGTTTATTGGTGCAGGATTTTCAGGGTAGAATCATTCCAGCTCATACACTATGTGATCAGCTTTTACGAAAGATCCACAGAGGAAATACGTATGAATCATGGAATGCGGTGCAAACGATCATGAGTATGCACATGTATCCGCAGCATTGGATGACACAGAGCGTGATCCAGGTTCCTTCCAATTTGCGGGAACCGTTAAAACTTAAAGAATTTGTTTCCTACAGCGATCTTGCAGATAGCAATGGCCAATTCAAATGGATGGCTGATTACAACAAAGCTCACCGAAAACTGGAATCAAAGAGAGACGAGTACGATAAAAAACTTATTAAGCTGGTAGAGAAGTTTGAAGTGGTTCAAGCCATTTTCAACTGGCAATACATGAAGATCATTCCTGTGAAAGGAGAGCCGAACAATACATGGTTTGTTCCCCTTTCGATGGAATTGCGTCAAATGGATACAACTTCGTCTATGGTCGCACTTCGATATGTTACTGCACTTGACGATGCGGCAAAAACAGGGAAATACGGTCAGGCACAAGATCTACTGAAGGATTTGAAAAAATTTCAGCGAGAAGCAGGGGAAAAAGTAGTTCCGTCGGAGACAAAAGTGAATTTAGAGGTCAGCTATAACAAGATGACTATCTTCAAGAATTCGTATCGCAGTTATCTTACTTTAGGCTTAATACTTCTCATCATTTTTTTCGTTCGAATTTTCAAGACACCAACGGAGAGAGCGAATAAGATCTTTAAATGGCTTGCTCTGGCGGTATCTTTTCTGATCGTTTTCATTTTCGTCTATCATGGAATAGGACTGGGTTTCCGCTGGTACATTTCAGGTCATGAGCCGTGGAGTAATGGATACGAAGCCGTTATTTTTATTTCGTGGGTAACCACATTGGCTGGAATCATTTTCTCGCGTAAAAATCCGGTAGTTTTAGCAGGCACAGCCATTTTAGCATCGATGATGATCTTCGTCACAGAAATGAACTTACTCGATCCGGAGATCACACCACTACAACCGGTATTAAAATCCTACTGGTTGATGATTCATGTGGCGGTGATCACAAGCAGCTACGGTTTCTTGGGATTGGCAGCTATTCTTGGGTTGATCAATCTGAACCTGTATATTTTCAAGAATCAGAAAAATGCTCAGTTCTTACAGCTGAATATCAGTGAACTTACGTACATCTCAGAAATGACGATGACCATCGGTTTATTTATGCTAACCATAGGGACATTCCTAGGTGGGATCTGGGCAAACGAATCCTGGGGGCGTTACTGGGGTTGGGACCCGAAAGAAACGTGGGCGCTTGTTTCCGTACTGGTGTATGCGGTCATCCTACATTTAAGATTCATTCCTGCATTGAGCGGAAAATTCGTTTTTAATGTTGTGAGCCTATGGGGATATTCGGCCATCCTCTTCACCTTCTTTGGTGTCAATTTCTATCTTGTTGGGCTTCATTCTTACGCTCAAGGAGAAGGCTTGGCAGAAATACCAATCTGGTTGATCACAACAGTCATTCTATTTTTTCTTCATACCCTCTTGGCCTTCTGGAGGGATCGTGCATTTCGTTTATCATCTAAGTCGATTATAAAAGATCAAAATGGCTGACCTTAAATTGGATATTATCGCTTTTGCGGCACATCCTGATGATGTGGAACTGTCCTGTGCGGGTACATTGATGAAACATATTTCCCAAGGAAAAAAGGTAGGAGTCATCGATCTGACGCAAGGGGAACTAGGCACAAGAGGTACGGTTCAAACGAGATTAGAAGAAGCTAAAGCTGCTTCAGAAGTAATGGGGATTTCTGTGCGGGATAATCTGAAAATGGCTGATGGATTCTTTGAGGTCAATGAGGAGAATAAGCGCAGGATCATAGAGCAAGTTAGAAAATACCGCCCAGAAATCGTGCTTTGTAATGCAACGAGTGACAGACATCCTGACCATGGGCGTGCGGGCAGACTGGTTTCGGAAGCATGTTTTTTGGCGGGATTGGTGAAAGTTCAGACTGAAGTAAATGGACAAATACAACAAGCGTTCCGCCCAAAGGCAGTGTATCATTACATTCAGGACGTGTATTTGAAACCTGATTTTGTGGTTGATGTGACTGAATTCGTTGAGCGAAAGATCGAGGCGATCAAGGCTTACAAAACACAATTCTATGATCCAGCTTCCAACGAGCCTCAAACACCTATTTCAGGTAAAGAATTCTTTGATTTTGTGAAAGGCAGGATGATGCAATTCGGCCGGCCAATAGGAGTGGAGTTTGCAGAAGGTTTTATAGTTGAAAGAGAGCCGGGCGTCAACGATCTGTTCGATCTTCGTTGATCAATAGATTTGCTGAATGACCAATGCTTTTCCGTTCCATTGGTGAGTACCAACCGATTTGCCCAATAGAAACTGACTTATAGGAGCATCTTGCCCAATGCAGAATATCTTTTGATTTTTTGAGGTGAGAAGTCCGATCCCTACCGATATAAAGAAAATACTAAGGTTCGTTTGTATTACCGAACCAAATCCAATTTTTGGCAAAACCAGTGAAGTATCCATTTTCAGAATGGTATGCAGTTGTATCCTTACGGTTTGTAATTGGCCAAGTATGCGCTCTTGTTCGAGTTGATTCATTGCTCTACTTGTTTCGTGTTTATCACCTGCGGTACTTTTGGTATCGCCTGCAACATCATTTCGAAGCATGATTAATTCCTCCTGAATCTTCCTTTCGCGAAGTCTAAGTTCTTCAACCAGTGTTTGGTGTATATCGACTTTATCCAATGGAGTCATAACTATTAATCAACTGATTCAACACATTTGTTTTACGGAATTGCAGTGCGTGTTCACGGATTCTCTGACGTTGAAATTCTTTCCCATTTAACATCTTTTCCATTTCCAGGGCTAAGCTTAGTGGATCGTTGTTTTGAACGGTAAGACCGAGGTGATCTTCCATTTCAGCGGCAATTCCAACAGGTGTTGAAATTACCGGGATCCCGCATGACCAGGCTTCAGCGATAACGATCGAAAAGGTTTCATAACGGGAAAACATCACCAAAGCATGACTTTGGTTGTAATATGTAACTAGCTTTTCGTGTGCAATTGGTCCGGCAAATGAAATATAGGCGTCCAGTTTTAATCGATTGACGTCTTCCTGAAATTTCGAATAGGGTTCATCGCTGATGATCAATAAATGAAAGTTATTGTAGCCTTTAGCGCAAAGCAGATCTGCAGCTTCGATGATCCCTTTTGGATTTTTTAGTTCCGGATCAAGTGTCGAAATGTGTAGAAATCGCAGCGGCAGATCGTCGGGAATACCAATTGGTCTGAACAAATTTGTATCAATAGGATTAGGGATTACCTCAATTTTTAAGTCTTTAAAATAAGATAGTATGTCATTTTTCTGAAATTCAGAAACAGCTATTAGCTTGTCAATCGATCGTCTTGTGATGTTTGTGATCAACCGTTCTTTAAAACTCCATTTTTTCATCCTTTCCGGCCTGAAATAAGATCCATGTTCCGTAACGATGAGTGGACATTTAAATCTGTCTTTTGCTTTGCTGAATAAATACCCTTTTGGCAAGATACAGTGACCGTGGATAATATCTGGATTTTCTGCGAGTTTCAATCCTGCCTCGAAAGCTTTATCAAGCGTACGCTTTCGACCAAGTATTGAATTTTTTTGAGGATAGTAAATGATTATTTCCCGAAGTTGACCATTTACATTTTCAGTGATTTCAAGCTCCAGGATTTGCTCATCGGCACAAACATAAAGGACGGTGACCTGAAATCTTTCAGAAAGCAATAATGCTTGTTGTTGAACAAAATTACCAAGGAATGGCGCATTTCTGTTCGGATACCAGGAGCTAAGTACCAGAATCTTTGAATATGATTCAGGGTCTTGTTTCAAGAGATCAATTATTTGGTAAGATTCCTTTCAGAATTTCAATTACCCGGTCGATTTCTTCTCTCGTGGTGAACTTCGAAAAGGAAAAACGAACGTTGGGTCTATTGAGGTCAGCTTGGATTCCGGTAAGCACATGTGATGAACCTATTGCACCAGAGGAACAAGCTGAACCACCACTTGCAGAAATTCCTTTCAGATCAAGTGAAAACAAAAGCATTCCGGATCCACTAATCAAGGGGAAGCTCACATTTAAAATGGTATAAAGTGATCGTTCAGGATTTGTTTCCCCATGATAGCTTATGTCATTAAAGTGTCTACTCAGTTGCTGCATGAAATATGTTTTGATCCCTTGAATGTGAATTTGGTGGGCCTCCAGATCTGAATAGGCTAGTTCTAGTGCCTTGGCCAAACCGCAAATTCCGACAACGTTTTCTGTTCCACCTCTAAGACTACGTTCTTGGGTGCCACCATGAATGAACGAGCCAATCTTCAGCCGCTTGTTTACATACAAAAAACCAATACCCTTCGGTCCATGGAATTTGTGTGCAGCACAGGTTATGAAGTCAGCATCCAACGCGTTCAGATTATACGCATAGTGGCCAATTCCCTGAATAGTATCAGAATGAAAATAAGCATCGTATTTTTTACATAGCTGGACGACTCTTTGAATGGGTAGTAAGGTACCTATCTCATTGTTCGCATGCATGAGGCTTACCAACGTTGATTTTCGCACTGAAAGCAAGTTTTCAAGGTGCTGAAGATCTACATTTCCTTGGTTGTCAACGTTTACAAAAGCCAGTTCGACACCTTGTTCAGTTTTAAGAGCCTCTGCAGTATTTCCAACGGCATGGTGCTCAATCTGACTTGTAATAATTCGCTTTGCGCCCAGCTGACGCACAGCTGTATACATCGCCATGTTGTCGGCTTCCGTTCCTCCGGAGGTAAAGATCAACTCTGAAGGTTGACAATGAAGCCATTTAGCGATACTTCTTCTGGAAGTTTCTATTAACGCCTTAGCATCTCGTCCTGCAGCATGCACAGAAGAAGGATTCCCATAATGTGAAGATAGCACAGAGGTCATCACCTCGATTACCTGAGGATCGATAGCTGTGGTTGCTGCATTGTCGAGATAGATGCGCATACCACAAATATAGGAATTCAGATCGAAGCCGTTTTCCTTTGATCTTCGGAGTATATCACGCTGTAATTCATTCTGAGGGAAGATCCTTAATGGCCCTTCGTAGTTCTTTGAAATTCTTTTCGAATGTATTGACCAAATCAATCTCCTTTTGGTGTTGTTCCATTCGATTTTTCATTTCCTCATCAGGTCCTTTTGAATAGACTTTGTCAATGATCTTTTCATTGTTTCGGATTGCATGGGAAATGTTGTTGGCGTTGTTTTCCTGAATCTCCAACTGATTTTGTAAACGTTCAAGTTCTTTGAGATCCTTCTGTTTGATCAATTCTTTGGAGAGATCAATTAGGCGATTCTTAAGGATTCGGATCTCATCCTTGTAGAAATTTATTTTACTTGCGAGCTCCACGTTGTCCTCATGTTCTTTGCTGAGATTGGTAATTTTTTCCATGATGGTGTTTTTTACAAATCTCAAATAAGGATCGCAAAAAGGCATTGAGCTCAATTACTTGTGTAATTGAGATTGCTCAATTTTTCTTTAAAAAGTACAGATGGAAACCAAAGGACTGATTCAATGCTCAACGCACGAAAATGAAAAAATTCAAAAGCCCAAATTGCAGCGTTTCTTTTAGCTAACTTTGTTCATAGAAAGTAGTTTATCCAAAATGTTAGATAAGTATTATAAACATGTGAGTTGCGAAAGTTGTGAAGCGCGAAAGATATCTATGCTTGGTGAGTTGTGTGATCTCAATGTAAATCAACTTAATGAGGATAAGTCTTGTGCTTTTTATAAGAAAAATCAGCCGATATTTTTGGAAGGCAGTTTCCCTCGAGGTGTATATTGTATTAATCAGGGAAAGGTGAAAGTTTTTGCCCGTGGGGATGAAGGGAAGGAGCAGATCATTCACATAGCGAAAGAGGGCGAAATAATTGGTTTTCGTGCTATGTTTAGTGGTGAACCTTACAAAGTAGCTGCGTCTACATTAGAGGAGTGTAATATTTGTTTTATTCCAAAGGAGAATTTCCTTTCGATGATTGATGAAAACCCTTCGCTCCGTAATGGGATTATGAAAGAATTATCCAAGGAATTAGCAGATAGGGCTCTGTTTATAACCAATCTTGCTCAGAAATCAGTTCGCGAACGCCTCGCTTTTGCACTCTTGATTCTTGGAGATATCTACACTGGGGAACACATTAATCTAACAAGAGAAGATATGGCGAATTTTGTTGGAACAGCAACAGAAACACTCATTCGCCTGCTAAAAGATTTTAAAGAGGAAGGACTCATCGAAATTCACACGAGAAAACTCGAAATTCTGAGCAAAGAAAAGTTACTGAAAATCGCCGGTAAATAGTTTGACAATTTTATTGGTTCATTTCGTTTTCTCAACGAATTGTTCTGATTATTTTTCTTGGGCTCTTTTTATCTATTGAACTATTACATTTCTGCGAATTATTAAACTGTGCCTAGATACTTTAAAAGTTTCAAGACATTCTTCTCAGCTTCGCTGTATTTGCAATGCTGCGGTTCGTTACTCGTCTGTCCTAAATACTTTTCCGACGCTGCGTTTAGAAAAACTCGGCCTTACGATGGTAGTTAGTGGTTTTGGAGTTAATAGGCAAGAGTGATTAGGCAACAGCGAGAGTAACGAGTTGAAGGATCTCATTTCTCGGCTCTATCAGTCCAGATCGAAGCGTTCAGTATTCAATGGATTAAATGGTACTTTTTGAGTTAAAATGAGTTTTTCGTTTAAAATTAATTCGTTACATTTGTGTTGTTAAACTTTAAAATGTATAGATTATGAAAAAAATTCTACTTTCTCTAGGTGTTTTAACATCTATTTCTTTGAATGCTCAAACTCCTTTAAGCATTGTAAATGGTGGTTTCGAGAGTACTTTCACGCCTCTAAATCCTACTAGTCCTTTCTATGCCCTTTTTCCTTACCAAAATTCAAGTTTAACTCAGGGTTGGAATTTTATCGGAAATGGCAATAACGATGCAACAACCAAAAGCGAGGGGAATCAATCTCTTAAATTACTCTCGGCGGATGATGCAAATTTGGCCAAAGATTTTAATGAACCTGGTACTCCAGGTACTATAGCACCAGGTTTTGCAATTCAGGCAATTAAAAGTACAAATGACGGTCCTTTTTTGAATCCTGACAAAATTAGATTGTCATTCAAAGCCAAATATACAAAAGCTGGAAGTGATGTGGGTCAGGTTGCGTTCATTGTTCAAGATACTTTGCTAACAGGTTCTTCTGATAACAAAACATTATATACAGGAGGCATTGATTTTGACGCCAATGTTGCTAGTTGGGAACCTTTTACATTATCCTTAACTAAGGAGGGTGATGGTTCGGGTTCGGCTAATAGAATCCTTATCGTAGCAGTTTCATCCAAGAATGGTTACTACAACCCCAATGCAGTTACCGCGGGAGCCACATTGTGGTTGGATGATTTTAAGCTATTTAATGTCGCAAGTATCGATCAAAATGTAATTTCAGACTTGAAGGTATATCCAAATCCGGCTTCTGATGTATTGAACTTCGAAACAGAAGAGGAAATTGAATCCGTAGTTGTCACATCAATTGAAGGTAAAGTGGTTCGTTCAGTGAAAGAGCCAAAAGTAAATGTTTCTGATTTGAAATCAGGTGTTTATGTTTATCGTGTAACAACTCGTTCAGGCAAGCAATCCATCGAAAACTTTATTAAGGAGTAATTCTTCAAAGTTCTTAAGATAACGAAGGCTGCTTCCCTGGAAGCAGCCTTTTTATTTTTGCAAAAAATCGATTTCATCAATATTCGAGGATCAGATCCAAAAGTTGGGGATTAAGCATAAAATCGGTTTAATTACAATCATATTTTATTCCAAAAGTAGATGCATGCTCCAGTCATGGCGAGTCCAGGTTTCTAAAGACATAAGTCAAAGTAATTCTTCTTTTCTACTTTTTGCTTCATCAAAGAGTAGCCTTTAAATCAAGGCTTTTGATTTATTCTGAGTTAGGGACTATCCGATACTTTT
>JBIITO010000014.1:0-33540 GCA_044340465.1 Crocinitomicaceae bacterium | reverse complement strand
CATTCGGCAGTACTTCTGCAGGAAGCTGCAGATAAAGTAAAAGCTGTTTTAGCCTAAAAAAATAGATCTTTTAAAAAAGCTTCTCAGAAATGGGGAGCTTTTTTTTTGATTCTGAATTTTAGATGTGTTATTCAGAATTACAACGTTTGAATCACGCATTATGAATTCTTATATCTTTGCCAATCTTGATGAATTTCTTCAACCGTAATATGATCATTTACAAAACACCAGCGGAGATCGAGATTATGCGAGAAGCAGCTCAGATCGTTAGTCGTACACTAGGCAAGATTGCAGAAGTGATCCAACCCGGAATAAATACCCTAATGCTAGACGAACTTGCAGAAGAATATATTCGTTCCCAAAATGCTGTTCCGGGCTTTAAGGGAATGTATGGTTTCCCCTACACTCTTTGTATTTCGGTAAACGAACAAGTGGTTCATGGCATGCCCAGCAAACGGGTAATATCAGAAGGTGACATCATTTCTGTGGACTGCGGAGCTGTATTTGAAGGATTCTATGGAGATCATGCTTACACCTTCGAAGTGGGTGAGGTAAAACCGGAGATCAAAAAATTACTCGAAGTCACTAAAGAATGTCTTTACATAGGTATTGAACAATGCACTACAGCAAACCGAATAGAAGATATCGGTTATGCTATTCAGCAGCATGCCGAAAAGCATGGTTTCGGTGTGGTGCGCGACTTGGTGGGACATGGTCTCGGACGAAGTCTACATGAAGATCCGCAAGTACCGAATTATGGACGCAGAGGGAGAGGAAAAAAGATCCAGAATGGTTTAACGATCGCCATTGAACCCATGATCAATATGGGAACTGAGCGAGTAGTGCAAATGGACGATAAATGGACCATTGTGACTGAAGACAATTTACCTAGCGCGCACTTCGAGCATGACGTGGCTGTAGTGGACGGTAAACCTGTGATTCTTTCCACCTTCGATTACGTCGACAAAGCTCTCTCAGCCAAGAAAGCATGACAAAAGAGGAGCGAGTAATTGCCTTAACAATTCTGATTTGTTTCGTTTATGGATTAAGTTACTGGATTGAATCCGGAATTTTCATCTTACCTACTCCACTTTTTCCACTTTTTTCACTTTTGACAGGAGGATACATCTGTTACCTTCATTACAAAACGGACAAACTTATTTCCATTTTTGTGGGCGCTTATCTTCTGATAGAATTTGTATGTTCAACCTTCCTTCTAACATTTCTTGTATCAGAAGAAAATCAGTTTGAGTTTACCAATAGTCCTTGGTTCGCATTAGGAAAGATCATATCCTCAGTACTTTTTTTTATCTCCGGAATTTTATATTTATTCAAAGGTCGAAGCACCCAATCCAGGTGGTTAATAGCCGTTTTTGCATTCAGCTTTATTACTTCATTTTTTGCGAACTCCGTGGCATTCTATTGCTTATCAACCATTCCCTTAATTATCTTACCTAGATACACCAAGGTGATACTCTTCCCGCTGCATCTTATCGGTTTGTTGCTACTTCTTTTACGATCCTCGGAATGGGTCTTTCTTCATTTCGCAAAATAGCTCCTCATTTTTACGTTTTATTGAATCTTTTTTAAAAAAGCATCCTATTTATACATCGAATTATTATTTTTGCCCCCTAGTTCTTTGAACCCAGGAGGGATGGGTGAGTGGCTGAAACCACCAGTTTGCTAAACTGACGTACGGGTAACTGTACCGCGGGTTCGAATCCCGCTCTCTCCGCAATGAAATGAAGAAAAAAAGGGATGAAAACTCAAGTTCGAAACGAAGTCCATCGAAATCAATTTTAATTGATGTGATAATCCTACTTTCTCCGCAAGAGTGCAAGTCGACGGTTGATTTTTACAGAAATCTTGTTAGCTTTGCACTCCATTTACAGAGAACGATCTGTAACAAACGAATTGATGATTGCTCGGGGCGTAGCGTAGTCCGGTCATCGCGCCTGGTTTGGGACCAGGAGGTCGCAGGTTCGAATCCTGCCGCCCCGACAAGGGGGATGAGCGATCATCCCCTTTTTTGTTTTTTATAATTGGTTCGCCAGCTTCCGCCTTTGCTTTGCCCAGGCGGAAAAACAGTTGGATACAGCTATACGCCGCGGAGGATAGGACTCAGATGCGGTTCTGGGAATTGAAATAAAAATTGGTCCGCTAGCTCAGCTGGATAGAGCAACTGCCTTCTAAGCAGTAGGTCTCAGGTTCGAATCCTGAGCGGATCACTTGAATTGCCTCACAGAAATGTGGGGCATTTTTGTTTCTAACATGCAGTATTTCAAGTTAATTCATTTTCAAATCTTGAATGTACTAGAAGTCAAAATTCAACATATACCTCTTTCTATTATATCCTAAAATGGCGTGCACATGCGCGTGCACACGACTGAAAATTGATGAAACGTGCACATTTGACGTGCACATTTTTTGGTGATAAAGACAGCACAGGAAGCGGATCAAGTCAAAAAGTTGGGTACTAGGCATAAATTTAGCTTCGCTGCTTCTTCGAGGTGGGTTAATTTGAATCGTGTTTTTCCTGTATAATCACAATCTTCATACTGAACATAAGTAGTATATGTCGTCCTTACAGGGCTCTAAGTATCCTTTTGATGTCACAACGGACGATGTCCGTTGTGAGCTGCTTCATAGCGCTCCGTTGGGGCTTAGGAAACAAGAAATCCTGATTGAAAATTCAAAATTCCGAATTCAAACAAAGCCACTTTTGCACAGAATTAGTCTGCAAAACAAGCGGTCGTTGCGGAGCACAAAGCGCAGGTTTGTCCCCTCGGTAAACTCGGGGCAAGCGTTGTTGCCGAAGGCAGGTTCCTTGTAAAAATGAGAAGGTGGGTTCGAGGGGCCTCAGCCTGAAATTTTGCTCCTTTTGGCCTACAGAAGGAGAAGAAAGGCAAGACAAATAATATAATTCCTCCCCAAGTTTTGATTTTGATCCATTATGATCTGGATAGACCTATCCGCCGCGGCGGATAGATCTCAGGTTCGAACTTGTCTCTTCGACTAAAAGGAGAAAATCTAAAGGGATCACAAAAAAAAGCCCTTCGAGTTTTCGAAAGGCTTTTTTTATTTTTATTGATATATCTTAATCTAACTGTAGAACACAATCATCCTGCTCTACTAACGTATTCGCAGGAATGTTTATGCGCTTTACAATACCCTCACGAGTAGCAGTAACGGTAGTTTCCATCTTCATGGCTTCGATAACAAACAATGGAGACCCTTTCTTAACCTGATCGCCTTCTTTTACTTTGATCTCAACCAATTTACCTTGAAGCGGAGCACCTACATCTTCCTTACCTGCCACTTTAGGATATTTCACGGTAGCCACTTTAATAGACTGATCTTTTACACGGATATTTCTTGTCTGACCGTTTATTTGGAAAAAGACATCTCTGTATCCCTCTTCATCCGCCTCTCCCATATATCTAAAACGAATTAATAAGTTCTTACCTGATTCCAATTCCACCATAATCTCCTCATTTGCTTTCATTGGATAATAAAAACTTGGAGTAGGCAAACGATCTACATTACCAAAATGCGTTGAGAAATGATAAAACTCTTCAAATACCTTCGGATACATCAAATAAGACAAGAAATCTTCTTCAGTTAGATTGTTGTCAAATTTAGCTCTGAATGCAGCAAGTTCTTTGTCGAAATCAATTGGCTTTAAATGTGCATTTGGTTTTTCCGTATAAGGCTTCTCCCCTTTTAATATCATGCGTTGAAGATCCACTGGAAATCCACCCTGAGGCTGACCAAGATCACCTCTGAAAAGTTGTTTCACGGAATCAGGAAAAGCCAATTCTTCACCTTTTTCAAGTACATCAGAGGCTGACAACTGATTTGAAGTCATGAACATCGCCATATCCCCTACCACTTTGGAAGAAGGAGTTACCTTAACAATATCCCCGAACAACTCATTCACCACACGATAATTATCTTTAATGGTCTCGAACTGATCTTCCAGTCCAAGCCCTCGAGCCTGCGGTAATAAATTTGAATATTGTCCACCTGGTATTTCATGATCATAAACCTCAGCTGTGCCAGCCTTAAGTTCACTTTCAAAAGGATAATAGTATTCTCGTATCACCTCGAAATAATTAGAATAATCATTCAATTTTTTCAAGTCGATAGCACTTTTTCTATCAGAATCACTCAATGCGGCGACCAATGAATTGAAATTGGGCTGAGAGGTAAGACCACTCATGGAAGCAAGTGCCACATCTACAATATCAACTCCGGCTTCTGCTGATTTTAAGTACGTGGCTGCCTGAATGGATGAAGTATCATGTGTATGCAAGTGTATCGGAATAGACAAATGCTCCTTTAATTTAGAAACAAGGATCTCAGCGGCATAGGGTTTGAGCAACCCCGCCATATCTTTGATTGCCATGATATGAGCACCTGCATCTTCCAATCGTCTAGCCAAATCAACATAATACTGAAGATCGTACTTTGATTTTTTAGGGTCAAGAAAGTCGCCTGTATAACATACTGATGCCTCTGCCAATGAATTCGTGTTCTTAACTACGGTTTTAATACTATGCTCCATTCCCTCAAACCAGTTAAGGGAATCAAAAATTCGAAATACATCAATTCCATTCTCCGCACTTTTTTCAATAAAGCGTTCAATTACATTGTCTGGATATGCAGCGTAACCTACTCCATTGGTACCTCGGAAAAGCATCTGAAGCAATATATTTGGTACAGCAGCTCTTAGTAAACGTAACCGTTCCCATGGATCCTCATGTAAAAAGCGCATAGTAACATCAAAAGTGGCACCTCCCCACACCTCAAGGGAGAATAACTCTGGAAAACTACGTGCCATTCCCTCTGCCACTTTAAGCATATCATAATTACGCAAACGTGTAGCGAACAGCGACTGATGCGCATCTCGCAATGTTGTATCCGTGAATAAGAGTGATTTTTCCTTCTTAATTTCCTCAATAAAGCCTTCGCGACCTAGTAAGGTCAGGCGATCTTTTGAACCCTTAGGATAGGGTTGGTCTTTGTCAACCTTTGGAACAATGGCTTTTCTGAATTGCTTATCCGCATCAAAACACTTGATGTCAGGATGGCCATTCACTTTGAGTTCTGCAAGGTACTTGAGAAGCTTCGTTCCCCTATCCTTTCCGTCTTCGTATTTAACTTTAACTAAGTCGGGATTATTCTGAATAAAGCCTACAGTAGCTTTTCCTTCTTGAAACTCCGGATGACTTAATACATTTACAAGGAAAGGAATATTCGTTTTCACTCCACGTATTCTAAATTCGCGCAATGCCCGACTTAGACGCACTGCGGCACCTTTAAGTGTACGACCACTTCCCGACACTTTTACAAGCATCGAGTCAAAGTATGGAGATACAGTCATCCCCGAATAGCTACTTCCTTCATCGAGACGAATACCAAATCCACTGGCATTTCTGTAAGCAACTATTTTACCATAGTCAGGTTTAAAATCCTTTTCTGGGTCTTCTGTAGTAATTCTACATTGAATCGCCCACCCATTTATCTTTACCGAATCTTGATTCTGTATAAATATCTGACTGTGAGATAGCGGATGTCCTGCAGCAATAATAATCTGTGAACGCACGAGATCTACACCAGTAATCTCCTCTGTAATAGTGTGTTCTACTTGAATTCGTGGATTTACCTCAATAAAATAAATATTCTCTTCGGCATCAACAAGAAATTCTACAGTCCCTGCATTACTGTAGTTTACTGCCTTACCGATAGCGAGAGCATACCCGTACAATTTATCTCGCGTTTCTTGCTTTAAAATGGATGGTGCGACTTCTACAACCTTTTGAAAACGTCGCTGGACACTGCAGTCTCTTTCGAACAAATGCACCAGATTTCCATGTCTATCTCCTAAGAGCTGAACCTCTATATGTTTTGGACTCTCTATAAACTTTTCCAGAAACATAGTGGGATCCCCAAATGCCTTTCTCGCTTCATTCTGGGCATCATAAAATAGTGAGCGCATCTCATCAGAGGATCGAACTACCCGCATTCCTCTTCCACCACCACCTGCAGCAGCCTTTAACATTACAGGATATCCGATCTGTTCGGCCTCGTTTACCGCAATATCAGTATCTGTGAGATCGCTCTGATTATTAGGAATCAGCGGTACGCCAATACTTCTCGCCAAATTCTTAGCGCGAACCTTATCACCAAGTTGAATCATGGCTGAGGCATCCGGGCCAACAAAAATGATCCCCTCCTCCTCACAGCGCTTCACTAGATCCACATTTTCCGAAAGAAAGCCATAGCCCGGATGAATGGCATCTGCATTAGCGGCTTTAGCGACCCGTATAATCTCCTCAATATCGAGGTATGGTTTAAGTGATTCATTATCATCGCCCAATTGAAAACTCTCATCCGCCTTATATCGATGAAGTGAATATCGATCTTCATAGGTATATACACCCACTGTTCGAACACCCAACTCCGACGCGGCACGAAAAACGCGGATGGCAATCTCACCTCTGTTTGCGACTAAAATTTTCTGAATCTGCTTAGACATTTTACAATTATTTTTGATAAATATATTTTAGAAAAATTAATTTCTTGCATTAGTTTTAATATTCAATAAATTTTTTTGTTTACACGGCAAAAGAATTGAAAAATCATTAAATTTTCTTTACGTTAACTTAATATTAATTTTTTACACTGAGTACCAATGAAACTAGATAGTACCGACCTCCAATTAATCAACCTTCTTCAAGAAGATTGTAACCAGCCCATTAAGGAACTTGCACAACAACTCAACCTTACCATTGCACCGGTTCATGAGCGTATCAAAAAATTGGAGCGGAATGGATTGATAAAGCGTTATGTTGCCATTGTTGACATTGAGTTGATCAATAAATCGCTTATCAATTACTGCATCGTGAACATCACTCGTCATCAGATAGATCTTTTAAAGGAATTTGAACATGTGGTAAGGGAAATGGACGAAGTACTAGAATGTTATCGTATATCTGGAAAATATGATTATCTTCTAAAAGTAGTTTCACGAGATATGGCGGAGTATCAGGAATTCGTTATCAATAAACTTTCTACACTTGATATGATTGCTAATATCAACAGTCAGTTCGTTATGAATTGTGTAAAATACAAAACCTCTGTTAAAGTTTAATTAAATTAATCCTTTCAACAAGAAACGATGTAGTACCGTAAGATTACTTTCCGGGTAGACCTTTCTCACCTTTCGTTGAGATACACTTTCCTTCAATCTAAATAATGTATATAGGTGTGCTTCATGTCCCAAAGGACTCTCGTTCTGAATAGTTAGCAGTCTGGTAGTGGAATCGACAACTGATTTAATTACACCAATGTTTCCTCTAGAACTTTTTAACTTGATAAAGAGTAATCTGGAAAAGATCGCAAAGAAGTAATTGGAGACATACATCAATTCATTTAATTGTTTAACTGCACTTTTTGTTTCCCCTTTTTTTGCGTTTAGCAATGCCAACAAGAAATATTCAAGTATTCGAGTGTTTCCCCTGAAAAAGACATGATTTTCTGAGAGTAGTACTTCCGCTTCCTCTAAACTATCATTCAATATGGTACAAAGAATTTTGTAGAATATGGTGTGATTATTCAATACAGTAAAAGACGTTTCCTGTCCAATAATTTCGTCTGCTAATGCAATGATCTTTTCATTTTCTGCTCCATTGAAAAATTCCAATCGCAACTCTAGAAAACGTACCTTTCTATAAAATGCCCAATACTCTGAATTCTTGTCTTCAACCGCCGCCAAATAACGCTTGCCTGTATCCAGGTAACCGGACATCTTCTCTCCCTGATTGTAATTTAATTTTGCAAGCGAAAAACAAAGCGAAGCGCAATTTAGTGGTGAAGTTTGTTTTTGCAGATGTGAACGAATCTCCTCTTCTAAGTACTGTTTTTCAGTAACGATTAATGTCGATTTTTCAATGTAAAGATTGGTTTTATTATGATAATATTCAATCAGTCGATCTTCATACATGAATTTGAGTACATCCATAAATTCATCATTCAGACGCAGTGCATCGGATAATTCTCTTTCATTATTGGATGCATATTTCAGTCGGAATTTACCTTTTAAAGCTACCAATTGATCAAGGTAATCTTCCTTTTCAGAGGCATATCTCAGGCTTTTATCATAGTACTGATCGATAAGATCCACGTTTCCATTTTTTTCCAGAGCCTGAGCCATTAAACGTGTTCGGGTCCCCTGATCTTGTTTTAGGTAGTATTCCAATAATACAGTTTCTGCTTCATCTGCGAACATGGAAGAAAACCTACGCAATTTAAGCGCTTGTTCTTTCTCTGAAGAAAGCGGCCAATGCTTTCGGATCTGTGAATTCATGAATTTAATCAAAGCTTCACTTGTAAAATCTCTGTCCTTCAAAAATTTAGCAAAGAAATTCATCGCCTTGTCATTGCTTGCCGTGCAACGCAAACTCAATGAACCCAGTTGTCTCGAATTCAACTCATTCAAAAGCTGGATCAATCTGCTTCCTATCATGACTCTATTTGTTGGTCACTCTTAATTTCATATCCGCCAACACCAATGCTGCCATCGCCTCCACGATCACAGGTACACGTAAGGCAATACAGAGATCATGCCTGCCTTTTACTTGCAATTTATCCATCTCATTCGTTCCGAAATTCCAGGTTTGTTGCTCTTTACCAATGGACGATGTCGGTTTTACGGCAACACGAAATATCAATTCGTTACCGTTGCTAATTCCACCAATAATACCCCCAGCATGATTACTTGCTGTTGTTCCTTCCGCGTCCACATGTCTGTCGTTGTGCTCCGAACCAAACATTTCGGCCGCCTGGAAACCGCTTCCAAATTCTACTCCCTTTATAGCGGGAATACTGAACATAGCGTGAGCCAAAGTAGATTCCAGTGAATCAAAAAGAGGTTCTCCCAAACCGATAGCAACACCATTACATCGGCACTCAATTACCCCTCCTACACTGTCTTTATATTCAATGGCTTTCTTTAATCCTAGTTCTATATCTTTTTCTCCCCCAATAGATAAGATCTGGGCATTGATATTCATTTCACTAACAATCTTCTTAGCAATCACGCCTGCTGCAACAAGCAAGAGCGTCAATCTTCCTGAAAAATGTCCGCTACCCCTATAATCCTGAAAACCTTTAAATTTCCTCTGAGCAACGAAATCAGCGTGCCCTGGTCGATAAATGTCTTTTGTTTTATCATAATCCGTTGAGCGCGTATTCTTGTTCTCGAACAAGATCGTTAACGGTGCACCTGTGGTGCAACCATTAAATACTCCTGTTGCCAAAATCGGTTTGTCCTCCTCTATTCTAGGAGTAGTTCCCTTAGCACCGGGTTTTCTTCTGGAAATATCCTTTTCAAAATCATCTTCACCAAGCGAAATACCAGGAGGTACACCATCAAGTGTTACCCCCATTATATTACCATGTGACTCTCCATAAACTGATATTCTCAACTGATGACCGAATGTATTCATGCTTTTTGGGTTAATTGTTGAAGGTAGGTATAGAATTCAGGAAACGATTTACTTACCGCTTCTGCATCAGTTATGGTTACTTCCGAATCCAATCCCAAGGCAAAAATAGCACAGGCCATAGCAATGCGATGATCATGTCTCGAAGAAACCTTATGGCAAGTGGCTTCTTTTCGGGGATAAATCACCATTGTATCGCCTTCGACAACTATTCTGGCTCCGAGTTTTTCTAATTCTTCCACGATTGTAACAGCACGGTTACTTTCTTTACTGAACAAGCGATGTACCCCATGTACGCGAGATACACGTGATCCATAAGAAGCCAGAACAGCCAATGGAGGAAAAAGATCGGGACAATGTGTTGCATCGAACTCAAATGACTTTTGCTCTCTTTTAGAAACGATGAGTATGTCTTCGTGCCAGATCACATCTGCACCGAAAGCCTTAAGAGCCTCTAGCAATCGTATATCAGCTTGTTTACTCTCTTTTCTCAATCCGCACACACGTATCGAACCGAATATCGCTGCACCCACAAGTAAAAAGGATGCACTGCTCCAATCACCTTCAATGCGTATAACTGTATCCTGAAATTGGTAAGGACCGTTAAACTGTATTTCATTTCCCAGCAGTTCGATAGTTACTCCAAATTCATTCAAAACATCCAAACTTAGCTCAATATAGGGTATACTTGCCGGATTCAGAATAGAAAGTTTCTCTGTAGCTGTTCGTTCATTTCCGGCAAAAGCATAAATGAAACCAGTGATGAACTGCGAACTCAAACTACCATCCAAGTTGATGGATTTAGGTAGTAGGGGTCCTTTAAGTTTGAAGGGCAGAGTACCATTGTCACTTTCAAACTGAACGTTCAATTCAGGAAAGACCTCATCAAATAAACGCATTGGGCGCGAAGTTAGACTACCCTTTCCGTTCAACCTTAGTTCCTGTTCACAATTAGCTAGAATAGGTGTAAACATTCTAGAAGACAGTCCTGATTCACCAAAATTGAGATCATCCGTCTTAAACCGTAATTTAGAGCCTGAAGGAACTTCCAAAACATCCCCTAAGAATATTGGTTTACAAACACTTTGTTCCAAAAGTCCCAAAGCCGCACGTTCATCGTCAGAACTACCCAAACCATAAATTTTTGTAGATCGGTCTGACAGCAAGGCACAGGCAAGAACGCGCTGCGCATGACTTTTGGAAGCTGGTATGGTAACCGATCCTGAAAAGGTTGAAGTCGCTAAAACACTACGGTTCATGGCTTAATGTATTTGATTTCACACTTATTGATAAGTTGATTTCCGCCGTTTAATGTACTTTCTCGATCACTTCTTCCTGCTTTCGGATACTCTCAAGATGAATCAATTCCATCATACCACGAACAAATTCTTCTTGTAGCCCCAATTGCGTTCCTACGGCAACCGTTTTCTGAAGGATTTCATTCCAACGACCAGTTTGATAAACCGTCATTTGATTAAGTTTTTTCAATTCACCGATTTTTACCACAACATCCATTCGATTTTTCAAAAGTTGTAATAGCTCGTTGTCCATCAAATTGATCTGATCGCGAAACGCTGAAAGCAACTCCTGGTAACCTGGCTCACCATCTGTTTTTCTTGGCCCTAATTCATTAATGAGTCCTGAAAGTGTTTCTGGTGTAATCTGCTGATCTTTATCTGTCCATGCACTGTCCGGTGTAATATGTGTTTCGATCATCGCACCTTCATAACCAAGATTCAAGGCATGTTGTGTAACCTCCAACAAACGTTCTCTCGCTCCACATATGTGCGACGGATCAACCAACATTGGTACATTTGGCAGCAAGCGACGTACCTCAATCGGTATCTGCCACATCGGTGCATTTCTGAATCCTGTAGGAACAGGGGAAGTAAATCCGCGATGGATCAAACCAATATCCTCGATCCCCGCCTTATGCAAACGCTCATACGCTCCTATCCACAATTTAAGATCAGGATTTACCGGGTTCTTAATCAGCACTTTTACCTTTGTACCTCGCAAAGCGTCAGCAATCTCCTGAACACTAAAGGGATTTACCGTTGTGCGAGCGCCAATCCAGAGGACATCCGTATCGAACTGTAGCGCGTTGTTTACATGTTCCGCAGTGGCAACCTCTACACCGGTTTTTAATCCCGTTTCTTTTTTCACATTAAGCAACCACGAAAGACCAATAAGACCGATTCCTTCGAATCCTCCAGGGTTAGTTCTAGGTTTCCAGATACCAGCCCGGAAAACGTCTACTTGTCCTATACTTTTGATCTTTTTTGCTGTTTCGATCGTTTGTTCTTCGGTCTCTGCACTGCAGGGACCGGCAATGATATATGGTTTTGTTGACATTTACTTATAATTTTGCTCCTTCGTAGATCCCCAAAATTTCTACGTGATCTACTGTATCAATTAGTTCTCCAAGGGCTTTTTTGAATAATTGTTCGTCAGGGAATGACACATCCATGTGAAACGAATAACGGTTAATCATTTCAGGGATAGGCACACTCTGTATTTTAGTCAAATTCAGATCATAGCGCTTAAACACTTCGAGTACGCCATATAGTTGTCCCGGCTCATCCGCTAGTCGGAAAGAGATAGATGCCTTGTTTGGTTTACTCGTAATATTACTGTGCTTTGTTATAATATAGAATCGCGTGTAGTTGTTCTTTTCATCACATACATTTTCAGCAATTATATCCAGCCCATGTAATTTAGCAAGCGTAGGCCCACCTATTACAGCAACATCTGAATCACTTCGTTCCGAAATCATCTCCGCAGAGGAGGCAGTATCCTTATATTCCGTAACCTTCACATTGCGAAGCGAACTAAGGAATTCCTGAGACTGACCAATAGCCATTGGATGAGAGATCACTTCTTTTACAGCAGTTAATTTTGCTCCCGGTTTACCAAGTAGATGCATCTCCAGTGGAAGATAGATCTCTCCAATGATCTTCAAGTCATAACTTTCGATGAGATGGTAATTCAAGAGTATACTCCCTGCGATCTTATTTTCGATAGCAATGACACCGAAATCAGCTTCATTTCGAACGATTCGTTCACACACCTCACGGAAGGTCCCGCATTCTACAGTATCTACTTCTTCGCCGAAATATTTCTTTGCTGCCAGATCATGATACGAAGACAAACCACCCTGAATGGCCACTTTATGGTTTCTCATAGTCTGACTCTTTAATTGCCCCAAACGGATTCCTGCACTTCCGAAATATGCTCTTTTCTCAGAAGGAACATTGCAAGTCGCGATTGTCCGATACCCCCTCCGATAGTGAGCGGAAGTTTATCCTGAAGAAGCAGTTGGTGCCAGTATAATTCTTTACGCTTTTCGTGACCCGTTTTGTTAAGTTGGTAATCTAAAGCTGTTTTATCTACTCTTATCCCCATAGAAGACAACTCAAATGCTCTTTCCAAGACAGGGTTCCATACCAAAAGATCCCCATTCAAACCGCGTTTCCCGTCTACAGTGGTTGACCAATCGTCGTAATCTGGAGAACGAAGATCATGCTCTTTTCCATCGGCAAGATCGTGACCAATACCGATGATAAATACAGCACCATGCAAAGAAGTAATTTTGTCTTCGCGTTGCTTTGGCGTGAGATCTGGATATTGCTCCAAAAGTTCTTCACTGTGAATAAACGTTACCTCATCTGGCAAAATCGGATCAATACCTGCATGATCTGCCAAATATTGCTCTGTTGACTTTAGAGCACTATAAATCTTTTTTACTTGCTCTTTCAGATAATCCAGGTTGCGTATAGACGCATCGATCACTTTTTCCCAATCCCATTGGTCAACATAAATGCTATGGATACTACTAACGTCTTCATCCGGTCTGAGGGCACGCATATCGACATACAAACCTTCGTGAACGCCCGCAGCAAGCTCAGAAAGTCGGAGGCGTTTCCATTTCGCCAATGACTGCACGATCTCAAGTTGTTTATCACCTAAAGCCTTTGCCGTAAAGCGAACCGGACGTTCAACACCATTTAGATCATCATTGATACCGGTGTTCTTTTCAACAAATAGTGGTCCTTCTACCTTGACAAGTCCCAACTCTTTACGCAGCTGGAGTGCGAAATACTCCTTTGTCTCACCGATCAACTTTTGCAGTTCGTACGGTCTGATCTCTTTTTTTGTTTCTGTACTCATTGTTTTGTTTTTGTATTATTTGATTTGAATTGATTTTAAAAAAAAAGGCCTCCGATTTGGGAGGCCTGCAAACATATTTAAAGCTACACTCCCGTTTAGGATATATCATTATTATTAAAGAAGAAAAAAGCATTACCAGTCCAAATGACTTGGCTCACAATGCTTGATATATTTATAGTTTTCAACACTACTTTCAACTTTTACTTTGCAAATATACAATCCATTTATTAATTCTTTACTAATTAAGACAAATTGATCTCATTTAAATTTAGTCAAATCGACCGGATTGTTAATTTCAAACAATTAATTATTAGTTCATTATATATATATTTATATTTCACACGCAGCTCACATTATTCAAAATAATCCACTTTTAAACAAACTATTTAACGACTTCATGAAAGACATTATAAAGGTTTAGCCAGATTTAGTAGGCCTTCACCAGCAACATACCACATGAAAGATTCTTTACCGAAACCCAATAGCAACGTGTTTAGCCAGATTCTTTCATCATTTGGCAGGACTATTGAACAGTGCACGTCAGATACGAATTGGTTAGGGAATCGCGTGCTTTTCTCGCGTGGTCAACTAGTACCTTATAACTGTATCACTTCTTCCGACTTGTCAGTAGGTTACTAAATAACATAACAGTCCAAAAACAGCACTAATACCAATCCAAGTTATCATTCCGATTTTAAAGCGATACATCGCAATGAATGAAATCATTATCCAACCTAAAGTGATAGTCTCAAGTCCTGCGAATGAAATGACCTTAGGAAAAATTACCGATTTACCTAAATAAATAGTTAGGTTGAGAATTACACCCACAACTGCTGCTGTAACAAGTGCAAGAATTTCTTTTACCCGCTTGTTTTCTTGTGTCCGCTCAATGATTGGTGCACCAATAAGTATAAAAAGGAAGCAAGGCAGAAATGTATAGAAAGTTGTCGTGAAAAGCCCGAAGCTTCCCAAAGCAATAGAGTTTCCGAAATGATTATGACCTGCCATAAAACCAACAAATACAAGTACCATAATTAGAGGCCCTGGTGTTGTTTCACCGAGTGCAAGTCCGTCTATCATTTGAAGGTTTGTGAGCCAGTTGAATTTTTCAACACTTACCTGGGCAACGTACGGCAAAACCGCGTAAGCACCGCCAAACGTTACAAATGCTGCTTTAGTAAAGAACAAAGAAAGTTTTTTCCAAAATTCAAAGTCGTTGGCAAAAGAGTAAAATGCAAGCAAAGGAATTAACCAAAGTAAAATCCCAACGCTTACCTGTTTCCAAAATCGTGATGGCTTAAAACCGATATCAGGATTAACGGTATGCTTATTTATGTAGAATTCATTTTCATTAATTTCATTTTGAGCAGTCTTGTTATTGCTTTCAGTAAAGAATATTGGAAAAAACTTCCTACAAAATGCGGCTACTATAATTGCTCCAACTATGATGATCGGGAAGGGAACATCAAAAAAGAAAATACACACAAAAGCAGCAAAAGCAACAAAATAATGAAAAGGACTAAGAAGAGATTTTTTTCCGATTTTAATTAGTGCAAGAATGACTATTGCAATTACCGCAGGCTTTAATCCGCTAAAAAGTGCAAATACCCAAGGTAGGTTTCCGAACGAGACATAAATTGCGCTCAGTCCAAGCAAAATAAACATTGATGGAAGCACAAACAAAATTCCTGCAGCAAGCCCCCCCAGCGTTCCGTGTAGCATCCAACCGATATAAATCGCCAGTTGTTGTGCTTCTGGGCCAGGCAACACCATACAATAATTCAATGCGTGGAAAAATTTACTATCGCTTATCCACTTCTTTTTTTCCACTACAAATTCGTGCATTATGGCAACTTGACCCGCGGGTCCACCAAAACTTATAAATCCAAGTTTTATCCAAAATTTCAATGCTTCCTTAAAAGTCGGTTTTTCCATTTGCATGTATTAAAGGCAGGAATTATCAGCACTAACTTTCGCCCGAATAAACTTATCCACAGAGAAAGAACCTGGGCCTTTGATTAATAAAAAAATACTTGCGAGTAACATAGCCCAATCAGTTCGACTTTCGTGAAGCATTTCCCAAAATCCTTCTTTGGCCAGAATATCAGATTTTGTTGTTCCAATAGCAACTAACATTATAATAATTAAAGGTATACATGCAATTCTTGCAAACAATCCAAGTAAAACAAGTACGCCGCCAATAATTTCCAAAGTACCTACAAAACCTCCTAAAAATTCTGGGGAGGGTAAGCCTATTTTCTCAAATCTTCCTGTCCCCAACACATCAGGAAATAGAAATTTTTGAATACCCTCCGATAAAAATACCGCACCTACCATGATGCGAATAATGAAAGTTGTTTTTGAATTATCAGAAATAAGTATTTTTTTTATCAAATCGTAATTTGCTTGACTAAAGACACAAATGAAACATTTGGTTTTAACCTATTCAACTCTTTTAAAAAGTCACGGAAATGTTTGATTTCTCTCTCCGTTTCAAGTAATAATGTTGAATTGCGTCGTTCAATGTCCAAGAGTAAACTTGCAATTTCACATTTACCTATGGACAAAGATATACAATAGAAAAGATGCTTTTTCCTTGCTCAATCAAAACTGGATCTAATCACTCTCTGAACACGAATAAATTGTAAATTTGTCTTAACGATGTTGTCTAAGAAAAGTAAATACGCAATCAAAGCACTCATGTCGCTCGCAAAGCGCTTTGAAGAAAAAAAACCCTTGAAAATTTCAGCCATCGCTGAGGAGGAACACATACCGAGAAAATTTCTTGAGGCTATTCTTGTAGAATTAAGAAATAACGGATTACTGCACAGTCGCATGGGAGCTAATGGGGGCTACTTACTCGCCAAGCATCCAAATGAACTGTTCTTGTCTCAGGTGATACGAATTTCCGGTGGCCCCATAGCTATGCTTCCTTGCGTTAGCTTAAATTTCTACGAACCATGCGAAGAATGTGTAAATGAAAAGACCTGTGGCCTGAGTAGCGTAATGCGAGAGGTACGTGAGGCAACCATCGCAATCCTATCCAAAACATCCATTCAAGACTTAGTACAACGAGAATATAATCTCCAATCCAAACTCGGATTATAGCGAATTAGTCCTACTACTATTATAGGAATAATATTTTTTTCTTCTTTTATTTTGACGAACAAAATATAGTTCGTTAATTTGCGCCGAATTTAAGTATGAATATTTACACTTATATCTCATACTTTTTCTATAGATATTATATTATTAAGTTAAAAGCAGTGGATAGACAAAAGAGTAAACGAAGTGATGGGAATACCATTTTACCCCAGCTTGCCTCTCCCCAATGTATAGTTGGCAACCTTCGAGGTACAACAACAAGAGTCCTATTGAATGATCTAGATAAATCAGGAAAGGCATACCCGTTTCGATCGAAACATCATGTGAAACGTTTTGAAGACGAATACCTTACCGGTCTGCTCTGTTACGTGCCTCATAGTTAGCAAACAATCGCTTGAAATATCATCTTAAATAACACTTAAAAATTTAAAAAATGAACACAAAAAACACCCTAATTGCCATTCTCATTTTGCTTAGCCCAAAACTTTTTGGGCAGATAGGAACAATAGAGATTACCGGAAAAATTCTTTCCGAAGGACAGAATGCACTCGATAGCGTGAAAGTGAGTTATTCGAAAGAAAACTTCACTTACACGGATAGAAAAGGAAGTTTTAAGCTTATCGTTCCTAATGAATTCCCAATAAAGCTTTCATACAGTGCCAAAGGCTTCAACAATGAAGAGCGCCTGATCGGATCCGGTTCTGAACTACCTGTTCAGATTCGTTTAACTAAAGAGGTTACGAGCAGCGAGATCATTGTGTCCGGAAGAAGAAGAAATGAAGTCGCTCAAGATATCCCAATTCCCATTACGGTTATTTCGGGAGCTACTGCAGAAGAGACCGGAGCCTTCAATGTAAACCGATTGAAAGAACTCATTCCAAGTGTGCAGCTCTATTCATCAAATGCGCGAAACACCACTCTGAATATCCGTGGTCTTGGATCAACGTTCGGTCTGACCAATGACGGTCTAGACCCAGGCGTAGGATTCTATATCGACGGGGTTTATCATGCACGTCCGGCAGCAACAGCACTTGATTTCATCGATATTGAACAAATTGAGATCTTGAGAGGTCCTCAAGGAACACTTTTTGGAAAAAACACGACTTCAGGAGCATTCAACATTACTTCCAAAAAACCAACGGAAGAAACCACAGCAAAAGCAGAGTTGAGTTATGGTAACTACAATTTTTTCCAAGCAAAGACCTCGGTATCGGGAAAGGTTGCGAAAAATCTTACCACGCGTGTATCCTTCAGTGCCACCCAACGTCAGGGTACCATCTTCAACACCTACGACCAGCAGAATTATAATGGTTTGAATAATATCGGTGTAAAAGGGCAATTATATTACACCCCAACAGAGAAACTTTCATTACAACTCATCGGGGATTACAATGATCAAAAGCCCGATGGCTCTTCGCTCGTCGTTGCCGGAGTAACAACAACACAAAGAAGCAAGTTCCGTCAGTATTATTCCATTATCGAAGATTTGGGTTACCAACGACCGGTAATCGATCCGTTTTCTAGAAGAATCAATACAAACACCCCATGGAAACACAATCAATCCATCGGAGGGGTTTCGTTGAACGCTGATTACAAAATTGGAGAAGGAACACTAACATCTACTTCAGCCTGGAGATTTTGGAATTGGGACCCTGTCAACGATCGTGACTTCTCAGAGGTTTCAGCATTAACCAAATCACAAGCACCTTCACGACATGATCAATATTCACAAGAGCTGCGATACTCAGGAAAATTGCTTGATGTATTCGACGGTAATTTAAAGATCGACGGAACCATTGGTGCATATTACCTGAACCAAACTCTTGAAACATCACCTTATCACGAAGAAGAAGTCGGTTCAGATCAATGGAGATTTGTGCAAAGAGACACAACTTCAAAAGACTCATTACTCTCCACACCTGGTCTATTAGATAATTTCGGAGTTAGAACCTATTCAAAGATCCTCTCTGAAAGTTCAGCCGGATTTGGTCAGTTGGACGTTACGCTTGCCAAGGTATTTCATCTTATTGGAGGCCTTCGCTACAATTACGACCGCAAGTCCGTTGATTTCGACAGACAAACTTATGGCGGCTTGCAAACCACCAATAAAGACCTCTTGAATCTGAAAAAATCGGTATACTCGAATCAAAAGTTCAATGCTTCAACAACAAATGAAGACCTATCCGGTAACCTAACCATTGGGTATCAACCAAACCACAGACTCAATGTTTTTGCGACTTATTCTACGGCTTACAAACCGGTTGGAGTGAATGTGGGCGGTCTTCCTACCTTGGACAACGGAGACCCCAATCTGGATTTAGCAGTAATTAAACCTGAATACACTCAGCATTTAGAGTTTGGTATCAAAACAAAACCATTTAGGGGTGCTATATTGAACTTTGTTCTTCACAATTCTGACATTTCTAACTACCAAACAAATGTTCAAAGTCCTCAATTGGGTGTTAACCGAGGTTATCTTGCAAATGCAGAAAAAGTAAACGTTAAAGGATTTGAAGTAGATGCAAGCTATCAATACAAAAACATCCTTTCTTTGACAGGTAGCGTAGCATATACGGATGGACGCTATGTCAAATTCACCAATGCACCATTGCCACTTGAAGAGACCGGAGCCACTACTAAGGACCCGGTAACAGGAAAAAATGTACAGTTGGCTTACAAGGATATTTCCGGAGGTGTTTTACCGGGAATCTCCAAGTGGAATTCGACGTTAGGTGCTGAATTATCTACGAAAGGAACCTTTTTGGGTAAATTAGGCCGGTTCTTCATCGGATCTGAACTTTCTTACCGATCAGAATATTCTTCTAACCCTTCCCCATCCAAAGTGCTTACTATTGATGGCTACACCCTACTCAATGCACGAGTTGGATTTAGATCAAACAATGTGTCATTCTCTGTTTGGAGTCGTAACCTTGCAAACACCAATTACTTCGAACAATTACAAGCAGCAGCTGGTAACTCAGGACTATATGGTGGTGTTCTCGGAGATCCTAGAACTTATGGTGTAACTTTGAAATATACTTATTAATTATAAAAAGATAGAATCATCATGTCATTGAAATTAGGAGATATAGCGCCGAACTTTACGGCGGAGACAACAAAGGGAACAATTCATTTTCATGAATGGTTAGGAAATAGCTGGGGCGTGCTTTTTTCTCACCCCGCAGATTTCACACCTGTATGTACCACTGAATTGGGAACTGTTGCAAAACTGGAAACAGAATTTGAAAAGAGAAATGTCAAAACGATTGCACTGAGCGTTGACGCATTGGATTCCCATTATGGCTGGATAGAGGATATCAATGAAACACAAGAAACAAAAGTTGACTTTCCAATCATAGCCGATCCCGATATGAACGTTTCCAACCTTTACGGAATGATCCATCCGAATGCATCAGATAAATTCACAGTTCGCTCGGTTTTTGTGATCGGTCCGGATAAGAAAGTTAAACTTACATTGACTTATCCGGCATCAACAGGCAGAAACTTCGACGAATTATTGAGGGTAATTGATTCGCTTCAATTGACAGCCAATTATTCAGTAGCTACGCCTGCCAACTGGAAACATGGTGATCCGGTAGTGATCACTCCGGCAATTACTAACGAGATCGCCAAAGATAAGTTTCCCAAAGGGTTTAAAACCATTAAACCATATTTGCGCGTAACCAAACAACCAAACCTATAACTGGTTACTTCCTGCCAGTTGAAATTCCACCCTACCTTTGGGGTGGAATTTTTTTAATCGTATATGATCATGAAAACATTACTATCGTACTTACTCATTTTGATCAGCTACTTTGGATATACCCAGGAGAAAAATGGAATTTCTATTGGACTTGAAGGACAATTGGCCTTTGCGACGGATGGTCGAGGCATCTTTACCAATTTTGGAGGTCCGGGCATCAAACTAAAAACTAAAGCTTTCAACTTATCCTTCCTTATGATGCCTTCTTTACGATTCCAAAACGATGATCCCAAACCTTTTGTAATTCCAGTGCTCGGGGTAGGACCACAGTTCAATGTACTCAAAAACAAGCGACTTATACTTACTTTTCCAGCCTACTATTATGTATTAGAAAAACAATGGACTCTTGCTGCCGGATTGGGATATGTGTTAACAAAGCCAAAGCAGCATAATTAAATCAATGAGCAATGATTTCAGTATTTGCAAAAAAGCATAGCTCAGGCCTCCTTCAAACTCTACTGAGCACCTCTTTGCACAACATATGGAACACAAATTCAATGAATTATATCCTACTTAAAGACTAGGATATATCGTCGATTTTTTCATTAATTTCTTGCAGCAACCAATTTTTGATTGTTATTTTGTGGAAATTTTTAGTAAAGAGGGTCGCGCAAGATCATCCCCTACTAATCCGATGGATATTAATATATTTTGAAATGGCAAGATTCAGAGACGGTATTGAAAATATAGCTTCACAGAACAAGCAAGCAGTCGTAGAACGGGATATTATCGAATTACGTGATAAAATCGCCTCATTTAAAAATGGTGAAATTGCTGAAGATAAGTTCAAAGCTTTGAGATTAGCGCGTGGCGTTTACGGTCAACGTCAACAGGGAGTACAGATGATCCGCATCAAACTTCCTTTTGGAAAAGTAACTCCCAACCAATTGCGTAGGATTGCTGCTGTTTCAGACGAATATAGCACCGGGCATTTACACATTACTACACGACAAGATATACAAATACATTACGTAAGTTTGGATCGAACACCTGAGTTATGGGCAGATCTGGAAAAAGATGACGTAACTCTTCGCGAAGCATGTGGTAACACCGTGAGAAATGTAACGGCGAGTGCAGTTACCGGAATTGATAAAAATGAACCGTTCGATGTAGCTCCGTATGCTGATCTTGTATTCCGCTATTTTCTTCGTAAACCATTCGGACAAGAACTTGGTCGTAAAATCAAGATCGCATTTTCCTCTTCAGACGCGGATGATGCTTATACATTTATACATGATTTTGGGTTCATTCCAAAGATACAACAGGGAGAGAAAGGATTTAAAGTGCTCGTTGGAGGAGGATTGGGTGCGCAACCCTTCTTAGCGTATGTTGCTTATGAATTCCTGCCTGCAAAAGAAATCATTCCATTCATCGAAGCAAGTATTCGTATTTTTGACCGTCACGGTGAGCGCAACAGTCGCAATAAAGCGCGCATGAAGTATCTGGTTCAAAAAATAGGTTTTGACGCTTTCATAGAACTTGTGAAAAAGGAGATCAAAGCCGTGCAATATGAACCGGAGAATGACTTTATAACCTTCGAACAAAATGTAGTTCTTTCCGGTACCGTAAATCAAACCTCTATGGAAGAGATTAGTCGGAACACAACAAACACTTCCTTCAAAACGTGGTTAAAAACCAACGTTTTCGAACAAAAACAAGAAGGTTATTATGGTGCATACGTTAAAATACTACTTGGCAATTTTAATACAGATCAAGCTCGAAAATTGGCTGCAATCGTTGAGCAATATGCTTCCGAAGATATCCGTTTCACCATCGATCAGAGTATTCTTTTAAAGTTCATCAAAGCAGAAGAACTGGAAGCACTTTACCTGGAACTTGAATCCATAGGTTTAAATGCATCCGGATGGAATAGTGTTGCAGATGTTACGGCTTGTCCGGGAACCGATACGTGTAATTTAGGCATCTCCAACAGTACTGAAGTTTCCGTTGTGATTGAAGATCTCATACGTGCTGAATTCCCAGAGCTTTTATTTGAACAGAATATCAAGATAAAGATCAGTGGCTGTATGAATTCGTGTGGTCAGCATGGTTTGGCACATATTGGGTTACACGGCAGCTCCATCAAAGCAGCTGACGGAACCTTACCCGCTTTACAATTGTTGTTAGGCGGTGGTAGTTTGGGCAATGGCCATGGCCGTATTGCTGAAAAGGTCATCAAATTTCCAAGCAAACGTATTTTGGATGTGCTTCGTACTTTGTTCAAGGACTATGAGAACAATGAAAAAGATGAAACCTTCAACGAATATTATGATCGTCAGGGAAATAGATATTTCTACGACCTTTTGAAACCTTTAGCCGATACAGCAACAGTTACCGAATCCGATTACATCGATTGGGGGAATGAAGATAAATTCAAAACAGCCATTGGTGTGGGTGAATGTGCCGGAGTAATGATCGACCTTGTGGCGACATTGTTGATGGATGCCGATGAAAAACTTAAACTAGCCAACGAAAGCTACACGATTGGTGCTTGGGGCGACAGTATTTATCATTCCTACGCAGCAGCTATTCATGCAGCCAAAGCACTGCTCATTGAAAATAAAGTGCATTGCAATACACATGCGGGCATCCTTATTGATTTCGACAAACATCTGGGGCCAACTTTTGGTTTTACGGAGGAAAACACCTTCCAGAGTTTTGTTACAAGAATCAATACCACCACTCCGAGTGAGACCTTTGCCGCGCAATATAACAAGGAGTTGAGTTCACTGGTAGACCAGATTAAAACCCATTACAACGATTTAAAAAAAATATAACATGGAAACAACGATAAAAGAGCCAAAGATTACGCTCGTCGGCGCAGGACCCGGAGACCCCGAACTAATCACTTTAAAGGGCCTCAAAGCCATTCGTCAAGCTGATGTCATTTTGTACGACGCATTGGTCAATGAAGAATTACTGAGTGAAGCGCCGAATGCAAAAATCATTTTTGTGGGCAAGCGCCGCGGACAAAAAGCGCTGAAACAAAAAGAGATTAATTCGCTTATCGTAGACTGCGCGTTGAAATACGGACATGTTGTTCGTTTGAAAGGTGGTGACTCCTTTGTGTTTGGTCGTGGATTTGAGGAAATTCAATTCATTCAATTATTTGGGATCGCAATAGAAGTTATCCCTGGCATCTCCAGCTCCATTTCCGTGCCTGCCCTAGGGGGTATTCCTGTAACTCATCGAGGCGTTAGCAATCATTTCACGGTAGTAACCGCCACTCTTTCTGATGGCTCCTTAAATCCGGAGATCGAAAAATTGGCAGCGTTGAAGGGTACACTTGTGATTCTTATGGGACTAAATAAACTTGACGAAATTGCTTCTCTTTATTCAAAAGCAGGAAAGGAAAAGACCCCATTTGCAGTGATAAGTAACGGAAGTCTAAAAACACAACAAACAGTTATCGGAACTGCAAAAAACATTTCCAAACAAGTAAATCTGCTGCGCATTCCAGCACCGGCGACGATTGTGGCTGGTGAAGTAGTTGCACTTGGAAACACACAGGTTCGATCGAAAAAGATCACGTTGAACTATAATTGATGCGTCTCGGGGTATTACTTCTTGTATTTTTTCCCACCGCGTTATCACTTCATGGTCAACGACCTTTTGAAAGCAATTTATGGAGCAGTTTTGTTTTGAATATTAAACAAAATGATTGGGGCATCGTCACAGATTTGGGATATCGACTTTGTGATTCATTCATCAATCAACGAAGAACAGCCCTAGCGAGAATTACCGTTGACCGAAGTTTGATAAAAAATCACCGACTAGGTTTGGGTTATGCCTATTTCGAGCATTATGGTGGTGTAACCTCCAGGGAATACCGACTATTTCTTCAATATTCCACGGCATTCACTTTCCAAGATAGCAAATTGAACTTTCGTTTCAGAAATGAGCTTCGCACATTTATTAATCGAAACACAACGAACAGAATGAGATTACAGGTGGCTTATTTTAGAGATCTATCCCCATTATTCGGTGCTCAGACCTCTGCAGAAATATTCTATACTCCTGGAAACAATTCACTTGTGGAACAGCGTTATCTAACAGGTATAAATACAAGAATTTCGGAGCAAGTCAAACTGGTTTGTTACTACATGGGGCAAATTCAATCAAATGTAAAGTACCTTCAAAACATGATCGGTATCCAATTGCAAGTGATCCTCGAACGAAGTTCTTCACTCAAAAGAACCATTTAAAATGAAATCAACATCAAAAGATAAAAATCAATTATATCCGCTCTTTTTCAAGGCTGATCAACTGCCCATACTCATTATAGGAGGCGGACCGGTAGCCTTGGAAAAACTAAGCAACCTGCTCCTTCATTCACCAGACGCACAGGTTGTATTAGTGGGGAAAGAAATCGATCAAGAATTACGTGAAATTGGAAGTCAGTATAAACATGTCCGCATTTTTGAAAAAGAATTTGAAGAATCCGATCTCGATGGGATAAGACTTGTTATATCCGCATTAAATGATATTCATCTGTCAGAGAAAATCGGATCAATCGTACGGAAAAAAGGGTTATTATACAATGCGGCAGACAAACCCGAGCTATGTGATTTCTATCTATCTTCTGTTATTTCAAAAGGAAATTTGAAGATCGCTATCTCCACAAACGGAAAATCCCCGACTGTCGCTAAACGTTTGAAGGAGTTACTCAACGACATCATACCCGAAGATATCGACAATGCCATAGAGGACCTAGATATCTTACGACCCAGTTTGAAAGGGGATTTTCATAAAAAGGTTACAAAACTTAACAAGATTACCTCAGCTCTTGTGAAGAAAACATCCCGAAAATGGTATGAACCAAACATCAAAAGGATTCTTTTGAATTTGCTTTTCGTACTAACTGTTATGATATCGGGGCACATTGTTTTCTCGATATTACCACCCGCAACTATTTGGAATTATTCCGCAGGTCTTATTGATCAGTTGGATTCAAGCTTCCTCTATTTTATGCTAGGCGGCTTCATCGCCCAAATGATCGACGGCGCACTTGGAATGGCTTACGGTGTAAGTGCTACAACCTTTCTTCTTTCATTTGGTATTTCACCTGCAGTAGCCAGTATGAGTGTACATGCTTCTGAGATCTTCACCAGCGGCGTTTCCGGATTAATGCACCTTAAATTTGGAAATGTCCACAATAGGCTTTTCAAAGCCATTGTTATTCCAGGGGTACTCGGTGCCATTTTAGGAGCTTATGTATTAACCGAATTTGAGAATTACAGTACCTTTATAAAACCGATTGTCGGTGTATATACATTATTTCTAGGAATACTGATAATTTACAAAGTGGTTCGAAAAAAACAAGGTAGAAAACGCGTAAAGCGTGCAGGTCTCCTAGCTACCTTCGGAGGTTTTCTCGACTCAATTGGTGGAGGTGGTTGGGGCCCTGTGGTATCTTCTACGCTGATTGCTCAGGGTAAGCATCCTCGATTAGTTGTAGGTTCTGTGAATCTCGCCGAATTCTTCGTTTCGCTTGCCAGTTCATTTACCTTTCTTACGATCTTAGGCGGTTCACACTGGCAAACGATTTTAGGCCTCATTCTTGGAGGGGTATGTGCTGCCCCAATTGCAGCATTGTTATCTAAAAAGTTAAATGTAAAAGCCATGATGCTCATCGTGGGGATCGTAATTATTATTGTAAGCCTTCGTATAATACTACTAACGCTATTAAAATAATCTATGAAAAAAGTACTCTTGAGTGATTTTGGTCCTGAAACCTCCAATGCAATTTATAGCTTCTGGAGATGGACCGAAAAAGCAGATCTCAGTCTTGAAAAAGTAAAAGATATTCTTTCCTACACGCTCGAATTAGGTATCAATGCCTTTGATGTGTCTGCTGCTTATGGAAGCGGGGAGGTTGAACGATTAGTAGGTCAGGCACTCAAGGATCTGACTATCATCCAGCGTAAGGATATCGTATTATTCTCCAAGATCGGTATTCGATTTCCTCAGGCGGATGGAGGAACCGACTATAAAGAACTTACTGAAAAAGGCATCAAGGAGCAGATCGAGCAATCACTTTCTAATTTACAAACAGATCATCTTGACGTACTTCTATTGGATGGCTTTGATCCGTTGATGAATGTAGACGCTGTTGCATCCACCCTAACCGGATTACAATTACGCCGGAAGATCAAACATGTAGGAGTCTCCAACTTTAACGTTCAGCAGCATAAACTTTTTGCATCCCGTCTCGCAAACGAAGTGGTTACAAATCATTTTGAACTCAATCTACTCAATACCTCGGCGTTGATTGATGGACGCATCGATTTCATCAAAGAAAATTACTCTAAACCTATGGCTTTTGGTCCTCTTGCAGATGGTCGCATCTTGAATGGCACCGATGATAGTGCACGGACTTTGCGTAAAACTTTAGCCAACCTCGGCAAAAAATACAACTCCAACATCGAACAATTGGCAGTCGCATGGATACACAAATTGGGAGCCTTGCCTATCATTGGAAGTCTAAACAAAGAGCGAATTCATAATGCTGCCACTGCCGAAAACATAAATTTGTCTCATGCTGACTGGCACGAGATCTATGATCTATCTAAACAACTAACTAAATGAAATTAGACCTTTCGTACAGTAACTTACCCGCAGAGGAACTTCTAAAAAAGATCGCCGATCTTTTCGTTGACAAAGCTGCCTTCTCAACCAGTATGAGTTGGGAAGATCAGGTAATTACTCATTATATTTTTAGTAATGATCTGCCAATCCGAGTATTCACGCTGGATACAGGGCGTATTTTCCCAGAAACGTACAGTGTATTAAACAGTACACGCGATCGTTACAAAAAAGACATTGAAGTTTATTTTCCATCTACAGAACACGTTCAGGAACTTGTCACGAAAAAAGGAGCAAGCAGTTTTTATGAATCTCTGGAAAACCGAAAAGAATGCTGCAACATTCGTAAAGTAGAGCCTTTAAACAGGGCTTTAAAAGGCGTAGAATGCTGGATAACAGGTATTCGCAGCGCACATTCTGAGAACCGAAGTCAATTACCCGTTATCGACTACGACGAACAACGAAAAATTCAGAAAGTCAATCCACTGGCAAACTGGAGTCTGGAAGAGGTAAAAGCCGTAATTTCGCAGAATAATATCCCTTACAACGTGCTTCACGATCGCGGTTTTGTGAGTATTGGTTGTCAGCCGTGCACACGGGCTATCCGTGAAGGTGAAGATTTCAGAGCCGGACGTTGGTGGTGGGAACAAAATGATAAAAAAGAGTGTGGCTTGCACACTTAAAAAAAGAGAATGAATAAAATGGATTATTTAGATCAATTGGAGGCCGAAGCGATTTACATTCTACGAGAGGTGGCAGGTCAATTCGACCGTCCTGCCTTACTTTTTAGCGGTGGAAAAGATAGTATTTGTCTCGTACATCTCGCTTTGAAAGCTTTCCGACCGGGGAAATTTCCTTTTCCTCTAGTGCATGTAGACACTGGGCATAACTTTGAAGAAACGCTCACTTTTCGTGATGAACTGGCAGCAAAATTAGGTGAGCAACTCATCGTTAGAAAAGTAGAAGACACCATCAAAGCGCGTAATTTACAAGATGGGCGAGGGAAATTCCCAAGTCGAAATGGTTTGCAGACCTATACCCTACTCGATGTCATCGCAGAATTCGAATTCGATGCATGTATTGGTGGTGCTCGTAGGGATGAAGAAAAAGCACGTGCGAAAGAACGCATCTTCTCTGTACGGGATGAATTCGGTCAGTGGGATCCAAAAAAACAACGACCGGAGTTATGGAACATTTACAACGGAAAGATCGATAAAGGAGAAAACGTGCGTGTCTTCCCGATTTCAAACTGGACAGAACTTGATGTATGGAACTATATCAAGCGCGAAAACATTGACCTGCCTTCGATCTACTTCACCCATGAACGAGAGTGTATACTAACGGAACATGGTCAGCTGATGAACACCAATGAATTCGTCACCATAGAGCCTTCGGACGTGATCGTGAAGAGAAATGTACGCTACCGCACCGTGGGTGATATGACTTGTACCGCAGCCGTTGAAAGTGAAGCGTATTCGGTAGACGACATCATTGCAGAGATCAAGGAAACAAAGATCTCCGAACGCGGTGCCACACGTATGGACGACCGGGTGAGCGAAGCCGCAATGGAAGACAGAAAGAAGGGGGGGTATTTTTAATTCAGAAAGGAGAGCAAGGAACAAGGAACAAAGCCTATTTTCTATTACCTAATGCCTAATAACTGAAAAAATGGAATTATTAAGATTTTTTACCGCAGGAAACGTAGATGACGGGAAAAGCACCTTGATCGGGCGCTTATTGTACGACAGCAAGTCAATCTCTACGGATATCATAGAAACATTAACACGCCAGAGTAAATCGACCGGTGTGGACACCGATATCGATCTGGCTTTACTAACAGATGGATTACGGGCTGAGCGCGAGCAAGGAATTACGATCGATGTCGCCTACAAATATTTCTCAACAGAGAAACGCAAGTTTATTATTGCAGATACTCCGGGTCATGCGCAATACACCAGAAACATGTTCACGGGAGCATCCAACGCGGATCTTGCCATCATTCTGATCGATGCACGAAACGGAATTACCGACCAAACAAAGCGTCACAGTATTATTTCTGGAATTCTGGGTATTCCGCACATCCTGATCTGCGTCAACAAAATGGACCTTGTAGACTACAAAGAGGACGTATTTGAACAGATCAAGGCGGATTATCAAGAGTTTTCGAAACAGATCGGACTCAAAAAAACATCATTTATACCCGTGAGTGCATTAGCCGGAGATAATGTGGTGCATTCGTCTGAAAAATTGAGCTGGTATAAGGAAGGTTCTTTGTTTGAGTTTCTTGAAAACGTAGAGATCGCACACGAAGAGGATGTGCAAGAAGCTCGCTTTCAGGTGCAGTATGTGATCAGACCACAAACAGATGCGCTTCACGATTATCGCGGTTATGCAGGGAGTATTCTGAGTGGAACATTAAGAAAAGGTGATAAAGTACAGTTGCTTCCGCTAGATGTTTCAACAACCATCGAAAAGATCGAGAAACATCAGCAAGAAGCAGAAGATGCACATGCTGGCGAACCTGTGGTAATTCACCTGAGCGAAGATTTTGATCTAAGTCGTGGAAGTAGCATTGTCAGAACATCAGAAGTGCCAAATGTAGAGAACGTAATCGAAGCAACTCTCTGCTGGATGGATAACAAACCCTTCCAAAGTGGACAAAAATTACTCTTGCAACAGAACAGTTTCCGGTCAAAGGCGGTTATCAAAGAGGTCGATGCCACTATCGATATTCATTCGTTCGAAGACAAACCCTCTGATGGCACGATGAATCTTAACGAGTTCTGCAAAGTAACTATCAAAACGGCAGACGCGATAAGCTATGATTCGTACAAAAAGAATCGTAAAACCGGAGCATTCATTTTGATCAATGAGAATACGAACAATACAGTTGCTGCGGGCGTTATACTTTAGATGAATAGCTCTTTCAGATCCCATTTGCTCCAGCAGCATGCAGAACGGAAGAATCTCCCCTCTCCGCAACTGATCGAGCAATTTATTGATTCCATTCTTGGAATTCTCTTTCCGGCATATAGCAACAAGCAAATCCAGTTCAAGGATCAATTGGAGGACGAAATTTCGAGAGTTGGATCAGCTTTGCGTATTTTGCTCATTCATGTAGAAAAGGACTTCCATGATTCCATCGAAGAAACAGCACAAAACTTTTTCGAGAAATTAGAGGATACCTATCAACTCCTACTGAAAGATGCAGAAGCCATTGAGCAAGGGGATCCTGCTGCTAAAAGCATTGATGAGGTGATGCGAACCTATCCAGGATTCTATGCTATTTCCATTTACCGTATCGCTCACCAGCTTTTCAAACAAGGAGTGCCATTTATTCCACGCATGTTTACGGAACTTGCTCATGGAAAAACAGGTATTGACATTCATCCTGGCGCTCAGATTGGCTCCTGGTTCTTTATAGATCACGGAACAGGTGTCGTGATCGGTGAAACAACGGTTATCGGAGATCACGTAAAACTTTACCAAGGGGTTACGCTTGGTGCATTGAGTGTTAAAAAAGAAATGGCAGAGGTCAAAAGACATCCAACTATCGAAGATCATTCGGTCGTTTATGCAGGAGCCACTATCCTTGGTGGACGAACCACGATCGGACACCATTCGGTGATTGGAGGAAATGTATGGCTTACGGAAAGTGTCGACCCCTATTCTACCGTCTATCATCAGCCGGAACTCATTATACAAAAAGGGAAACATCATGGCTAAGCTTCTGGATTTCATCGGAAATACACCTCTGGTTGAATTAAGCCGAATCAACCCTAATCCAAAGGTGAAACTGCTCGCAAAACTCGAAGGACACAATCCCGGAGGCAGCGTTAAAGACCGAGCTGCCTATGGCCTTATTTCTGGCGGGATTGAGAAAGGAATTATCCAGGCGGATTCCAAATTGATCGAAGCCACAAGCGGCAATACAGGAATTGCCTTAGCGATGATTGCTCAACTCTACCAATTGCACATCGAACTCGTCATGCCGGAGAATTCAACCCGCGAGCGTGTGCAAACGATGCGCGCCTATGGTGCCACTGTGACTCTTACTCCCGAGACAGGCGGTATGGAAGCAGCGATTGATTACGCACGACAAAAGGTAGAAAAAGAAGGGTTTATCTCTCTGGATCAATTCAACAATCCGGATAATCCAGGAATGCACTATAAAACAACTGGACCAGAGATCTATCGAGATACAGAAGGCAAGGTAACACATTTTGTCTCAGCAATGGGTACAACAGGAACGATCATGGGTGTATCGAGGTATTTAAAGGAGCAAAATCCGAACATAACGATAGTCGGCGCTCAACCTGCAGACAACGCTAAAATTCCAGGCATTCGTAAATGGCCACAGGAGTACCTTCCTGGAATATTCGAGTCAGAACGAGTTGATCGTATCATCGAAGTTACGGAACCGGAAGCCCGCAGCATGGCCCGCAGATTAGCCTCTGAAGAAGGTGTTTTTGGTGGGATGAGTAGCGGTGGATCCGTTGCTGCAGCTTTAAAGTTTATCAATGACCTGTCAGAAGGAATGGTTGTATGCATCATCTGTGATCGCGGCGACAAATACCTTTCGACCGATCTGTTCGATTAGCGATTCAATCACGATTAGTTGAAGATTCATTGAACGCCTACCGAGTGTGGTTTAATTAGTCTTTCAAAGGGAACATGCGCGATGTAGTTTAGTTGCAAAAACAACAAACACATTTTGTCATGAAGACCTTATTTATATTGCTTGTGAGTTTGATGATCAGCTCATTTGCAAAAGCAAAAAAGTATTACACCCTCAGTAATGGCAACTGGAATAACACCACTACTGTTTGGTCCATAAACAACTCAACTCCTTGCGGTTGCTTTCCGGGTTACACTATTTCAACAGACACTTTGACTATCAATCATCCCATTGCGCTAACAGGAACGGTTAACAGTTCAGCTTTCGGGAGAATAAGGGTAAATTCAAGTGGTGCGATAACCTCGACGGTATCTGATCTTTTTGTGAATAATTCGGTCGTACTCGCTTATGGAGCAATTACGGTTCGATCGCTAAATGTGGGGAGCGGAGGATTATTTTCGATACAAAATGCTTCTGTTTTTGTGAATTTGAATATGGATAATTACGGATCCATGCTACTGGATAATGCTGCCCTTCATCAGTTGAACGGGAATATGAATATTCACCCTAGTGCAACCTTACAATTTGCTAATGGAGCATTTTACAAGTCATTATTAGGCAATATAAAAAATGAAGGCAGTATTCAAATGTGCGTTAGTTGCTGTATCGAATTACAAAAAGGCAATATTACCAATCAATCTGGGGCAACGATCACTGGTAACGGAGCGCTCAATTTGGTCAACGGAAACATAAAGAACCAAGGAACCTTTGGATCTACGCTCTCTTATTGTTCTTCCGGAGCCGATCAAGGTATGCCCATCCCTGAAAACTGTATCCAAGCCAAACAGGTCTGCATGATATCCAATAGTGGTTTAAGTACCACCCTAATTTCCTTTGAAGGAATAGCGCTCGAAGCGTTTAATTATCTCAAATGGCGCAGCGCATCTGAATCCTTTCAGGAAATGTATTTACTCGAGCGATCAACGGATGGGACAAACTGGAACTTTCTTCACGCCGTACCCGTTACCAATCAGGCACTTGATGTTAATGATTACAGCTATCTCGATTCGCTCCCTATTACGAACTTATCGTATTACCGTTTATCCAAATTAGATGAGAACGGAACCCTAATTTTTCAAGACCAACTCAGCATTCGAAGTGCGGGTGACTCACGGGTAACCGTATTTCCCAATCCCACCAATTCAGATATAATGGTCAGATTTTCGCACCCGACAGACTATAGATCTATCGAATTGCTTGACGCTAGTGGTAGAACGATTATGCAAATACCATTGGATGAAAGCGGAGTTACAAGGATCAATTTACCTGCAGAAAAAGGCAATTACTTTGTTCAACTCAATGGTAACCTTCGTACGAGCGTGTTCACCATCATTAAATATTGACTCAAATCGAATAAGATTTTTCATCATTTGTTTGGAGTAAATAAATTTTCTTATACTTTTGTATCCGCTTTTAACGAAAAGCATTAGACAATTTCTGAATTCAACTGCTGTTGATAGGACACGAAGAAAATTGGTTTGGTAGTTCAGTTGGTTAGAATACATGCCTGTCACGCATGGGGTCGCGGGTTCGAGTCCCGTCCAGACCGCGAAGTTAAAAGTGTTAAACCCTTGTATATCAAATGATTACAAGGGTTTTTTTATGTCTTAAAATTCGTTCTGTAAAACAATATGTAAAACATTTTTAACGAATGGACTTTTGAAATTCTATAAAAAGTCCATTGATTTCCTCCCTTTCCATTCCCTCAAAACCTTTCGTTTTTCTGACTT
>JBIITO010000084.1:0-10698 GCA_044340465.1 Crocinitomicaceae bacterium | reverse complement strand
AGGTATCGGTAGACCCGTTGAAGGACCTGGCACGTACAATCCCCTTCTTAACGAAACAAGTTCACCATTCTTGATCAATTCGCTAATCTTGTCATTTGGTCGTTTGTATTCCCTGAGGATTTCCAGAAGGACATGCCTTGTAATTGGGGCATTGGTATAATCTTTTATAAGTCTTAAAAAATCCAAATTGTTATATTTTCACACAATAATCGGATATATTTCGATTATATACAACTATTTTGACATAAAATTGATTAGTGAAACAATGAAGGGAAATTAGGTTGCAAAACTTCCGGCTATTTGAGATGAACCCTCTCAACAGTTCTAACTATCATTAATCATTTAACTAACTGTTATACTTAAAATTAAGGGCTTTTTGAAATGAAATAATATTGAATTAAAATGCACATAAAAAAGTCCCAAACCTAACAGGAATGGGACTTTTGGAGTAATTTGTGACCTCGTCAGGATTCTAACCTGAAACCTTCAGAGCCGTAATCTGATGCTCTATACAGTTGAGCTACGAAGCCGAAAATATTCCTTTAAAATCAGGAATACGATGCAAATATAGGGTGTTTTTTGTTTTTTACAAATGCTTAGAGCAATTATTCAATCACTGCAGACAAACCTCGATCCAGCAAAGCAACGCACATGGGTTTCAATTCCTCGAAATCTCCGTGCTTCACCTGACATTTACCGTTGTAATGTATAATGATTGTGCATTGCTCAGCTTGGTGTAACTCATGTCCACAGACTTCCATCAGAGAAGTGATCACATGGTCGAATGTATTCACATCGTCGTTGTAGACAATCAAATCCTTCATCTCCACCAATAATTCCTCCGTGGAAAAATCCTCTTGTATTTTCGTTCTTGAAGCGTAAAATAATTCCATACCCAACTATTCTTCGATAATAGCGCTTAATCCAAACTCTCCCAACTTTCCTTTCAATACATCCAACTGCTCTTCTGGAACTGCAAAGATCCTTAAAGTGGTTGTACCCTCAGAACTTTTGAACTCACGTCGATAGTTGTAACGTAACAACCAATCCGTGAAATCTCCTGGTATGGATGAACCAGCAAAATCTATATGGACTGTTTTTCCGTTTATAACAGTGGGCTGCATAACTAACACCGTATCGATGTCATCCTTGAAATAATAAACTTGAGGCAATTCTTCTCTGGAATTTGCTATCGCTGATTTAACACGCTTATCTTGCTCATCGTAATAGAAACTACCGTGACTGTTATATCGGTTCAGTACTTCCCGAGGGAATTCATCAAATGTCTTTTTTGAAACGATCTGTACCCTCTCTTCTACCTTCACTTCCGTTATAATCAGTTTTGGATCAATCTTCACTTCGCTTGACAGATTTGTCGATATCGAATTCTTGTCCGACGTTTTTTCATTCACCTTCAATATTTCTGTATTTCCTTTGACTTCAGTAACTCTGTTAGACTCAAGTATTGATGGTCCATTTTGTGACAATAATTGCTCTGCTTCCGCAAGGGTAATACGTTGCGACTTGTAGTAAGCAGTAATGAACGCATCTTTAATTCCCTTATCAATCGCCTCCTGTTTTTTAGGTCTGGCCTCATCGATTGTAGCATACATACCAGACGAATACCTGATCTGACCATTCGGTAATCGTTTACTCATCAATGGCTGCATGACATTGACCACATTCGCATTGACAGGATTGTTGAATACGCCGACCTGTACCGTATAGAATAAGCCAGGATATTTCTCCACAGGCTCTGATTTTACTCCTCCCGGAACCATGATATAATCTACCTCAGGAAGTGGAGGAAGAACCGAATCAGATACAGTGATACCTAAATTAACTGCTGTATTCGTAGCCATTTCCAGAATAAGCTCGTTCTCTCCTTTTGGCACGCATCTACCACTAGCCTCCAATGCTCTTGCTTCAGCGATCGAAATGCGCTTTCCGTCGCAGTACGCAATAGCGAAAGCATCTTTATATCCAATAGCTCTAATCTTATCCCGTGCTACTGTAACATTTGTAGAGCTATTAAAATAACCGGCCATATAGCGCGTGATGCCATTCTCCAAAGTTTCTCCTGAAACCGGATTGAATTCCCTGAAGCGATCCTGAGGAATAGGTTTAGAGAAGGCTCCTACCTGAACGCGGTATACAAGTCCAGTTGGACTTTTTACATCAACAGGAATTGGTTTTGACATGATCGCGGGAACAGCCGTTTTATCGATTTCGAGTCCACTGACTGGCATAGGAACTAATGCAGCAATGATTGCCGCTCTCTGAACTGGTTCAACGCCTCGTTTCAATAAATTCTGCCATTTCATAGCTTCTGTACCATTTGACGGTAGTTCTGAATTTGCTATTTGTTGCTTCGCCAATAGTTCCTGTTTCGAGGCTACCAGTTGTTTTTCCAGTTGAGCCACTTGCTGAGCGTGCTGTTGAACTTTCAACTTATTTTCGGGTGAAGGATCATTCACTGCATTCGTCGTAATTGCCCTACTCTCGGAACGTGCATCTTTCAACTGCGCCTCTAAAGTAGCAAATTGTTTTTCAAGTTCCAATGCAGGTATTGCCTTCTCTACATAACGTTTGTAAGCTTCTGAACTGGCAATTTCACGCTCTTCCTGATAACTTACATTCTGCTCCGTTGCCGCTTTGGAGATCGTCTCTGGTCGGGTCTGAACGGCTTGTTGAGCACTGATCTTTTGTTCCAAAATAGTCAACTGTTTTTTGATAGCTAACTGCTCTTCTACTTTTGCTTGTTTTTGGGTAATAAGAGCTGTAGCTGCCTTTGGTTTAGTAGATGCCATTTTCGCGTCAAGTTCTTCAATTATCTTGGTCAATTCCCCAATTTGGATAGTATACCTGCGTTTTTTGACTTCCAGCTCCTGAAGAGTCTCCAAACTCATTGCTCCACTTTCTTTCTGTATCACCTCTAACTGACTTTCCACAGCAGCCTCTTGTAAACGATCATTCGATGCTTCCTGTTTTTTCAATGCTTCAGTCAATAGGTAATTCTTCTCCTGACCATCCTTTGTTTCTAAAGCTTTTTTATTCAATTGAGCGATCTCCTCATCATCAGATTCCTTTTGCAATGTGGCTATTTTATTGGTAAGTGTAGTCACTTCAGTCTGCCCTGAAGTGTTTGCTACTAGTTTCGCAAGATCCTGACCGCTGGAGGATTCTTTTCTTAATTCGTTTGTTAATAATTGTCCCTCAACCTTCTGTTGTTCTTGCTTCACAGAATTCAGTTCAGCTTCCGTCTGTTTTCGTTCTTTTTTGGAAAGACCCGTTTGCTCCAGCTTCGAACTTAAATGGACTTCACGCTGATCCAGCGTTCTTAATTCGGGACTATTCACGACCCTTTCAGCTGATCTTTCCGCAATAACTTCCTGTTTTTCCAATTCGCCAAGTGAGATCCTCACAGAACGGCGTTTTTTCTGAACATTTTCGCGCTCTGATTTCAACCAGTTAAGCTCTGATTTTGTCTGGGCGTCCTCTGGTGAAGTTGCAACCTTTTCTTCTTGTTGTATTATAGCCTCGTTTAGGTAATTTTCATATTGTTCAAGCTGACGATCCTGAGTCTCCAGTTCAGATTTAGTCGTGTAAGTTGCCTGAACATCAGGTAGAACAACATTCCCTCTTAACAATTCCTTTTTACGCTCATCACTAATGGAAATTGTTTGACTTTGATTTTCAGCCTTATAATTATTTTCATTGATTGATCTTTCTTTAGTTTCCTCTTTTAAAGCAATAGATTCTGATGTTGTTTTAAGTTCATTGTCAAGATCATTTAGAATTGATCTTAAGGTAATCAGTTTTTTTCGATCACTCAAATTTCCATCTTTGTCTATTAGTTGCTCCGTGTCACGTATCGCGAGATTGACTTTTTCCTTAATTTTCTCAATTTCAGTTTTGATTGCGTCTTTTCTATTCTCCGGTGTCAAACCAGGATCATTCTCCAATTGAACTTTTCGGCGTTCATAGCCGGCATCAATTGAATTCAACTCTGATTTCTTCGCAAATTCGGTTGTTGCGTTCATAGCCAATTTTGAATCCAAGGTCGAAGCTCTTTCATTTATACGATTTTCAATGGACTTACTAAATGCAGTGAGCTGACGACGCTCCTCTGTTAGTTCGGGCTTGTTAGCTTCTTCCTGAGCAGCATCAATCTGCTCCATTCGGTCATATACTTTGGATAATAGTTTTTCATCTACCGTTTGTAAGGCATCGAGCTTTTGTTCTTCGCTAAGGTCATTTCGATTATTTATTGTGGCGACCTCTCCCTTATAATCTGTATCCAATTTGTCTGTTAAACGCTTCTCTTGTTCCGCAGTCAATGTTGCTGGCATCGCAACAGTATTTCCTTCAAGTCTTGCGATCTCCTGCTCATTTTGACTTAACAACTTCTCCAAAATTTTAATTTCCTTGATAAGTTCCTTGTCTGCTGGCTTCGACTTTAATTCATTGACAACAAGTTCTTTTCTCGCGTTCAGAACCAATGCCAAATCACGTTCTTGCTCAAGTAATTTCTCGTTGCGTGTTTCCTGATCATTCTCTGAAGCAATGATTGATTGCTTCTTCGCACTGTATTCCGGATCCAATGCATTTAACTCTTCATTTAAATCGGCATTATTAACCGTGATCAATGGCTGTCCTTTTTCAAGTATGGAGATATCCTCTTTGAGTTCAGTTTTACGGTCACCATTTTCTTTGATCAATTGAGCCATTACTTGTTTCTGCTGCAGCAAGTTTTTATCCGTTGGCTGTTTTTCCAATTGCTTTTTTAAAGCTTCATTTTGCTGCAGAAGCTTTGTAGACAAGCTTTCTTCGATAGACAATTCATTTTTACGCTGAGAAACAGACTCTATTCCTGCTTTACGAGATTCAGCGAGTTGAGCTGTATATCCTGGATCAGATTTCGTCAGCGTTGTTATAAGTTGAGCAGCAAACTGTTCGTCCGACATTTCAGATCGGACCTTGCTTGTAATTAATTGTTCACGCTCGTCTGATCCAGCCTCGGTTTCAGCTTTGAGATTTTGAAGTGCTGATTTTTCTGATTTAAGCTTTTCGTCCTGTGGCTTACGAGCAATTTCTTTGTTTAATTCTGCTATACGTACATCAATTGAACCAATCAGCTCTTCTTCTAACTGTTGCGTCCGAATCAATTTTTCCGTTTCTGAATAGACTGAGTTAGATTCTATCTTCTCAATATCCGTCTTGTAGGTCGGAGAAACTTTAGAGATCAACATCGCTTGCTGCTGGGTTGCATCGGCTGCGTTTTGTCCAACTTGCTGATCGTTTTGACCAGAGGTTGTTCTATTCTGTGCTAACTCAGCATCTTTCTGCTTTGTTGCTTCGGTTGTATTTTGTCCGACTTGCTGATCGTTTTGACCAGTGGTCATTTTATTCTGCGCTAACTGAGCATCTTTTTGTTGTGTTGCTTCGGTTGCATTTTGTCCGACTTGCTGATCGTTTTGACCTTGATTAGTTTTATTCTGTACTAACTGAGCATCTTTCTGCTTTGTTGCTTCGGTTGCATTTTGTCCGACATGCTGATCGTTTTGACCAGTGGTCGTTTTATTCTGTACTAACTGAGCATCTTTTTGTTGAATTGCATCAGCTGCGTTTTGTCCGATTTGCTGGTCTTGTTGCTGATCATTCTGATTCCGCACAGCAATTTTATTATCCGAAGACTGCTCTGTTCCTTTGATACTGAGTTCAGTCGAAGGGCGCTCTGTTTCTGTCTTATTCTCCGCAATCTGATCGCCAACTTGTTGCTTTCCGGTATTCTGACCACCTTGCTGGCCATTCTGATTTCCAGTTGCAGTCTCATTCGCTGTTTCTATTACCTGAACCTTGAGCGCCATGGCTGTCGGCTCTGTTTCTCTTTCTGTTTCAGTTCCCTGTCTCTTTATCTCTGTCGAACGGGACTCTGTTTCTGTTTTATTTTCCGCTATCTGATTTGTGAATGCAGCATTTCGCTCATCAATCGAACGTTGAGTAGACTGCTTTAAGTCATTTAGTATCGACTGCTTTTCAAGACTTATTTTATCCGTGGGATTCACCGCAAGATCAGACTGTACTTTTTTCAATTCCGAATCTAGAGAAGCGATCAACTTAGTGTCTTGTGCATTTAAGTAAGTCAACTTCTGCTCTGCAGTCATCCCCTGATTCGAATTGATTTTTTCTGTACGAACCGTATATTCAGGATCCAGTTGAGTGACAAGCTCCGTTTGAGTTGTTGCTGTAATTTTACTTTGCGGTTCGTAATACACAGGCTTTGCCGAATTGTTTTTTGCGAGTTGTACTTGCTTAATAGATGCTATTTGAGTATTCCTCGAATCTAACGCTTGTTCCGTATTTGTTTTTGCTTGAAGTAACGCATAACGTTGATTTTTCAGGGTAACGTCTGTTGGATCCGCAGACAACTTGGTTTCCACTTCTGTGAGCTGAGCATTGACTGCAAAGAGCATTCGTTGGTCTTCCCTGTTCAACGATTCCATTTTCTGAAGCTCATTCAATTTAGTATCTTTTGTAACGGCATCTTTTCGTGCCGCATAGCCCGGATCAACCTGCGTAATCATTTCCTGAGCTGTATATGTTTTTACTGCGGGTTCAGCTTGACTGGAACTTGATTTAGCCGCATTAACGGACTTTTGATCATTTTTGGCAACTACATCTGAATTAACGACTTTTCGGATATCGAGTTCATGCTGCTGAATAAGTGCTGTCAATTCATTCTGATAGCTTATCAATTGCTGACGTTCTGCTTGCTGATCCAATGTCAAACGCATTGATTTCTCAAGGATGGAAATATCTTCCAGTCGTTTGTTGATCATTCGCAAGGTCTTGCGCTCATTTGAAAGCTGTTTATACAAAAGATCCTCTGCATTTAAATTGGAGTCATCCCTAATTCCCTGGTCTGAACTTTTGTATTCCTGATAAATATTCTGAGCAGAAAGATTATTCACAATAACTACTCTACTTTTAATCGCAGGATCCTTTTTCTCAATTTCCGCTACTTGCTGATCCACAAATGAGTTGAGTGTATTTGTATTTGTTTTCTCCATTTGTTTCGCGGCTTCTCTGGAAAGCTCTTCCGAGACGGTCACAAGCGATTTGTTTGAAATGGCATCTTTTAGTAACTCCATTTGTTCGGTGATCACAAATTTTTCTTGTCGTAATTTATCAATCGATTTTTGTACCAGGTCGCGTTCTTCCTGAATCAACATTTTTTCTTCTTCTTTAGACGCTATTTTTGACTTAATTTCCTCGGCCTCTTTTGCTTTTACTGAATACAAACTGTTGTTAAGCGTCTGTATCTGAAGATCTAATTCTTTAATATCGCTATTGAACGCATCGACTCGTCCGTTCAAATTAACGATCTGGTTATCTAAACGTACAGCTTGATCAACAAGATTCCCCATGAGGTCTGCAGTAGTATCTTTTAAAACCCCCAGAATAAGGATTCGATTCGATGAAAGTAGATTCAAAGCTGCCTCCTGATCGCCTTGAGAAACAAGTTTGTCGAACTCACTGCTTAGTTGCTTCAGTTTATCAATATCACGTACGGAAGTGGAACCAGACATTACTCGGTTAATCGAATCTCTCAAAAGGGAAAGATTGGCCGAATAACTCTTGAGATCATTCTGTTCCTCCATCAGCAACTGAGCCTCTTTGAGTAATTTGTATTTTTGATCAGACTCACTCGCATTACCGGAAGCAGCGACCTTTTCTTTTATCTGCTGTTCCAATCTTAGAAAATCAGCAGAATTCTCTACGATGAGATTATTGATGCTCGAATTAAGTTTATCAGCCCCTGTTTTATTGTCTAAACCTTTTTTAATCTGATCTTGTAAATTATAAGAAACTTCGATCATATTCAATTTCTCCATCCCCAGGTCCTTCAAAACGGAATTGGAAGCTTTCTGCGACTCAATCTTCGCCATGTCAAACTCCTGAACATTGACATTCAGTTCCCCTCTTTTCTGAACTACTTCCGCCAGAACGCTTGCAGGGTCTTCCACAGGCTGATCGAACTGATTGACTAATTTGACAGTAACTATTCCATTTTCATTAATATGCTGTATTTGTTGCTTTAATGGCTTAAATTCTTTCATAAACGGAATGGTAACGATCGAACGAAACTCATCCGGCATATCATTTACGGACATTACAAATTCGTATTTACCTCCTTTTGGGAATGTGATCAGATAAGACCCCTTTTCGTTGGAATTAAATTTTCCAACGAAATCACCATTGGAGTAATCGCGGATGGTAAAATCGATCCTTTTGATCGTAGTATCAATGCTTGAAAAGAACTGTCCCTTTACGACCGCCATCTGCATCGGCACCCTATCCACCTTCACTTTATACACATGTAAGAAGCCTTCCTGACTTTGACGTGAAGAAGCAAATACAGCATCCTTATTCAGTGAATCGACCACGTAGAAAACATCGTCGTCCGGAGAAGAAATGGCAAAGTCCATGTTCTCAGGTTTTGCAAACGTATTAGTTTCCTTATCATATTTGGCACGAAATACATCATAGCCTCCCATTGTATTATGTCCTTTAGAAGAAAAGTACAAATAATCTCCATCCGGATGCATGTATGGAAAATCTTCATCAAATGGTGTATTCACCTCACCCGGCAAAGCTTGTGGCTGACCCCATGAATTATCCGGTAATTTACGCCGCACATAGATATCCTTTCCATTTTCGCCCCGTTCACCATAACTAGAGTAGTAAATCACTGTTGGGTTTGCAGGAAAATGAATGAGTGGTACGTGGTTATTCTTTTTGTCTGTCTTGGTTTGGAATTCAGCCGTCACCAACAAACTACCTCCAATATTGCTCAAGTCGTAGATTCGAAAAAATTTGTCAATGGAGATCTCTTTTTTGTCCGTGACGATGATATCCGTAATTGTAGTCATTAAACGCTTCCCATTCTCACATTCCTGAACGGATCTCTCGATATCAAACAAGGGGGTTTCCTTCAATCGTTGCTGATCGTATAGTTTATATTCTTTGATCGCTTCATTGAATAAATAGGATAAATGCAGTGATCTACCAAAAAAATAATGAAACTCAGGAGGGAGTCCTGCCGAATTGAGAGCCGCATTTCTGAGATACTTTAACGATTCAAGCTTTCTGTTCGATTGGTATAGCAGACATGCACCGTAGCGAAAATTGTACTCGTAACTTCTTGGATTCAGCGATAGTAATCTAACATATAATGGAGAAGCGTCAAGGTATTTTCCGGCATAGAATAGTTTGTCCGCTTCCAATTTGAGTTGATCTTCGGTTTGAGCGAAATTCATCCCTGAAAACAGCAAACTGCAAAGCAGCAAGAAGCACCGGTAATTCAAAACCTTACACAATACAAATGACAAAGAGAATTTATAGTACGATTATTTACGTGAAAAGTTCATTTTACTCTCCTCACCTTTCAGAAGACGCTTGATATTCTTTCGATGAGCGATGATTACCATCAAACTTACCACTACTCCGAAGGACAACAACCATGCCGAATTTATGCTCAGAGCAAATCTTAAAACAAACGGAAATAATAGCGCTGCAATAATAGCTCCAAGAGAGACAAAACGAGTTAAAAGAAAGACACTTAAAAAAATAATCAATGAAATACCCGCAGCTAAAGGCACAATACCGATTACGACCCCCAAAGAAGTTGCCACACCCTTTCCGCCTCTGAAACCCGCGAAAACAGGAAATAAATGTCCAAAAACCACCAAAAAAGCAGCCCCAATCTGCACTTTTATCAACAAATCATCCCAATTCATCTCGAGAATGAATACCGGTAACAAAGAAGCCGCAACACCTTTCAATACATCGATTATAAGAACTATTAATCCAGGTTTTTTACCTAAAACACGAAATGTATTGGTCGCACCAGCGTTTTTACTTCCGTGCTCTCTGACATCGATGCCGTAGTAAATCCTACCGATCCAAACCGCAGTCGGAATGGATCCCAAAAGATAAGCCCCAAACAAACAAACACTAATCCAGATCATTCAAACAGTCTTAAGAATTTGCTAAGATAAATACGTTGTGTCGATGTTTCGTACTTAAAATTCTTCATTTTGCGCTTATCTTCCTTGATTGCATCAATAGCCTCATTAAATTCTTCATCACCGGAAATAATACGCATATCCCCGTCTTTTTTGATCATAGAATAGTCAAAGTAGTAATCTCTTCCCCCTGGTATATCTATTTGTAAACCAAACTTGTCAGGGGCTGCTTCGGAATAATTCTGTTGAAAAAATGCTCTGAGCGGTACTTGCTTAACAACTGGTTTCTCATACATATTTAACAATACAGCTGAAGTAGAAACACTGATCAATCCCCTTTCCTGATTTGACATCTTATCAAATGAAATTAATTTTAAGCCTGTTAGTGTAATCGTTTTTTCAAATGGCTCAGGCATTTTTCGAAGTTCACCTTTTATGGTGTAATCCGACTTGATACGGTCGGCTGTTCGTTGATCCGTCCACTCTACCAAGGCTTGCTCAAAAGTGGTACTGGAAAGATCCATTGGTTTAAGTCCTTCAGCTGCACTGATGCGCGTTGCAACGTCCTCCATTAATCCTTTATCTATGGGGAAACTAAATCTAGCTGTTAGATTCATTGATGTCTTTCCATTGGATTGATCATAATCAGCAGTACCAACTGCATCGA
>JBIITO010000172.1:0-3227 GCA_044340465.1 Crocinitomicaceae bacterium | reverse complement strand
GAGCTCTGGAAAACATATAATGGATTCAGAAAGGAACTTACCGAGAAAATTGCAAGTTCATTTCTTGTTGAAACGGGAACGAAGAAGTTTTTCTTCAAAGCTCCGGAAATCAACAATTACAAGGATATGTTAGATCTTTCAGCCCAGGTTGACAAGGCGATCAAAGCTTCAAATGTGAACATGGATGATCAGGAAGCGATTAAAAAAATCTATATTGGTTTGACAAAAAACGAACGTCATGAAGTTCATGAAGTTAAAAATGTGCATTGGATAGGCAAGACATTTGACCATACTCCGGTTGTAGCTGCTATAGCTTCATTGTCTGCTCTTCAGAAGGAGATCTTAACTGCTCGTGCGGATGCTGTTGCTCTTATTAGAAGCCGTGTAGGAGGTGGTGAATACTCTTTCAATAAGATCATGGCATTGGCTTACGGTCCGGAAGTAGCCAATGCTGGTGACGAATTGAACGTTGAAGTCTTAATGGCTGCATTTGATTCGGATAAGCAACCTGAAGTGACATATAACGGTGCTAAAGTTTCTGAGGTGGCTGATGGTAAAGGTTTGATCAAAACGAAAGCATCCTCTGGTTCAGAAATGGTGATGAAAGGAACAATAACCATTAAGAACAAATCAGGTATAGGTAAAACATTGCCTTGGGAGAAGAAGATTACGATCATGAAACCTCAAGGGACGGTAGCTCTTCCTGATATGCGTGTTCTATACCGTGGTTATGATAATGTTGTAGAAGCAGTTGCTTCGGGTTATGATCAAACGGATGTCAGTGGTAGTGGCGTTACCTTGAAAAAAAGCGGTACAACATGGATTGGTACTCCTGGTGGAGGTAAGACATGTAAAATCACAGTATCTGGAAAAAGTTCAATTACTAAGAAGAGTGTTAATCTAGGTACGTTCGAGTTTCAAATTCAACCCATGCCGAAGGCTGAAATTTTCTGGGGTACTTATGCTGATGGGGATCAAGCCTCCTCTCGAACAGCTAAAATGTTGTATGCGAAGTATGGTCCTGGTATTCCATTGACAAAAGCGAAGTTTCAAGTACAAAAATGGATCTTGTCTGTATCAGGTTCAGGGAAAACTTTTAGTGGAACTGGTAACACTTTAAGCGCTGATGCGTTAAAGATATTGGGAGCTGCACCAAAAGGTTCTATCGCCACCTTCTCTTGTGTCTATTCAGGTACAGGTACGGGTGGTAAACCTTCAACAGCTGCAATTAAACTGTAGAGATACTCAATTGGTTCGTGAATGAGTAATTTAAATTTTGAAAAAATGAAAAACTTCTTTGTTGTTGCAATCATGGTTTCTTCGATTGGTGTTTTGAATGCCCAATTCGAGGAGATCAACGGTGGACCGGTGAACGTTCCATCTGAAGGTGTGGTGGATGGAGTTTATATTCAAGAACACATTCCGACCAAACGATTGATTCCTTACGAATATGTGCGTGAAGCGGATGTGATATGGAGTAAGCGTGTTTGGAGTTTTATAGATCTTCGGGAAAAGGTTAATCACCCATTATATTTTCCGCTGGATAGCTATCAGGACACTGTATGGGTTAAGAATGCTACGCGTTGGAGTTTATGGACAGTCATCAAGCACCATGTTCTCAACGGAGATCTTACTCTTTTCGAACCCAAAAATCCGGCTGATTTCTTTGAGGTTCTACCTCCTGATGGTGATCAGTTTAAGTATCCTCTTAGACCTCAACCTGGTCTTAATTATTATACGGACAAAACTTATCGTGATGCGGTTGAATCTTATTTGAACGTATTGGGTGAGAAAACATTTGAGGCGGTAGCGTCAAAGTTAACAGGTGAAGATTCAGTTATTGTAGATCCTTTTAGTGGAATGGAGACGACGGTTACACAGGAGGTACAGAAAAAAGCACGCATTCTTTCTGAACACATAGTACAGTATCGTTTAAAGGAGGATTGGTTTTTTGATAAAGAACGATCTGTATTAGATGTGCGAATTTTGGGTTTGGCTCCTGTCATCTATCAGGGAGGGGCAGTTGATGGTTATTCAGGTGCTAAGGAGGGCGGAAAATACCAAATTATGTTTTGGTTGTACTTTCCTCACTGTCGGTTCGTTTTCAATAACTATTTCGTCTACAACGATGCGAATGATGCACAGTGGATGAGTTTTGATGATTTGTTCTGGAAACGCCGATTTTCTAGTATTATGTACAAGGAATCAAATGTTTATGATCGTCGTATTGAGAGTTACCGCACGGGTGTGGATGCTTTGATGGAATCAGAAAAAATCAAAGAGGAGATTAGAACGATTGAACACGACGTTTGGAGTTTCTAAGAACACTTTAAATCTAAAAATCCCTGCTTCGGTAGGGATTTTTTTTATCCTCAAATTTCATTTTACTTTTGTACCATGATAAATCTGGATCAACTTGGGGTGTTCCTGCCGCAAGGATATTTATTTAAAGATGTAAGTCTGCAGATCAACCGTGGTGAAAAGGTTGGTCTTGTAGGTAAGAATGGGGCAGGTAAATCCACCATGTTGAATTTAATTTCCGGTAAGGACAAGCCGACTGAAGGTCGAGTGAATAAACCAAAGGACTGTAATATCGGGTTTTTATCTCAAGATATTTTAATTGAAACGGAACGAAGTGTTTACGATTATCTTTTTCTTTCAAATGAAGAACTTACTTCACTAACTAATCGAATTGAATCTGTAAATATCGAATTAACTACTAGGGAGGATTACGAAAGCGATTCTTATTTAGGCTTATTGGATGAATTGAATGAGCTAAATCACAAATTTCAACTTCTGGATGGATACCAATGGGAAGAGCGAATAACATCAGTTCTTGAAGGTTTGGGTTTTGATAAATCTGATTTTCCGAAGGCACTTAAAACTTTTTCAGGAGGTTGGAAAATGAGAGCCGAACTGGCACGGATTCTTGTGAATACCCCTGATGTTTTATTACTTGATGAACCGACGAACCATTTGGATATTATTTCTATTGGTTGGCTCGAGCGATATTTACAACGCTTTGATGGTGCAGTGATTCTTATTTCTCATGACCGGCTCTTTTTGGATAACGTAACCAATAGAACGATAGAAATCAGTAGGGGAAAAGCATTAGAGTTTCCATTCCCTTACAGCAAGTATAAGTTAGTTAGGGAGGAAGAAAAAGAACGTCTGGAGTCAGCCAAGAAGCAACAGGAAAAAGATATTAAACACACGGAAGAATTGAT
>JBIITO010000171.1:0-3244 GCA_044340465.1 Crocinitomicaceae bacterium | reverse complement strand
CATGTTCACTTTACAACAAAAAGAACTTTTTCATATCATCGGAACACTTCAACTTTTCCATGGACAAGGAATTACCTCTGAATTAACGGAAGAGCTTGGTAAACGCATGACAACAATTGCTGAATTGAAGGAGCTGAAGCTTTCCATGAGGAATGATCTTGTTCTTAATTCTCTGGAGCAGTGCGTATAATCAGTGGAAATCTCAAAGCGAGGCGATTCAGTGTTCCGAAGAACTTTCCTTCTCGCCCAACAACAGATTTTGCCAAGGAAGGATTGTTCAATGTACTAGAGCATCAACTAGATTTGTTCGATTTAAACATTCTGGATCTTTGCGCAGGAACGGGCAATATTTCCTTTGAATTCTTATCACGTGAAGCTGGCACAGTAACGGCTGTGGATCAGAATTTCAATTGTGTACGATTTATCCGAAAGAATGCGGAAGAATTAGGAATCGGAAACGATTTACATGTGTTGAAATCGGAAATCCTTCAGTTTTTGCAGCGCACGGAACAAACCTATGATCTCATTTTTGCTGATCCACCCTACGACGTTACGTTTCACAAGGAGATCGCAAACATCGTATTTGAGCGCAACTTACTGAACGAAGGAGGGCTTCTGATCATTGAGCATGGAAAAAGAACAGATCTTTCCGTGATAACTCAATTCGATTTTGTACGTAACTACGGAAATGTGAATTTTAGTTTCTTTCATTCTGAACCAGCTTAACATGAACAAAACAGGACTTTTTGCCGGATCCTTCGATCCCTTTACAAAAGGACATGAAGCCGTTGTCAATAAGGCTTTGCAGCTTTTTGATGAGATCATCATTGCAGTAGGCATAAACAGTACCAAAGAAGGTTACTTTAAGCTGGATAAGCGTCAATCACACATCGCATCTCTTTTTGAGGGAAAAAATGTTCGCATTGTTACCTATCAGAAACTCACTGTCGACCTATGCAAGGAGGAACAGGCCACGCACCTCGTTCGCGGACTGAGGGATTCGAAAGATTTCTCTTATGAACGTTCCATTGCGCACATGAACGAAACACTTTCAGGTATCCATACTGTATTTTTTCTAACAGATCAACAATATGCGGCGATCAATGCCTCCATCGTTCGAGAGATTCACAAGAACTGTGGTGAGATCGATGCCTTTGTAACAAATGCGCACCTACTCGTTTAAGATTGGTACAAAATCTGCTGAATCCGACACCATGAAATTCAAACTTGTCTTTTTTCTACTAATTGTCCTTTCCTCCGGAATATCGTTCGGACAAAAAGAAAAGGCAGTGACCATCAAAGGATTTGCACCAACATACATCGGCAAAATCATCCGTATCGCGGAGATCGAAGACTATTTAAGCAAAAAGGAAAGTCAACTGGGTAGTACCACCGTAGGCATAGACAGTGCGTTTCAGGTTACCTTATTTGTGAAAGAAACGCAAAAGATTGTAGTACATGCAGACCGCAATCTCACCTTTTTCTACATTCAACCCGGTGCGGTTTACGATGTATATATACCGGAAAAAGATAAATACGAGCCCTTAAGACCGAATGGAAGTAACATTGAAGTCACCTTTTTGGGTCTCGATTCAACGGATATTAACTACCGCATCCTTCAGTATCAGCGTTGGTCGGATGAATTTATAGGCAGCTATTTCTATTTGAAGAATTTAAAGCCAATTGAATTCTCCACCAAGCTAGATGAATTCAAAACAGCAGTAGAAACGTATTATCATCTTTCAGATAGTTCCAATTCCGGACTTTCCGATCCTCAAAAATACTTCAATACCTTTGTTCGTTTCTCTGTGGCCTCTCTGGACAACATTCAACATGCCGCACAACGCAATCGTTACGAGAAACACGATTTTTACCTTAAGTATGCACCCGTCGCCTATCGAAATGATGCCTATATGGGCTACCTCAATTCGTTCTATGAACGCATGATTCCGCGCTTGTCAATGGAAACAAATAACCGCGTATACCTCGGACTATTGAAAAGCAGCCCTACGCTGATCATGAAAGCATTAGGATCAGAGTATACGCTGATTAATATGCGTATTCGTGAGATCGTGATGATCAAGGCACTTTCGGAAGAATTCTTTTCGAAAGATTTTCCACAAACCAACATCTTGACGGTACTGGATAGCGTAGCTAATCATAGTTTGTTTGCTGCCAATGGAATATTGGCAAAAAACATGATCGACCGTTTGACCGAATTAGCCCCGGGAGGCAAAGCGCCTGACCTCGTATTAACATCAGACAAAGGTGAAATCATTACACTTAGCTCATTACCAATAAAACATGTCTATTTGCATTTTTACGATCCTTCCAGTCAAAAAAGCACGCAGGAACTTGAACCTTTAAAAAAGCTATACGAAACCTACAAGGATGAGGTAATGTTTATAACTATCTATCCGGAAAAAGAATACACTAAAGAAACCTTGGATAAATTCATTACCACCATTCCATGGAACACCTGTAAAACGGCAGAAACCAATCCGATCTGGAAGAATTATAAGGTAGCCACCTATCCGCTCTATGTGCTCCTTGACGCGTATGATTATGTAGTAGCCGCACCTGCATTGACGCCGCTTCCAGACGGTCAGTATCAAACGATCGACAAAACCTTTTTCTTTATTCAGAAGACGACTAAGGAAATGAAAGGCAAGTAGGTCCAATTATATGTTATCTTCAAATACATACAAAAGACATAGGATGTTGCTTACGATAAAAAAGATCATCTCAAACAGAAAAATAATTTTAAGTATCTACGTACTTTTTTCGCTGGCCGCAACCATACCATCCCTTAAAGGAAGTAAACAATTTGAGGATGATGGCAAAGAATACACCAAGTACAACAATTACAGCATATTTGAAAGGTCATTTGAACATTTAAAAAACAATCAGGATCTATAAGTTATTTATCCTGATGATCATTGGGATATTTACAAATACACGCCTTCCTTCTCACGAAAGGTCGGAAGAAAAAATCTTCCGACCTTTTTTGTTTTACACACTTTTATTTGTTAATATAATTATATGATAATCAGGTAAATAACTTGTGTTTTTTATGATATTTCCGTATCTTTATTACTGATAATCAATGTGTTATGTAAGTTTTTAAAGATCATAAATTAGGAGTGAATGAGTTGCTCCAAGTCATTCCAGAAAGCCTTTTATCGAATTTGTCATCAACAACAAAAGTTGACCATTATGCCAAGGTTCTTCATGGACAGAAGTT
>JBIITO010000013.1:0-34364 GCA_044340465.1 Crocinitomicaceae bacterium | reverse complement strand
CTCCCTATCTTGATACCATCAGAAAACATTCAGAAGCCAAAGTAATCCTGCGGTCTCATAATGTGGAATTTAGGTTGTGGGAACAATTGGCCGAAAATTGTCGGTCTGGATGGAAGAAATGGTATCTCAAAAAACTAGCCCGTGACCTCAAAACGTATGAATTAGATACGCTTCAGAAAGTAGATTGTATTTTTTCTATCACCAAAAATGACCTTGAAACGATTCAAAAACAAGGCATTCATACAAGAAACAAGATAATTCCCGTAGCATTAAATCAATCGGAAAGAGAGATCGATGATACCAACATGTCTGTTTTTTTTATTGGATCTATGAACTGGCAACCAAATTTTGAAGCAGCTCAACGATTGGTTCAAAAGATCTTTCCTGAGGTGCGAAAGCGCTTCCCTCATGTTCAACTTCATATTGCGGGATCTTATATGGGCAATCATTTTCCTTCGGAAGAATCAGCCGGAATCCTGAATCATGGCTTTGCGGGGGATTTACACGGCTTTATGCGTTCGAGAGGGATATTGGTTTTGCCAATACGTTCAGGATCAGGTGTTCGAATAAAACTACTTGAAGCCATGGCGCTGGGTGTTCCTATTGTTTCATCCCCAATTGGTGCTCAGGGAATATCAGCAGAGGATGGAATATACATCACGTATGATGATAGCGAAATGATCGAACAAATTTCACAACTCCTGTCTGATCCGAACAGACGCGAGGGCATCGGACGTAAAGCCTGGAATCACGTAAACAGAAATCTTTCCGTCGAAATAGTTTCACAAATGATCTCCGATGAATTCAGACACTGAAAAACCCATTCTTTTCGTCTTGCTTTCGCGCTTTCCCTATCCATTGGAAAAAGGAGATAAATTGAGGGCGTATTATCAACTAAGGGAATTATCTGAAAATCATCGAATCGTACTTGTCTGTTTGACTGAACTACCTGTGCCCGCTGAATTCATCGAAAAAATCAGAGTCTACTGTATGGACGTTCAACTCTTCAGAATTCGAAAATCTGCCGTTTATCTTAGACTCCTTTTCAATTTTTTCTCCTCTTTACCTTTTCAGGTTGCTTACTTTCAATCTTTCACTATAAAAAACAAGATACATGCGCTATTAAAGAAATATAAACCGCAGCACATATATTGTCAGCTTGTAAGAACCAGCGAGTTTGTTAAGAATTATCACCATTGTCCAAAGACCATCGACTATATGGATGCATTCTCCGTTGGAATGGAAAGACGTGCTGAACGATCAGGCTGGATCATGAGTATCTTATGGCAGGAGGAAGCCAAAAGGTTGAGAAACTATGAACGTAAGATCTTTGATTATTTCGAAGGGCATTCGATCATCAGTGAACAGGACAGATCCTTCATTGTTCATCCTGATTCAAATAGGATTGCAATTATTCCCAATGGTATTGACAGCTCATTTTATGAGACAATCGATACCGAACCAACATATGATTTGGTCTTCATTGGAAACCTTAGCTATCCACCAAATATTGAAGCAGCTAATTATCTGTTCAAGGAAATTTTACCTAACCTTCCAGGAAAAACACTACTTCTTGCAGGTGCTACTCCAGATCCTTCACTAACAAGAATGGCATCGCGAACAAAAAATATCCATCTTTTGGGCTGGACCGAGGACATCCGCAAAACATACAAACTGGGTAAAATATTCATTGCCCCTATGCACATTGGGACAGGTATGCAGAACAAGTTATTAGAGGCAATGGCTTTGGGAACCCCGTGTATAACAACTTCACTTGCTAATAACGCTATAAAAGGAAAACATGGTCAGCATTTGTTAGTTGCGGATTCCGAAAACGAGATGCTCCATGCGATAAAAGAATTATTAACGAATGAACAGTTGAAAGACAAGCTTACTTTAAATGCCCGAGAATTTGTAAAGTCGAATTATTCATGGTTATCAACAGTTGAACAGTTGGAGGAGATCATTCAACAGAGGGGCTAATTATCCCTTAATTTCAGTACTTTTACAGCTCAAATAGGAAAATGGAATTTCAACTAAATACGATTGAAGAAGCGATACAGGAAATACGCGAGGGGAAGGTAATTATCGTTGTTGATGATGAAGACAGAGAGAACGAAGGTGATTTCCTTACTGCAGCAAGAAATGTCACACCTGAAATCATCAATTTCATGGCAACCCATGGGCGCGGACTTATCTGTGCTCCTCTGGTAGAAGATCGTTGTGATCAATTGGGGTTGGATCTCATGGTTCGAAGTAATTCTGCAGCTTATGAGACGCCTTTTACAATTTCAGTGGATTTAATTGGACATGGCTGCACTACTGGCATCTCGGCAAGTGATCGATCTAAAACGATTCAGGCCTTAATCGATCCGGCGACAAAACCAGAAGAACTGGGAAAACCGGGGCATATTTTTCCATTACGCGCAAAAAAAGGTGGTGTATTACGTCGCGCCGGACACACTGAAGCGGCAACCGACCTCTCGCGTTTAGCGGGGTTTGAATCTGCGGGAGTAATCGTAGAGATACTTAATGAGGACGGGACGATGGCAAGATTACCTGAACTCATAGAGATTGCCAAAAGGTTTGATCTGAAAATTGTTTCCATTGCGGACCTTATCGAATATAGAATTAAGAACGAATCGCTTATCGAGCAGATCGTCGACGTAAAAATGCCTACAGATCGAGGTAACTTTGAATTGTTCGCCTACAGAGAGATCAACTCGGGAACAGAGCATCTTGCGCTTGTCAAAGGAACATGGGATAAAGAAGAGCCTATTCTCGTTCGAGTTCATTCCTCTTGTTTGACCGGTGACATCTTCGGCTCGTGTCGTTGTGATTGTGGTCCTCAGCTGCACAAAGCCATGGAAATGATCGAGCAGGAAGGTAAAGGAGTGATCATTTATATGAATCAAGAAGGTAGAGGTATTGGACTGATCAATAAACTCAAAGCCTACAAACTTCAGGAAGAAGGATATGATACGCTTGAAGCGAATTTGAAACTCGGATTCAAAGGCGATGAACGTGATTATGGGATAGGAGCTCAGATCATACGTTCGTTAGGCGTGAAGAAAATGCGACTAATGTCAAACAACCCGACAAAGCGTACAGGATTGATCGGATATGGATTAGAGATCGTTGAGAATGTTCCTCTAGAGATTGAAAGCAACGAACATAACGAACTCTATCTCAAGACAAAAAGAGACAAAATGGGCCATGTTCTAAAATTAAACAAGTAATGCTCGTTGCATCAGGAATACGCAAATCCTACGGTGAACTTGAAATACTGAAAGGCATCGACCTGGAGATCGGTACCGGGGAATTAGTTTCAGTTGTTGGCTCATCTGGTGCCGGTAAAACTACTCTATTACAGATCCTGGGAACATTGGACCGTCCAGATAAAGGCGTGGTCAAGATCGGTGATGTGGATCCCTTTACCCTATCATCTAAGAAATTAGCCGCATTTCGAAACCAATCGATTGGTTTTATATTCCAATTCCATCAATTACTTCCCGAATTTTCTGCAATTGAAAACGTCATACTCCCTGCGTTGATTAAAGGTACATCGATGACAGAAGCAATGAAGCAAGGAGAGGAACTCATTGAACTTATCGGATTGTTGAACCGAAAGGATCATCGTCCATCCGAATTATCGGGAGGAGAACAACAGCGTATCGCGGTCTGTCGTTCGCTAATCAATAAACCAAAGATCATTTTCGCTGATGAACCATCGGGAAATCTTGATTCGGCCAATTCAAAGGAATTACACGACCTATTCTTCCATCTTAGAGATCAGTTTGGACAAACCTTCATTATTGTAACGCACAATGAACAGTTAGCTAATATGACTGACCGAAAACTTGTAATGAGAGATGGCCAGATCGTCAAATAACAAAATTAAAGCGACGTATCGAAAGTAAACTATTTGATTCTCTGAATGAAAATAGGAGGTCGTGTTTAATGATCCGAAGCAAAAAAAACATCTTAATTGGATTTAAGTTTAATTGTTCAGATCTTTATTTTGCTTTTCGTAGAAAAAATAAGATGAAAGAAATTATTAGAGACTTGCCAGTTAGTATAAAAGCTGGCGAAACATTTGAAATTTATTTGAAAGATATTTTTTGTATTACAGATTCAATGTTTACTTTGACACCGTCAAAAGCAAGTGGAATTGCGATGTTTAAGATATCCAATGCAAAAAAAAAATCGATAGGATTAGATGCTATCGTAAAAGTAAACCAAACACTAAATCTAGCCTACAAGGTCGACAACTCACTATTTGATTCAGCAATTGAAGAATTTCATGTTTTAGATATCACTCCAGAAAATGAGTTGGAAGGTGTTTTTTCATGGTCAAAAGATTGCTCAAGTGAATTATTGTCAATTTATGCGAGATGATCTAATTCGCATTGATGACGAAATAATTGACTTTTTAAACGAAAAGGTTGACAAATACAATCATCCCCATTTTATCGAGTCAGACCCTATCCAGATCCCCCATCTCTACTCATTAAAAGAAGATATTGAAATTGCAGGATTCTTAACTGCTACTATTTCATGGGGTAATCGAAATTCAATCATTCGGAATGCCTCCAAAATGATGAATTTGATGGGAGAATCTCCTTATGATTTTGTTATGGAACATTCTGACGCCGATCTGGAACGATTTGACGCCTTTGTTCACCGCACTTTTAACACCATTGACATTCAGTTTTTTATTAGGTCGTTGAAAAACATCTATTTGAATTACGGAGGGCTTGAAAACATCTTTAAAACGAATTCTACCGATAATTCCATCCAACCTGCGATCACTGAATTCAAAAAGATCTTCTTTTCAATTCAATATCCGGAAAGAACAAAGAAACACGTAAGCGACCCGGAAAACAATTCTTCTGCGAAGCGAATAAATATGTATTTGAGGTGGTTAATTAGAAATGATAATAAAGGTGTTGATTTCGGCATTTGGCGTTCAATCTCACCGTCAATCCTTTCTTGTCCTCTTGATGTCCATTCCGGTTCGATTGCACGAAAATTGGGTATACTATCAAGAAAACAAAACGATGCGAAAGCTGTAGCTGAACTCGATCAAGCACTTAGACTAATGGACCCAAAAGATCCCGTGAAGTATGATTTCGCACTTTTTGGGTTAGGTGCTTTTGAGAAATTTTAAGCTTAAAAAGTTGAATTTATTCCAGAAGTCATAATCTCAGCCAATTCATAAACCGCATTATTTAGCTACATTTGACCTATGAAATTTGCGTACCCTGAATTTCTATGGGCACTTCTATTCCTGATCATTCCTGTGATCATTCATTTATTCAATTTCAGAAGATACAAGATACTTTACTTTTCGAGTTTACAGTTTATTAAACGAGTTGAACAAGAAACAAGATCAACTCAACAACTAAAGCATCTCCTTGTACTTGTTGCTCGTCTATTTGCCCTCACTTTTCTCATTATTGCCTTTGCTCAGCCATACAAACCTATAGAAAACAAGAATATTCGGGGAGGCAAACCAGTAATGGCAATTTACATTGACAATTCCTTTTCAATGACAGCAAAAGGAACGGAAGGTGAGTTGCTTTCAGAAGCCAGAGAAACAGCTCGAAAATTGATCGACAAAGCAAGTCTATATGCGCTTTTCCTGCTTCATACCAATGTTATGAATGGTTTAGAGCAACGTATGATCACGAAAGTAGAGGCACTAGAACGTCTGGATAAAATTGAACCTGTTCCATTAACAAGAAATCTAGGAGATATAATTACATGGGAACGAACATTTATCAAAAATGAATCCGAGACAAAACATAAAATCGGAAGTGTTCAGCATATTCTTCTGAGTGATTTTCAGAAAAAAGATCTTGAACGTTTATCCTTGAACAAAGACGAAGAAAACTATTACTTCCCTATTCTTTTTCAGCCGCAAAAGCAAGAAAATTTAAGTGTGGATTCTGTTTGGTTTTCCTCTCCTGTTAGAAAAAAAGGAGAAAACAATGAATTGAATATTCGCATTCGGAATCATGGTAATGTTAAAGTTACCAACGCAGAAATTCACGTTGAAATAGGAAAGATCAATCGTGACGTATTTTTGGATATTGAGGGAAAGAGTTCTGCTGAAACCATTGTAAATTACTCAGAAGAATCTACAGGAATTAAAAAAGGCAAGGTCAATATTAACGATAAACAGTTGTTTTGGGATGACGATTATTATTTCTCTTATCTTTTGGATGATCATACCTCTATCCTTGTTGTTAATGGAGAAAATGCAACTGCCCCTGTATCACGAGTTTATGCATTGGAACGTTATTACAATAATCGATCTATTCGAGAAAGTGAATTCAGTGGTGACCTACTGAGAAATACTGATCTTGTAGTAGTCAATGGTGTCAATGAATTATCATCAGGTATGACAGATGAACTTATTGAATTCTGTAGTGCAGGAGGTACACTTGCATTGTTTCCCGGTTCTAACATGCGATTGAGCTCCTATTCCGAGCTGCTCTCAGCTCTCGAATTACCTGTGATCACTGACATCACGGCAAATGGCACCGGTATACGAACATTGAATTACGATGATCCTTTTTTTGAAGGAATGTTCGAAAAAAAAAATGAAGAATTACGCATGCCTTCATTAAAAAAAGTATTCCGAATAGCTACATCTTCTAAAGCTGACTTCTTACCTTTAATTACTGCAGATAATGGCATACCCGTGTTTCTAAGATCCAGCGGTGCTGTTAATGCCTTTTTATTTTGCAGTTCTTTAGAAAATGATTTTGGTAATTTCACTAGTAATGCACTCTTCCCCTCTATATTACTTCGTATTGCAGAAATGAGTCAACGAAAAATACCTATCGCTTTGACTATTGGAAAAGAAGCTTATTTTCCCCTTTATCATAAAACAATAAGTGAATCGCCAGTTCACATTAAAAATGAAAAAACTGATTTGATCCCTCAAATTGAAAGGAAAGGAACTTTGACCTATGTCTCAGTTAGTGGACAGGAAGCAATGGGGTTACTTACTGCTGGAAACTATGATGTGACAGATGAGAAGCCTATTGCACCTATTTCGCTGAATTATGATCGGTCTGAATCATCAACAGAAACACTTAACAAAGTAGAATTAACGGAACTTCTCGAATCAAACGGACTTAATCAAGTTTCGGCGCATGAAATCACCGAAGGACAAAGTGTTACACAGATTGACATAGAAAAACCTTTTGAATACTGGAAGTGGTTTGTAGCACTTTCCTTGCTATTTTTATTGACCGAATTGGCATTACTTAAATTCTGGAAGTAACAACATGAAGATCCTAATAAAGAACGTCAACATTTCAGATCCAAGTTCGAGTAACTTCGGAACGGTGCAGGACATCCTTGTTAACGAAGGAATTATAGAATCTATCGGGCTAAATCTCAAAGCTGATGATGCCCATTTGATCCAAGGCAAAGATGCCCATGTTTCTCAAGGATGGGTTGATCTGAAGGCACATTTTTGTGATCCGGGAGAAGAGCATAAAGAGACGATTGAAAGTGGTTTAGATGCTGCAGCATTTGGTGGATTCACTCATGTTGTATCACTTCCTTCGACACATCCGGCCACCGATGGAAAAACAGCTGTTGAATATCTTCTGAGAAGAGCAGAAAATCATGTTGTAACACTTCATCCAGCCGGTGCGATCACCGAAAACCTTAAAGGAGAGAATCTGGCTGAAATTTACGACATGTATCAGTCTGGAGTAAGGCTATACACCGATGATTTAACCCCGTTAAGTTCAGGAATTTTGTATCGAGCCTTACTTTATGCAAAGAACTTCAATGGAAAAATTATTGCCTTCCCAAGAGATAATTCACTGGCTGGGAACGGTATGGTTAATGAAGGAGAAGCCTCTACGCGCACGGGACTAAAAGCCGACCCAACAATTGCTGAGATCATTCAGCTCGAACGGAATCTTCGTCTACTTGAATATACCGAAGGAAATCTGCATATCACTGGTATCTCTTGTGCTGAATCAGTTAAACTAATCGGGGAAGCAAAGAAAAAGGGATTAAAGGTAACAGCCGACACACATGTAATGAACTTATTATTTAATGAAACTGCTGTTCTTGGATTTGACTCAAACTTTAAGTTAATACCTCCATTGCGCAGAGAATCAGAAAGAAGAGCATTAATAGAAGGTATTGTGTCAGGAGTCATTGACACAGTAGTAAGTGATCATCGCCCACACGATAAAGAAGAAAAAGACGTAGAATTCGATCATGCTGCTTTTGGCTGTCTTAACCTTCAGACTTTCTTTGGATCCCTTGGAGCAGAACCTAATATTCCCCTTGAAACTGCCGTCAATTCACTAAGTTTGAACTCCAGAGCGATAGCTAAAATTCCCTTCTATCCAATCGAAATTGGAAATAAAGCTGACTTAACGGTCTACGAACCCTACAGTGAGTGGATTCTTCAAAAAGAAGAGTTGATATCAGCTACCACCAATACTCCATTTGTTGGTAAAAATCTAAAAGGAAAAGTTTTGGCAGTAATCAACAACGGTAAATTAGCAGTTAGAGAATAAATGGAAATGCCTAGCAAGAGATCTTTTTTGAAGCAGTTCTGGAAAGAAAAGAAAATGGTAGGATCCATGACTCCCAGTTCACGCTTTCTAGCTGCCAAAATGCTTGAAAATGTTGATTTCGCTAATTCACGCGTTATCGTTGAACTTGGTCCTGGAACAGGTGTTTTCACAGAAAAGATTATTGAGAAATTGCATCCGGAGGCGCGTTTGCTGGTTTTTGAATTGAATGACTTGTTTTTTGATGCACTTAGTAAAAAGATCAATGATCCCAGAGTTTTACTTATTCACGACTCCGCCGAAAGGATTTCAGAACATCTGGCTATAAACGGTTTGCATTCTGCTGATGCTGTTATATCCTCTCTTCCCTTGGCTAATTTCCCCGATGAATTGAAGGACCATATCCTAAAAGATGTATTTAACTGCCTTGAAAATGAAGGGAAATTCATCCAATTTCAATACTCTCTATTATCCAAGAAGAATTTAGAGAACATATTCGGGAAGGTGACCTTAGCATTCACTCCATTCAACTTCCCCCCTGCATTCGTTTATACCTGCCAACGAAAGGCCAGTTAAGTCATCTTTTCCTGTCAACCCTGGAAACAAGACATGAATAAAGGGTTTAGACTTTGGTAGGGCTTTGATTCTAATACTGAAAAATCATGAGCTATGAAAACCAGAATCGACATTCGCAAGATTTTACAGATAGAACAAAAGGCCAAATCGATTCAAACAGGATTTGATCAGGCTTTGAGGGGATTGGGAATCAGCAAAACACCAACATAAAAATGACCTTACATATCAAAGCCCCCTTCGCCCTGAGAAGATTTCTTCGTATTCATTTCCAGTTTACCAAACTTGTACGAAAAATTAATGTAGAATCGTCGCGTGAGCCATTTGTAGGTCATTTCCTGTTGCACGATTGGCTGATCTAAATCCAGGTAAAAAGCCTGAACATTAAATATATCGGATACGCGGCAACCTAGTGACCACATTCCGTTTTTAAATGACTTATCAAATGCTATGTCTGTAGGTGCCACACGCTGAACCCTTCCTTGAACAGAAACTCTTGGACCGTTGTAGGCAGCTGAGACCTGAATACTTGCTGTTTTTTTCCAGAAATCGATCACTCCATTGTATTTACAATTCCAGATAAAACCTTCAACATTCCAGTTAGCTGTCGCATAATCATCAACATAACGAATGTAATTACCGTTAACGGAAAAGGTGTTTCTAAACCATTTTACTGGTTTATAAACCACAACAAACTCAGATCCAATACTGTGACTCTGGTCGATATTCGCATAAGTTGTCGCTGACGTATTAGCGGTGTATTCACGGATTCTCATGATCATACCCGTTGAATGCCTGTAATAAAGACTGGAAGTCAATGTCAGACGAGGTTTTTCTATCATATATCCCAGATCATACGAATCAATAAACTCCGGTTTAACAAAAGGATTTCCTCTCATCAAATTAAATGGATCAGCATAACTGGTGAATGGATTCAACATCGACGAGGTTGCCCGATTGATTCTTCGCGAGTAACTTAAACTTAATTCAGATTTCTCAGTTAAGGCGTAGCGCAAATGACCAGATGGAAATATATTGAAGTAATCATTCACAATCTCGTTTGAATCAGATATAATATTGGGAATCTGATAAGCTTGCTCAGCGCGTATTCCGATCTGATATTTAAACTTTTTGATCTGCTGCCCAAAGATTCCGTACAAACTGTAGATCTGTTCCTTGTATCCATACTTGAAATTAGACAGGGTATCCTCCTCATAAAGTTGGGAAATAGTATCCATTGATTCGGAATACGTATTCACAAGTTGGTCTCTTAAAATAGCCTTCACTCCTGATTCAAGTCTACCATTGAATTTCGGGTAGAGATACGTCAGATCTAATTGACCGGTAAAAACATTGTTTGTCTCCATATTGTTCAAGCGCTGTTGAAGTCTGGACAGATCCATGAGACTATCGTTCAAATCGATGTAATATTGATCATAATAACCTTGAATACGATCAGATCCAAAAGACTGGTTAAAATCAGCCACAATATTTCCACGCTCCTCCTTGAGATCGTAGCGGTAATTTAAATTGACATCCAGGTTCTGTTGCTGAGAAGGATCATCTGACAACCGTTTCCATCTCAGATAGTCCGATGAAGCAGAATTGGTTTGGTAATTCAATTGATCGCCTGTTCTATTTCTTTCTCCAATACTACCAGTAGCTGCAATACCTATTGTTTGCCTGTGCTTTAATGAAAGATCTATTCCCGCCTTGAATGTATGTCCGAAGTTTTGATCCGTACCATATCTTTTTTGATCTAGTGAAACAATAGAGTCCGTAGCAGCCGACCTGTCGATAGTCGAAAAATTATTCCGATAGCCATCCAGGTATCTTCCCGCATAACTTCCATAAATATTAAAGATCGAATTTCGGTAACTGAGGGAGGCATTCCCATCAAAAACATTCCCGTTTCTGAGAGCTCCAGAGCCGATATTTCCATTGATCAACCCATTGAATCCTCTTAATTTGTTTTTTTTAAGAACAATATTAATGATCCCGGAAGTTCCGTCCGGATCGTATTTGGCAGAAGGGTTGTTAACCACTTCAATTCGCTCAATGGATCCAGCAGGCAATGCATCCAACAAGGTCTTGCCATTTCCGCCGGATAAAGAACTGGGGCGACCATCGATAAGAATGGTCACTTTTCCATCACCACGCAGCATCACATTCCCATCCTGATCGAGTTCCACCGATGGAATCTTGCTTAGCACATCATTGGCTGTCCCGCCTTTCGCAGTAAGATCCTCCCCCACATTAAAGATCTTTTTGTCGATCCCAGCTTTTAATACATCTATTTGGCCAGTAACTTTAATCTCTTTTAACTCTCCTTGTTTTTCCGGAATTAGTTTAAAAGTTCCTGCATTCACCACTCGAAGTGACGGAGTAATTGAGATATTCTCTGACCACAACTGGTTATATCCAACAAAAACAATCTTTAGAAAATAGGTTCCGAATGGTATCTTCTCCAGAATAAACTTACCCTCCGCATCCGTGTATATGCCTGAGACTAATGATGAATCCCGTAATGAGAATAATTTAACAGAAACATATTCGATCGGTTGAGCAGTAGTTTCATCCTGCACTTTTCCCGAGATCAAACCATCACCAGTAGGCTGTGCAGCAACACGAAGGGAAATGAGAATGAGTAAGGATAGGACAAATCGCATGTTAGGATTAAAATCGCGCTAAATTAATGAATATCGGGAGAGTATATACAATGAAACTTTTCAGCGTTTACGGAGAAAGGGGCCACCCAACTTCGTGGGCAAGGTATTGCACTTTTCCAAGAAGAAGTAGGAAAAGGAATGAAAGAAGCTGCGGACAAAATGCATTAGGCCAACCTTGACACATCTCTTATCATTTTCTCCATGTTGAAAGAATCCCTGTAAGAATTCACAGAAAAAGGAAAAGGAAACGTCATCTTACTCGATGGTTCTTAAGAAGGATTGGATAGGATGATGAAACGAATGATAGCGAAGGATCTTCTAAAAAAGTAGAAGTAAGAATTTCTTTTTACGAATATTTATTTACAATTTTTACATCCATTTCACATTCAATTCTTCGGCTGAAGGAGCTTCTTTGAATTTCATTTCGAACTCATGTTCTCCAGGCAAAAGATCTATAAAGTTACGGCCTAAAATAACGCCCTGTTTAGAGGAATAAATCCAAGCATTTCTCAGGTAGCTTGAATTTTTGAGAATGATTTTCGCAGTCTTATTAACCGTGTCAATTGCAGTAAGTTCAATTTTCACATCTGAAGCATTCGCTCTCAACAAAGGTTTTGGCAAATGTGAAAATGTTCGTTGATGTCTAGAGCCTTTTGCGTCATTCCACTCGAATTGAATAACAAAATTCTCGGCGTCCAGTTTTTTATCGATACAACTGTGACAGATTTTATCCATAGCTATACCACTGATCGTTTTCTGCCATTTTCCATTCAGTAACTCCTTCCCTTTCAGATTGAAAATCTTATACGTCAAATCCAATTGGAACGTATCGGGTTGATCAGATACGATATAATATTCATCTACACCACTCGCGCTCACTTCCGAAAGTACGGCGACATCTTCATAATCATCCTTTACCCAGTACTGAAGGGCTTTCCAGTTACCATAATAATCCATGCTTGACCAAGATGGTGCTGGCCAGCAATCGTTCACTTGCCAATATAAGGTTCCCATACAACGCGGTGCATCCAGTCTATGTCCGGTAACCGCCATTCTCACAGCTGTTGCTTGTGTAAGTTGGGAGTAGTATACAAAATCCTCAAAATTTGCCGGTTCACCATACAAAAGCTTCGCATGTTTTAAGATCATTCCGTTGCCAACGTAGCTTTTTTGATGATGTTTCATAACCTCTGATTCAAGACTCCATTCTTTTTTGTCAGAGAATGTCAATAAGGTTGAATACTCAGGAAAACTCTGAAAACCATACTCTGCATTAAAGCGACCGATTTTCTTGGCAAAATCACTCATCGGATCCTTTCCATGCCATACTCCCCAATAATGCTGAGATCCGTGATTATAAAACTCATCCTTACCCCAATTACTCAATGGTGAGGTGTGTATGTAGGGAGAATTGGTGTAACGTGAAATGGCTACCGGAATCAATTGCTTGAAAAGACGGACATAGGATTCTTCTATCTCTTTTGCATTTTCACCATAAAGATTGTATTTAAGTTGAAATCCCCAGTTCTTCCAGGCAATATCTACTTCATTGTTGCCATTAAATAACGTTAAGGATGGATGTGATGCAATTCGCGGTATTTGGTATTCCAATTCTTCTTTCACATTTGCAAGAAAATCAGGCTCTCCAGGATACATGGCACAAGCAAACATAAAATCCTGCCATACCATCAAACCAAGGGAGTCGCATGTTTCGTAAAAAACGTCATCCGGGTAATAGCCCCCGCCCCAAACACGTACCATGTTGTAATTCGAAGCAACCATTTGAGTCACCATCAATCTCACATCCTGATCCTTAACTCTTGCCGGAAAGATGTCTTGTGGAATATAATCTCCACCTTTACAAAAGATATCACGGCCGTTCACTTTTATAAGATAGCTTGTTCCCCATTTATCTGGAGTATTGATCAATTGAGTAGTTCGAACTCCGATATGTAACTTTTTTTGGTCAACAAGATTGTCTCCCACCAAAAGGCTCCAATTGTCTTCATATAAATACTGTTCTCCTTGCCCCCTTGGCCACCATAACCTTGGATTTTCAATAACCTCTGATCGAACTATAATATTCTCTCCTTTCTCGATTTCTGTATCGCCAAACAATGAACTTTTCCAGAGCATATCATGTCTTGCTGGATACATCATTTTCATCTGATACGTAACATAAGCTTTGTTTTCGCTCAATGAATCAATTATAATATTCGTAGTAAGAATTCTGTTTTCGTTATATGAAAACACCTTGACAGGCTTTAAAAAACCTATTGTATTCATCCTAAGAGACCAATCCCAGCCGAACTGATATTGCGGTTTTCTCGTGTAGGGCGCAATAGCAATTGAATCAACATCATTTGGTGCGGGAAGTTTGTATTTTGCCTTGAGATAATTGTTCTTGTGATATGACACCGGAGGATGGAAAACTACTCTAAGCTGATTCTTGCCGTGCTTCAGTTTTTTCCGTACTTCAAAGTGGTACGGACGAAAAGCATTTTGTGCAAAACCAATCTGCTCTCCATTAAGGAAAAGTTCAGCGTAGGTATCTATTCCGGGAAACTGAAACTCCACATAATCTTTACTGAGTTCATCTGAAGTAACTGTAAAATCTGAGATGAATTCCCAGGAGTAGTTTTCAATCCAGCGGAATAGTTTCTCATTCATCCGGTAAAATGGGTCCGGAAGCTCCCCCGAGTCAATCAATTTTTCTTGAACAGAACCATGCGTTCCTGCTTCAATCCAATTTTGATTGATTGGATGCTTAATTTTCCAGTTCAAGGTATTTTGTGCATTAATACTCTTTTGCAAAAAAATAAATGCCAGACTTAAAAACATTATAAATGGCCGTATCATTTTTTTCTTATAATTTGTAATTCCACTTCTCTGAAACTTTTATTTAATGATTTCAATATCAAAAAGATAATATAATTTTTACAGCACTTTACAATGATTGACTAAACTATTTCAATTACAAAAAATCATGCCATTATGAACCCAAGTAAAACCAAATATAACCGAATCGTTTGCGATACATTTTGAACCATTCTTAACAAAACAGCCAAATCACACTTAATTGCGATCAATTCGTTATTTCTTTGGCCAGCCAAGACTGATAAATCTTTGCTAATCGCTCATGATCACTGTACTCAACGGTAAAATCATGACGGCCGGAATAATCGGGTTTCGCCATCATAAAAATGTAGTTGTTGTTGTCGCGATTCAACACAGCATCCACTACCTCAGTTGGAGGAATACAGATAGGACCTGGAGGCAACCCGTTGATCTTGTATGTATTGTATGGACAATCGATATCTCGGTGTATATTCAACAAACGCTGCACGCCGTCAAGCTTGTCTCCCCAGCAAAACTTAAAGGTTGGATCAGACTGAAGTTTGATCCCTTGTTTGATTCGGTTCAGGTAAAGACCTGCAATAACAGGCCATTCTTCAGAAACACGCCCTTGTTCAGAGTAGACAACACTTGCCAAGGTAACAGCCTCCGAAGGTTTTTTCAAACCAACAGATTTTAATTTAGTTAAACGCTCATCATTCCAGAAGTTCTTGAATTCTTGAGACATCCGTTCAATGAAATCCTTCTGATCGGTATCGTAATACATTTTGTAAGTATTCGGCAAGAACATGGATGGAATCTCTTCCCTTGACATCTCAAACAATTCAAGAGTCCTGGGATTATCAAGGATTTCAACAAATTTTGTGCTATCAAGCAACAGGATTTTTGAAAGTTTACCTCCCAAATCTCGAATATCTCGACAATTATTGAACGTTACCTCCACTTCTACTTCTGCATTTCCGTTACCTGCATCATTCAGTTTAAACCCGTTGAGTAAGGTTTTGTATGCGGTTCCTGGTTCGATAACATATTTCCCTAAAGCAATGTTATCTTTATTTAATCCCTTGTATTCACCTACGGAAAAAAATGCTTCAGAATCATCTATGATTCCCTGGTAAGCTAAATCTTCTGTCAATTTTTCCAATGACGTAACGGATTGGATGTAGAATTCCTGAGTTTTCTTGTTACTCGAACCTTTCCTGCTTGCCATGAATAAAGAAACCTTTGGAAATGCTATGATTCCTCCAATTACAAGAACAGAAATCCCAATGATAAAAATTACTTTTTTAGACATAACTGATAACTTATTTCGTCAATACGCTGACCCTTGTATAAAAACCATTCTTTTCTTACTCCAATTTTTTGAAAACCAATACTTTCAAAGAGTCGCAAACTCTCCTCGTTATCTGCTTGAATAGAACAGGAAAGATTATGAAGTGCTAAAAGATCTCTTGCATAAGTTACGAGAAGTTCAAGGCTTTCGCGCGCATATCCTTTACCTCTTTCTGAATGTTCTCCAATAAGTATTCCAACAGCTGCATTGCCATTTTTAAAATCAGTATCGTAAAGATCGATAGCGCCAATCGCCTCTTCGGAGGCATTTAGACAAATCATCAAACGTAATTGACCATGAGTACGGTACTGCTGTTGCTGCTCAATCAATTGCATTATAGCAGACATAGAAAAAGGAATCTCAGTATCAGTCACCTTCCAATGCTCCGGATTATTCTCCCATAGCATCAAGCGTGTTGCATCGCTAGTCTCAACCGACCGAAGAAATATATTTTGCGAGCGAAGCATGTTCCAATTTTAGTAAGCGAGATCGAATTTCTTCTTTTCCATATTTGGGTATTCCTTTATAATCCGGAGTTAAATACATTCCATAAACCCTTTGTATCAATTCCTTTAACAAAAGCTTATCGAGCAGTTCAAATAGTGTTTCACATTCACCGAGACCAAGGGATTTACGGATTGGATGTAGGCATGTCACTCCATGGGAAGATGCCTTATCTAGGCAATCAAAAACCTCCGATACGCGAACAGTACTTAATGGCAATTTTATCTCAACAAACAAAGAAGCAATTTTTCGAGAGTGAATTATATTCAAGGTTTTTGAGACGTCAAGGGCAAGGTCCTTCCCATTGTATTTTAAACTGAAATAGAATCCATTGATTGATATACCAAGATGAGGTGGGATTTTATCTGCATACCAGATCCACAAATATGTACCCACTTTTAGAGCATTTACATCCAATTGTTCAATATTGTCAAAGCTGTATTCAGACATGAATCGTTCCATTAAAAACAAATTCAGCCGGACCGGTAAGTCGAATACCTTCAAACTGAAATTCTCCCGTTCTGTTGAATTCTACTTTCAATTGCCCACCTTTAACCTGAACGTCATAAGCGCATTGTCCATGACATTTTTCTTTGAATGCTGTAGCCAATGCAGATGCAGTCACTCCTGTTCCACAGGAAAGCGTTTCATTCTCCACGCCACGCTCATAGGTCTGTACCTCAATTAAATTTGAAGCTAAGATCGAAACCAAATTCACATTTATTCCGTCTTTCAAGTAAGTATCCGAGTACCTAACCGATTTTCCGAACGAAACAATTTCATTTTTTTGTTTGCCATCTTCGAAATGAATGTAATGCGGCGAACCCGTATTTAAGACCACATTTTCACCGATAACGTCCAATGAAAGAACATCTCTAATTTCAAGGGCGACAAGCTCGCTTTTTTTCCATGCTTTATGCTTTCCATCAATAGCGAAGAAAGTAGTTTCAGAAACATCAATTCCCAAAGATTCTGCAAATGCGACAGAACATCTGGCACCATTACCACAAAAACTTTTTGATCCGTCGGCATTAAAATAATCAACTTCAAAATCAAAATCTTCTATACTATTCAAACGAATAAGTCCATCTGCACCTACTCCAAACCGACGATCACAAATAAACTTTACAGCACTTTCATCAATTGAATTGTATTTCCCATCGAGGTTGTTTAACATCACAAAATCGTTACCTGTACCCTGATATTTTGAGAAATCTATGCGCATTTCATTTATTAAGGCAAAAGTAGTTTATTCCACTTTAAAATCGTTAAATATATGCTTAACAATCTTTAACAGCAGCTTGAGAACTAACACAAAAGCTAAGGGTTATAATTGCAAATAAATTAAGACTTGCTATGAAAGGTTCAATTAAATTATTCGTTATCGGAATGTTGGGCGGAATGCTACCACTCGGAGCCTATTTGATGTTATCCGGTTCCCATTACTCGAAATTATCTGATGAAGTTATCGATGGAAATCGATTATACAATGCTAGGGCTGTTTCTTACGATGCAAGCGAACTCGTAATCCCTAATTTCGTTGAGGCATCCGAGAACAGTATCAATTCGGTAGTACACGTCACAACAAAGGTAGTTCAGACATCATTTCAGCGTGACTTATTTCAAGAGTTCTTTTACGGTCCTGGAGCTGGAGGTCGCGAATTTAAACAATATGGATCCGGATCCGGTTCAGGAGTTATCGTGTCTTCAGAAGGTTACATTGTAACCAACAATCATGTCATAGAAAATGCAAGTGAAATTGAAGTAATTTTAAATGATAATTCAAAGTATACCGCTAAGCTGATCGGAGCGGATCCATCAACAGATATTGCTGTTTTAAAAATCGAGGGTTCTGGCTTTCAACCTATTCCACTTGGCAACAGCGACAACCTGCACATTGGTGAATGGGTTTTAGCTGTTGGAAATCCATTCAACCTAACATCTACCGTAACAGCAGGAATTGTTTCCGCGAAAGCACGTAATATCAATTTACTATCTGACAGAACCAATGAAAATATTGTTCCCATTGAATCTTTTATTCAAACCGATGCCGCGGTAAATCCTGGGAACAGTGGTGGCGCACTAGTTAACACTAAAGGAGAATTGGTCGGAATAAATACAGCCATAGCCTCACAAACAGGAAGCTATGCCGGTTATTCTTTTGCAGTACCAGTTAACTTGGTACAAAAAGTAATGCGAGATTTAATCGATTACGGCATCGTTCAACGAGGATATCTAGGAATTCAGATCGCCGACATCAGTCAAGAACTGAAGGAGAAAAATAAACTCTCAAACACAAAAGGGGTTTTCATAGCCAAAGTAAATGAAAACGGTTCTGCTGAAAAAGCGGGATTGAAAGATGGTGATGTGATCTTGAAGATTGGCTCTAAAGAAGTCAATTCTGTTGCCGAATTACAAGAAGAGATTGGAAAACGAAGACCCGGCGATAAAGTGACATTAACAATTAGAAACAAATCTGGCGATGAAGAAATTAAAGATCTCGTACTTCGAAATAAGGAAGGTGAAACCAACTTGGTTTCAAAAGATGAAATCTCGAAAAACTATGCCTTAGGAGCAACATTTGTTGAACTTACTTCTAAAGAGAAAAAAGAACTCAATGTTTCTTTTGGTGTAAAAATAGCTGCACTCAATGCAGGAAAATTGAAATCAATCGGTTTACAGCAAGGGATGGTAATCACAAAGATCAATAATGAACCCATTGAAACTGTTGAACAACTAACGGCCAAATTGAATGGTGTTAATCGAGGGGTTTTGCTTGAAGTACTTTCATCAAGCGGTAAAAAAGACTATTACGGCTTCGGATTATAAGACTTTTCGAACCTTTTAATTGAAGATTGAGAAAAGATTCCAAATTAGTAGCCATTTTTTTTGGAAATCATTTTCGATTGGTCGTAACTTTGCATCCGTTTCGCCGTTTACCCGGTAGTATTAATTTAACAGTTAGGTAACAGAAAGAATGAGACAATTAAAAATTACGAAGTCGATCACCAATCGCGAAAGTCAGTCCTTAGACAAGTATCTTCAGGACATTGGTAAAGAAGAGTTGATCACAGCAGAAGAGGAAGTTGAGCTGGCGAGAAAGATCAAACAAGGTGATCAGAGAGCCTTAGAAAAGTTAACAAGAGCAAATCTCCGATTCGTAGTCTCTGTAGCGAAACAGTATCAGAACCAAGGATTGACATTACCTGACCTTATCAATGAAGGAAACCTTGGATTGATCAAGGCAGCACAGAAGTTCGATGAAACCCGCGGATTTAAGTTTATTTCCTATGCTGTATGGTGGATTCGCCAATCCATTCTGCAGGCTTTAGCTGAGCAAGCTCGTATCGTTCGTTTACCATTGAATCAAGTAGGTTCATTGAACAAGATCAACAAAGCATTCTCGCGTTTAGAACAAGAGTTCGAGCGTCCTCCATCTGCTGAAGAACTTGCTGAAGCATTGGAAGTTCCGGAAGATAAGATTAAAGAAAGTCTGAATGTTTCGGGCCGGCATGTATCTATGGACGCTCCTCTATCGGCCTCTGAAGACGGGGGCACCTTGATGGACGTGATGGCAAATACAGATGCTCCAAAAGCCGATCACGCATTAATGGCAGAATCACTTCAAAAGGAGATAGAACGTTCATTGAGCACACTTACAGATAAAGAAAGAGAGATTATTAGACTTTTCTTCGGAATCGGAATGAATCATGGATTGACTCTTGAAGAAATCGGAGCCAAGTTCAATCTTACGAGGGAGCGTGTAAGACAGATCAAGGAAAAAGCCATCCGACGATTAAGACACACATCGAGAAACAAATTACTCAAAGCTTATTTGGGATAAACAATATGGAAAAGGCTGTCTGCGAATGCAAACAGCCTTTTCTGCTTTAATAAATTAATCTTTAACACATTAAACAAAACAAATGGAAGCTGCTGTAGGTTACGAAAAAGAACTGAAGTCACATGTACAAAAGGAGCGTGCCGCTGTAAAACTGGCAAGCAAAGTAGGTGAATTGTTGTATGATAAAGGAATCGAATTGGTTCTTTTCAGACATCACCTAACTGATAGTACCATTTCTGATCTTCTAAACCTCCACGAATACGCAAAAACTGTCGTAAACAAACCTATTGATGTATTTACTTCTTCAGAATTGGCGGAGGAAATATCTTTAATGGATCTTGCTCCTGCCAAACTGGATATTGGTAAATTGTCAAGTGAATGGCTGGCAGAGCAGAATGCTTATGACAACAAAGCTGCATTCCTAAAAGATAAACTTTCGGGGTTTAGCGTTTCTTCTGGAAACAATATTGAACCTCGTGATGTCGTGTTATATGGTTTTGGTCGTATTGGTCGACTTGCCGCAAGAGAATTGATCAAGCAAGCAGGAAAAGGACAACAATTACGATTGAGAGCCATTGTTACTCGTGGTTCCTCAGATGCAGATATTATCAAACGTGCTTCTTTACTTCGCAATGATTCTGTTCATGGAGCCTTCAGAGGAACTGTAATCGAGGATCTAGAAAATAAATCGATCATCATTAACGGGCAGATTGTTCGAATGATCGACGCTAACAATCCAGAAGATATTGATTATACTCAATATGGCATAAACAATGCTTTAATTATAGACAATACGGGTGTTTTCACAAATCGCGAGGCCTTGTCACGTCATTTAAAGGCTAAAGGCGCAGCAAAAGTTTTGCTTACTGCACCTGGCAAGGAGATTCCAAATGTAGTTTATGGTATCAATCAGAAGGAATTGGATGTTGAAAACGAAACAATTTTTTCTGCAGCATCTTGTACTACGAATGCTATCTCTCCGGTAATTAAAGTAGTTAATGATCATTTTGGTGTAGTTAAAGGGCATATTGAAACGGTTCATGCATATACGAATGATCAAAACCTTTTGGATAACATGCATAAAAAACCAAGAAGAGGACGATCAGCAGCAATCAACATGGTTATTACTTCTACCGGTGCAGGAAGTGCCGTAACGAAAGTTATTCCAGAGATGAAAGATAAGTTAACAGCAAACGCAGTACGGGTTCCAACTCCGAATGGTTCTCTTGCTATCTTGAGTCTCGAATTGAACAAAACAACTACTATTGAAAATCTCAATAGTGTGCTGCGTGAAGCATCACTAAACGGCGACTTGGTAAATCAGATCTACTATTCATATGACCCAGAGCTAGTTTCAAGTGACATTATAGGAAACACATGTTGTTCTGTGTTTGACTCACATGCAACTATCGTATCTAACGATGGTAAAAATGTTGTGTTGTACGCATGGTACGATAACGAATTTGGATATACGAAACAAGTGATTCGTTTAGCAAAACATATCACAAAGGTACAGCGAGCGATTTATTATTAAGAAAAAATTGATAATTACTTCAAAAAAAGGGCGTTGTATTTATATCGCCCTTTTTTTATTCCTTCCGATTAATGTCTTATTCCAGACTCCTTTAAACACTTTTTCACCCTACGCTCGTGTGCTTCTCGCTCCTCTGGTGTTCGATTGGGATCCTGAATCCGAAAAACCTGACATTTCTTATCTATATAATCCCACCTCTCAATGAGGTTATCAGAAGTATTTCCCGATTTTATCGCTTTATCGATTGAGTCATTCAACACTACACATTTGCAAAAATCCCATTGTTCACCATACTTTTCTTCGATTCTAGCAATAGATTCTTTCAATTCAGTGCTATCTTCAAGCACCTTATTTGAATTTTTGGATTGAGCAACTGCATCTTCCAGACTTACTTCTTTCACATTTAAGTTGGACCCACATTGATCACAAGCAATACAATCGGATTTAGTCTCTGAACAGGAGTACAGCAAAATAGAAGCAAATAAAACTAACAACTGTTTCATAGTCGGGGAAAGAATCCATAAAATATAGAAAAGTTCGTGCGCATAAATATAGTCCCCTAAAGAGAAATCATGAATCAATAAAAAACTTGTCAGGCTTGGAGTTGATCTTCAGAAGATGAAGCTACGGCTGATTTTTCCAAACGAATTTTTGTCCCTTCGGAGCTAATCAGAACAGTTGATTCAGCTATCTCAAGAATTTTTCCATGAATTCCTCCAATTGTCACAACTTTATCACCCGCCTTTAAACTTTCACGAAATTTTTTAAGCTCTTTTTGCTTTTTGGTTTGTGGTCTTATCATGAAGAAGTAGAAAACGACTACGATCAAGATTAAGGGAATTAATTGACCCATTTTTTAGATTTATTTATTATTACTTATTCTTAACTATTGCCTTTATTGCCACTTCGGTAACCGATGGTTCTGTATTAGCAACAATTCGTACCGATTTAGTTATTAATCCGACAGATGTTCTTTCCGTGTCTACCTCAGCTGTGATTGTTCCTGTTTCTCCCGGAGCTATAGGAGCATCGGGTTTGCCAGCAACAGTACATGAACATGACCCTTTAACTTCGGCGATGACCAAAGGATATTCGCCTGTATTTTGAACTTCAAATTTCGCTCGAATAACTTCTCCTTTAACAACTTCCCCCGCATCAAAAACAGGCGCGACCATCATTGATGTTTTGTTCCCTACCTCTACAATTTCTGTATCGCTACATGCCATAAGAAATAAACCTACAGAAAATAAAATTAATATTTTTCTCATATTCAATTTATTAAACCTCTTCCAGTTTTAACAATCTTCTTCTCTTTCTTCAATCGATCAATGGCTTTGTCCAATATACCATTTATGAAACTATTGCTTTTTGGAGTGCTATAAAATTTAGCTATCTCAATGTATTCATTCAATGTAACCTTGGTGGGTATACTACTGAAAAGCTGAAGTTCAGTTATTGCCATCTTTAACAAGATAATATCCATTTTAGCAATTCGATCCAATTCCCAGTTTTCCGTTAATTCATCAATCAACAATTCGTTTTCCTTATCCATAGAGACCGTTTTCCTAAGAAGAGTTAGAATGAATTCCTTCTCATCATCATCTTTTTTATACAACGGCATGATCTCCAACCCCCTACCCGCTTCAACTGATTTAATCGTCTTCAAAACCATAGCACAAGCAAGATCAATATCATCAAGCCAGTGAATACTTCTCTCTTCAAAGAAATTATAAAGCAAGGGGAAATTAGCAATTTCGACTCTAAAAATATCTTGTGCAAACATTTTATCCTCTTCGAGCGACCTATCCGAATTGTTCATGTGAGAAATATACGTCTCACTCTCGCGTAACTGTAAGAACATTTTTCGGAACATTTCGCGATTTTCATCACCTACCCAATTCACCTTGCGCTGCTCAGAGATGGTTCTCAACTCCAAATTCGACTCTAAAAGAGTTATTATCTCGTTATCAATAAATTTAAGATTGGGGTGAAGATCATCATGTGTTGGTCTGATTTTCTTCTTATTTTCCTCAACCCTGTGCTCAGCAATTATTTTAACTTCGGAAAAAGTTAACAATAAATAGATATAGAGGTCATAGATGCGTTCAATAGCATGCAGTAATTCCCTTTCGGCTTTCAAAAAATTCTCTTCACCTGATTGAAAATAAGCATACAATGATTGCAATACTTTGATGCGAAGCTGCCTTCTATTTAGCATTAAAGTGGAAGTTTTACTTTGCCAATTGCCTCTATTCTTTCTTCAGCCATTTTGTTTGCTATCTTGTACGCAGGAACACCTTCTGTTCGTGATCTTTTAACAATATTCCCAATCGTTTGATAGATCTCTTCTGCCTTTGACATTGCCCAAACAGAGTCGTAACCTTTAACTTCAGAATAACAGTTAATGACACCTCCCGCATTTAACGCAAAATCAGGGGCATATGTAATTCCTTTTTCCATGACTGCCTGTCCGTGAAGTTCCTCTTGCTGCAATTGATTGTTAGCTGCTCCTGCAATGATCGAACATTTCAATCTACTAAGGGTTTCATCATTGACCGTGGCCCCAAGTGCACAAGGCGCATAAATATCAATATCAAGATCGTAAATCTCATCTAATCCAACAACATTTACTCCGTACTGATCAGAAACTCTTTTAAGCGTAGGTTCATGTATATCGGAAATGTATACTTCCGCTCCTTCTTTCCTAAGTGAAGAAACTAAATACTCACCTACATGTCCAACACCTTGGACTGCAATCCTTTTACCTGAAAGTGAATCCGAACCAAACTGTTCTTTTGCACAGGCTTTCATCCCAACATACACGCCATAGGCCGTCACCGGAGATGGGTCTCCACTTTTTCCTGGTAATCCTACTACGTGGTTTGTCTCCATGCTAACCCAAGACATATCAAGCGGAGAAATACCAACATCTTCGGCAGTAATATATTTACCCCCTAGACTATTAACAAACTTTCCGAATCTTCTGAATAAAGCCTCTGACTTAGTTTTTCTAGAATCACCAATAATTACTGCTTTCCCTCCCCCGAGATTCAATCCAGTAATAGAATTTTTGTATGTCATTCCCCTTGACAACCTCAACACATCAGTTAATGCATCCATCTCGTTTTTGTAGAGCCACATTCGTGTTCCGCCCAAAGCTGGACCCAATACTGTATTATGGACGGCAATAATGGCTTTTAGCCCTGTATCATTGTCATTACATAACAGCAACTGTTCGTGACCAAATTTACTCATTTGAGCAATGACCGGATTTGCAACAAGATCCGTATCTTCCAGGTTCTTTACCTCAAACATATTCAGAAGGTATGTGTTTAAACGTATTTCAAGGTGAATATCTATTTTTGCAACGTTTGCAAACAGCGCACAAAAATAGGAAATTAATTAAATGAAGTCCCTTAGCCATCTAAACAAATATTTCGTTAAATATAAGTGGCGTTTCTTCTTAGGAATCGTTTTCGTTGTGGTCTCCAATTATTTTGGCGTACAGATGCCTCTATATCTAAAAACGTCCATAGACAGCCTGCTGAAAGGGGACATTTTAACTGAAAATGGGTGGTTATCCGGCGTGGCATTATTATCTCTTAAACTCGGCGGTATCTACATGTTTCTCTCGCTTTGCAGTGGTTTCTTTCTCTTTCTTATGCGTCAGACAATCATTATTATGTCACGACTTATCGAATACGACTTAAAGAACGAAATTTTTGATAAATATCAGCAGCTGGATTTCATGTTCTACAAGAGCAGTAATACAGGTGATCTCATGAATCGAATTTCTGAAGATGTAAGTCAAGTGCGTATGTATCTTGGTCCGGGCATAATGTACACACTCAATCTTATTGCGCTGTTCGTATTGGTTCTGTACCAAATGATCGCCATCAGTCCTACCCTCACTTTCTTCGTTTTATTGCCTCTCCCTCTTATGTCATTCCTAATCTATAAGGTTTCTTCAAAGATGAACTTATTGAGCAAGGAAGTACAGAAAGAACAATCCTTTATGTCCACTTTAGTCCAGGAGTCATTTTCAGGAATAAGAGTTGTAAAGGCATACAGCCGAGAAAAGGAAGTTCACGATCGCTTCAATACTTCAGCAACTTCGTACAAAGGAAAATCTATGGCGCTTGTTATAGTGAATGCGTTATTTATGCCCACAATCATGTTCCTAATTGGATTGAGCACAATCCTTACTATCTACCTCGGTAGTCTCATGTCACATGCCGGCACAATAAGTTGGGGAGACATTCTAGCATTTATAATTTTCGTTAATAAACTGACCTGGCCATTTGCCAGTATTGGTTGGGTAACCTCCATCATTCAACGCGCAGCAGCATCGCAAAGCAGAATCAATGAGTTTCTGCATCAGCAGCCTGCTATTATTAACTCTTCGAATGAGCCATTCATTCTAAATGGATCCATCGAATTTAAAAATGTTTCTCTAACATATTCCAATTCAGGGATCACGGCACTGAAAGACGTGAGCTTCAATATTTATCCCGGTCAATCTGTTGCTATCGTGGGCCGAACTGGAAGCGGAAAATCTTCCATCATTAATTTACTGATGCGTCAGGTTGACCCTTCATACGGAACTATTAAAATAGATGGAAAAGACCTCAAAGAATTAAACCTTGAATCTTACAGAAAACAAACGGGTTGCGTGCCACAGGATGTTTTTCTCTTCTCTGACACTATTGCCAATAACATTCGTTTTGGAATCACTGAACGGACGCCCGATCAGTCTGAACTTGAACAAGCGGCCGAGAGAGCTCACGTTCACCAAAATGTGGTTGAATTTCCTGATAAATACGAAACGCTACTTGGTGAGCGTGGTGTGAATCTGAGTGGCGGACAAAAACAACGCGTCAGTATTGCAAGGGCTTTGATTCGAAATCCAAAGTTACTCGTTCTGGATGATTGTCTTTCAGCGGTGGATACGGAAACAGAGGATGTAATTCTTAAAAATCTCAAGGATGAGCATTTGAAACGTACCTCTCTAATTGTGAGTCACAGAATTTCCTCTACCCGTAATGCAGACAGAATACTGGTTCTGGATGAAGGTAGGATTGTAGAAGAAGGATCCCATGAAGAGCTATTGTCAAAGGGGGGGATCTATGCTGAAATGTATCACAGACAACTTAGCGAGGAAAACGATTAAGTATTTGATTAGTTCAAAATAATTCACATATTTGCTTGAACCTTTAGTTACAAACTATGGAAAATGAAAAGAACAGTGAGATTTATTCTAAAGTGGTAAGAGCAGGAAAACGTACCTACTTCTTTGATGTAAAAGCGACTAAAGGAAATGATCTTTATATTACTCTTACAGAGAGCAAAAAAACTTTCAACGATAGTGGTGACAATTACCAAAAACACAAGATCTTTCTTTACAAAGAGGATTTTGAAAAATTCAGAGAAGGCTTGGATGATGTACTTAGTAAGATCGAATCCATTAGATCTGAGGGTGTCGACTACCTCGAAAATAACAATCCTGGTTCATACCCTGCAGTATCATTCGAAGATCTTTAAGCACTGATCTTCGGTATTTCAATCGATCATTTCAACATACTTTTGGTTGATAATTTGGGGATATCTTCTTTTCTCAAAAGCCCTTATAAATAGTATCTTTACAACCAAAGTAAGTAGGAATGGGCAAAATCATTGCGATCGCCAATCAAAAAGGAGGCGTTGGAAAAACAACCACAGCAATTAATCTTGGTGGGTGTTTAGGTGTGTTAGAGTACAAAACATTGATCGTTGACGCTGACCCTCAGGCCAATGCTACTTCGGGTGTGGGTCTTGATCCAAAAAATACAAAGAACATCTATGATTGTTTGATCAATGAGGTGCATCCTAAAGATCTGATTATTCAAACACAAAATCCAAACCTTGATATTCTACCTTCGCACATTGATCTTGTAGGTGCTGAACTTGAAATGATCAATTTACCGAACCGTGAACATATGCTTAAGCTGGCACTGGATAAAATCCGCGATAACTACGATTTCATCATTATCGATTGTTCACCTTCATTAGGCTTAATCACCGTTAATGCATTGACTTCAGCAGATTCTGTAATGATTCCGGTTCAATGCGAATACTTTGCTCTAGAAGGACTCGGCAAACTACTTAACACAATTAAAATTGTTCAAGGAAGGTTAAATCCGGACCTGGAAATCGAAGGTATTTTACTTACTATGTATGATACTCGTCTACGACTTGCCAATCAAGTGGTAGAAGAAGTCAAGACACATTTCCAAGAGTTGGTATTTGACACCGTTATACACAGAAACACAAAACTCGGCGAGGCACCTAGTTATGGCGAAACAATCGTCATGCATGATGCTGCGAGCAAAGGATCTATCAATTACCTCAATTTTGCTCGAGAGATCCTTCAAAAAAATAATTTAACCAAGATCGGCAACGAGGACAAAATAATTCAAATCGACGATGAACTCTAATCCGAAAAAGCGATCTGCACTTGGAAAAGGACTCAGTGCGCTTCTTGAAAATACTGAAACAGACATCACCTCCAAATCAGGTAATTCTGGTGTGGTTAATTCTGTTTCTATGCTTTCTATTGAAAGTATCGAAGCTAACCCCTTTAATCCACGATCCAACTTCGAGAAGAGTGCGTTGGAGGAATTGACTCAATCAATTGCTATTCACGGAATTATACAACCTCTTACGGTACGTAAATTAGGCAGAGATAAATACCAGCTTATCTCTGGAGAACGACGTTTCCGCGCTTCTCAAATGGCAGGACTCACCGAAGTTCCAGCTTACATTCGTGTGGCGAATGATCAAACAATGCTTGAAATGGCTTTGGTTGAAAACATTCAACGTGAAGATCTCAATGCGATTGAGGTTGCTCTCTCCTATCAGCGTCTGATCGAAGAATGTGGCTTGACTCAGGATCAGTTGAGTCAGAAAATTGCAAAATCACGATCAAGTATAACAAATCATATTCGTCTTCTTAAACTGCCTGCAGATATTCAAGCTGCTGTTCGTGACAGCTTAGTTTCCATGGGACACGCAAGAGCATTAGTATCAGCTGGAGATGAAGTGCTCCAACTGGCAATCTTCAGACGAATCGTTGATGAAGGTCTTTCCGTAAGAGATGCAGAAGCACTCATCAAAGAGGGTTATGTAGAACCAAGACAGGACTCGGGGGCGGAAAGAAAAATCAATCCAAAACCACAAATAAGTGATTCTCAATTTGTATTTAAAGAACATTTAGGAGATAAACTTTCTGCTAAAATTGAGATCAAAAAATCAACTCTTGGTAGTGGTAAGATCATCGTGAATTTCAATTCTGAAGTAGATCTAAACAGGATCATAGAGATTCTAAATCGCTAATGCACCGACTTGTTACACTGGTGTTTTTAATGGGGAGCTTTCTGACATTATGGTCACAAGATCAACTATCAGAAGAAACCGATTCAGTAAAGAAACATTCACCTAAAAAAGCTGTTCTACTTTCTACTTTCCTCCCAGGTGCAGGCCAGGTCTACAATCATATCGCTATATCAAAAGGAAAGCGAAAAGCTTATTGGAAAGTCCCTTTGATCTATGCTGGTTTAAGTGCTACCACCTATTTTCTAATTCAGAATCAGCTCACACAAAAAGCACTAAAAACAGATTACATCAACAGACAAAATGGTGGTACACCTGATCCAAGATGGATGCAGTTTGATGACGATGGAATTCTAACGCTTTACAATCAATACCTAACAAGAAGAGACCTCTCGATTCTTAGTGTTGGCGCAGTATATCTGATCCAAGTGGTTGACGCAGGGATTGAAGCACATTTTGTAAACTTTGATGTATCGGAAGATCTCTCAATGAAAATAACCCCTACAATTTTAGGTGTATCATCACCAGGATTGAAAGTGCAGTTTAATTTTCACAAAAAAGAGACTTCTGCTTTTTTTTAAGCAAATTTGACCTATGAAAATCGCATTGATCGGATACGGCAAAATGGGCAAAGTGATCGAAAGGGTCGCATTGGAACGTGGACATCAAATCGTTGCCAAAGTAAATTCTTCCAACCCCATCAAAGAAGTTGACCTTTCTGCAGCAGATGTAGCCATTGAATTCACCCGTCCAGAACTGGCTGTTGAACATATGGAACATTGTATTCATCATAAGTTACCAGTTGTTGTTGGTACCACTGCATGGCAGAATGAACTGGAAAGAATTTCGGCACTCGTTAAGACAAAAGACGGGAGTCTGCTATATGCTTCCAATTTTTCAATTGGGGTGAACATTTTCTTTGAGATCAATAAACGACTCGCACAACTCATTTCAGGACAAACAGGTTACAAAGCAATATTGGAAGAAATTCATCATTTACAAAAGTTGGATTCACCCAGTGGAACAGCGATCACACTAGCCAACGGGATTCTTGAGAACAATACGGATTACATCTCATGGGTACACGAGGAAGGAAAAGCACCACACACCAATGAACATCAGCTAGGAGTTATTTCCTACAGAAAGCCTGATGTCCCTGGAACCCACACAATTAGTTATACATCTGAAATTGATTCGATTACCATTATACATGAAGCACACAACAGAAAAGGGTTTGCCCTCGGTGCAGTTATCGCAGCAGAATGGCTGTATCAGAAAAAAGGTATATACACCATAAACGACGTGCTCAATTTTTAAGTTATGAACGTACTCTATTTTTATCTCTTGCTACTAATTCACCCCTACATTGGTATGTGGTGGAAATTGTTCGCACAAGCCGGCCGACCAACTTGGCAGGCACTGGTTCCTGGATACAACTATTTTGTGGCTTTCAAATTAACTTGCCACAAACCATTTTGGTCACTTTTATTGCTTTTTCCAGGAATACACCTCGTAATGCTCGCAACAGTAAATACAAGTTTGATCCGCAGATTCGGACATTATTCCTTTATGGATACATTGCAAGGAATTTTCTTTCCATATTATTTATTCTACAAGATATCGAGCGAGCAACATGCGTTTCTTCCAGAAACAAACTGGGCGAACAGTAAAGAAATAGAAGATCGTAAATGGGGTGATCATGTTGTTTTATTTCTATCACTTCCGGTTATAGGACATGCCATTGCCTTGGCATTTCAATCTGTCACACGTCAAAAACCGGGAACTCGATCAAAAGTAAAAGAATGGGGAGATTCTATCTTGTTTGCATTAGTTGCTGCGAGTATAATCAGAACATACGTCTTCGAACCTTTCCAGATCCCTACGGGTTCCATGGAAAAGACGCTATTAGTTGGTGATTTCCTGTTCGTGAACAAATTAGCTTACGGACCAAAAGTACCGGTGACACCCCTATCCTTTCCATTGGTGCACAATACCGTTCCATGGGTTAACCTACGCTCTTATTCAAATCTTGAAACGGGCAACTACTTCCGATTACCTGGTTTAGGTGAAGTACAGCGTAATGATGTTGTTGTATTTAACTATCCGTCAGGAGACACGGCGGTTTACGATCCTCGTATGCCAGATGGGTTGATGGGACATGATTACCATCAGATCCTCAATGATGAAGCTTTTTTCTATTGGCGTGAAGATTTCAAACAACGCTATCCTGAAAAAGTAAATGCCATTGTGAATGCAGCTGGTGGAGATCAGTCTCTCGCATACCAGCAATTCGTGGATAGTTTTGCTCCTGATTTTTTCAGGAACATTGGAAACTGGAAGAATATAGCTAAAGCGGAAATGGCCAAAGGCCGTACGTATTGTCGTGGTGGAATGCCTGAAAAAGGTTTAGATCACATTGCTCATTTTGGTTTAATATACAGACCTGTAGACAAGCGTGAAAATTATATAAAACGTTGTGTTGGAATTCCTGGCGACTGGTTGGAAATTAAAAAATCGATACTGTACGTTAACGGAAAACCTGCTTTCGTAGCAGAAAACCAGAATTTACAATATATTGCGACTGACTTTGCTCCAAAATCAAGCATGGTAATGCGTGAAAAATTTGGATTAGAAAAAAGCAGGAACGATTATTATTCTCAAGATGGAGGAAAAACCTACGTTCTAAATCTCACGCTCAGTGAACTCAAGAAATTAAAATCCCATCCTGAATTCAGGGAAGCTATTTATGACTTGAATATACAACCTCAATATTCTGATATTAAAGGATATCAACCGAAAGCTTCGGAGTTATTGAGTAATATAGGGTTATTCCCTAAAGATTTGTATGTAAACAATACGATCACCGATTACACACGGTTCCAGGTCCCGAAGAAGGGAACAAGTGTCATGTTAACTAAAAAAAATATTGCTTGGTATAGACGAATTATTACGGCTTATGAAGGGAACAAACTGGAAGAGCGTTCCAATGGTATTTTCATTAATGGCAAAAAAGTGACCACGTATACTTTTTCCATGAACTATTATTGGTTGATGGGTGATAATCGCTATAATTCAGCCGATTCACGCATTTGGGGATTTGTTCCTGAAGATCATGTCGTAGGAAGAGCTTCCTTGGTATGGTTTTCGAAAAGTATTGACCCAGAAATCGGAATACGCTGGGAACGTATCTTTAAATTGATCCATTAATGCAGTATATTCTTCCACTGAATTACTTTGGAGGAATTGGATATTTTCAACACTTACTTCTTCCAGATTCGGTTATTGATGTGCACGAACACTTCATAAAACAAACAGGAAGGAGTCGATGCTATATCTTAAGTGCCAATGGACCAATTCAGTTATCAGTTCCTGTTTCAAAGCCTTACGGAAATAAGACACTAACTAAAGATGTCCTAATTTCTTATTCAACCGACTGGCAGCGAACTCATTGGAAAGCAATTGAAAGTGCCTATGCATCGAGCGCCTTTTTTGAGGATTATGCAAGGGATATCGAACAATTGATATTTAGTCGAAAAGAATTCTTACAAGAACTAGATCTAGCTTCAATAGAACTAGTAAATAGCTGGTTAGACCTCAATATAAAACTTCATCTCAGCGACCGTTTTGTTGAGAAAGAGAACCGTAAAGACCATCGAAAAACACTTGAAGAACCTGTTGACGTTAAACCATATTATCAGTTATTTACTGCGCCCGGTAATTTTTACGAAGGCCTTTCTATTTTAGACCTAATCTTTTCGGAGGGCCCTATGTCACGGAATTGGCTAAAGCCTAAAATTGATAACCAACAATTTAAGTGATTCTGAATTCAACTCAGAGAGTTACACTGAGTATACCAAACGTCGTAGAATTGAAAAAACTGAGAAAAGCTTCCGAGGAAGCCTTTCAATCATACTTTTAAACACCAGCCGAACTCATCTTTAACTTTCCCTGCTTTTATTCCGTCGAGATGAACCTTGATCTTGTTTGATAGCTCTCTTGTTTCTATAGGTGGAAGCTCCAATATTTCATCTCGGAAACCGATCTTAATAATTTGAGCAATAGTTGCAGCGGTTCCTGCTCCAAATGCATCTTGTAACTTACCATTTCGATGGGCCTCAACAATTTCTTGAACAGCCACTTTTCTTTCCTCTACCGGAATTCCCCATGACTTTGCTATTTCAATTACAGAACGTTTAGTTACTCCTCTTAAAATAGTATCAGCATCTTCGGAAGGCGTAATCATTACACCATCTATGATGAAAATAATATTCATCGTTCCCGACTCTTCAATATACTTATGTTCTTTGGCATCAGTCCAAACCAGTTGATGGAAACCTTTTAGTAATCCCTGTTTAGCAGGAAATAAAGATGCCCCATAATTACCCGCCGTCTTCGCTCTTCCTACTCCTCCAACTACTGCACGGGTATAGAATTCCTCAATCTTTACTTTTACGGGCTCAGAGTAATATTGACCTACTGGACAACTAAAAACCATAAATTTGTATGTTTCCGATGGTCTTATGCCAACAAATTCATCTGTAGCGAACATAAATGGACGAATGTAAAGTGAATATCCATCGTTAGGAGGAATCCAAGCGCTATCAACTTCAATCGTTTTTCTTACAAGTTCTACGAAAACATCTTCAGGAATTACAGGCATACACATGCGCTCGCAAGACTCCGCAAATCGTTTCGCATTCATGTCTGGTCGAAAAAGATTCACATCACCATTAACAGATCGGTAAGCCTTCATTCCTTCGAATACGGATTGTCCATAATGAATTGCTGATGTTGCGGGATGGACATTTAAATTGGCGAATGGAACAATCTCCGGCTGCTGCCATTCACCGTCGCGATAATCCATTACCAACATATGATCAGCGAAGATTCTTCCGAATGGGAGATTATTCCAATCAACTTCACCTATCCTCGAGGCTTCGGTTCGTGTCACTTTAACAGAGACGGTATCTTGTAGCATACAACAGTTCTTAAGAGAATGCGAAGATAATCAGAATACGCTACGGTGCAAAGTAATTATCTTAAACCTCTGCCTTTTTTTTAATTTTGAGAATGTCATCTAATAAATGAGTAAGAGTCTTGATATATTACGCAAATACTGGGGCTT
>JBIITO010000170.1:0-3282 GCA_044340465.1 Crocinitomicaceae bacterium | reverse complement strand
AAATGTAAAATTGCGAGAATAGCTCATACCGATGCTGCGATCGGCAGTAAACGTTGGTTAGAGCACTCTAAACTCTTCAAACGAGAAGAGTAATAAATGAAAAAATGCGAGAATAGCTCATACCGATGCTGCGATCGGCAGTAAACGTTGGTTAGAGCACTTTAAACTCTTCAAACGAGAAGAGTGATAAATGAAAAATTGCGAGAATAGCTCAGTTGGTAGAGCACGACCTTGCCAAGGTCGGGGTCGCGGGTTCGAATCCCGTTTCTCGCTCAAAGCAAGAAGGAGCGTGAAGCTCCTTTCTTTTTAGAAACAGGATGCTCGGATGGTGGAATTGGTAGACACGCCGGACTTAAAATCCTGTGGGCATTTGCCCGTGCGGGTTCAAGTCCCGCTCCGAGTACAAAAAACCAGAGTGATTCACTCTGGTTTTTTTCTTCACTCTCATTCTGTTTCTCGCTCTATCCTTCCTAAATAGTTAAAGCTTTTTGCATCCAACTCCTACCTTTGCAACCTTGCAAAGATTTCGTCATCTATGTTAGAACATGGAATTTTGTTTCGTTAACCAATTAAAACAAAGTACCATGAAAAACAAACAAACGATCTATCATTTTGTCGTTGACAAAAGCGGATCCATGAGCGGAATGGAAGCACAGACCATTGACGGATTTAACAAACAACTATCTGCACTTCAGGCGCTGAAGAAAGAATTTCCTGAACAAGATTATCGCGTATCTCTTACCTTGTTCAATGGAGAAGTATCGGATGTTGTTCTGTTCGGTAATGTTGAAACCCTGGCTCCACTCGACGCAACATCTTACCGACCGGAAGGTTCCACTTCACTGCTGGATGCGATTGGAAAATCGATCTACAAGATCAAGCAGCAATTTGGTAACGCTGTACAAAACGATGAGGCAAGTGTGGTGATGGTCATTCTTACCGATGGGGAAGAAAATTCTTCACGAATGTATACGTACAAAGATATCGCCGAAATGATAAGCACACTCGACGCAACAGGGAAATGGAATTTTAGCTTCCTTGGCGCAGATCTCGATGCCATTCGTACTTCAGAGCAGCTGAACATCCGCAGAGAAAATGTGATCTCTTTCGATAAACGTCAATACGACCATATGATGGCCGATGTGACCACTTCCATGAGAAGTTACGAAGAAGCAAAACGATCTGGTTTCATGAAGAATGATCTTTTTGATATCTTTAAAGACAAGGACCGAAGAAATAAAGATCAGAATTCATAATTGATAAGAAAATGTATGTTCATTTGATACGCACCGAAGGAGTTAGTATAGAACAATATACCAACGTGATCAATCTTTTGCGTAGTTTTCAAGGTCCTATCAACTACATCTCGTCTGAAGAAAGTCAGATCATCGATCATGTTACGGAGAAGTATTGGGAAGATCCGAATGATTTCAAAGCAAAAACAAGCTTGTTGAACAGGATGTATTCTCCCAATCCTGCAAAAGCTACAGAAGATTACATTCCGTATTCTTTTCCGTTGAGCGAACCACAAGTTACCTGGAATGATCTTTTTACGGTTTGTGAAGCGTATCGAAACAGACATTTTATAAGTGAAAATGATATCATTATCATTCTTACAGAATTATCGAATGACAAGAACTGGTTTGGTGGGGTGGATGAATCGATGAAAAATATCTTCATTCAAACATCCCACTGGAGCCATTTTTTTGGCTCTCAGATCGATGATCGCTTTCCTATTTGCTATGAGGTTGTTGCCTGGATGATGCGGATAAAAATGTTCCAATCCCGAACGGAACTGGCCGAGGCAATGCATCGAAGTGCTATCGGGTGCATGATGGATTACTGCAAAAATAAAATGGAGATCGTGCTGAAAATGCGCACAGCGGATATCTGTAAGGACTGTCTGACTGTCATCGGAAACAAAGAACTACCCAGGCCATTGATCCAGCAGCTTTTTGAAACCATGGATGGTATTCGAAGACACCTGATGTTCAGAGAACGTTCTGAAATTTTAAATCGACCGAGCAGATTGGAGATCAGAGGTTATAACCACCGGGTATTTTTAACGGAACTCGGCGACCTAGAAGTAGCACTTAATCCCAAGGAACGCGCATTGTTCGTTTTTTTTCTGAAACATCCGGAGGGAATTTCTTTACCCGAACTCTTTGATCATCAGGCAGAAATTGGGAATTACTACAGACGCTTTTCTCGCAATTCTTCTCCCGGAGAAATAGCTGCAGCAATTGTGCGATTAGTAAATCCGCTGGATGATAATCAACAACAAGTACTGTCAAGGATCAGAAAGAAATTCCGAGACCTGCTTGGCCGAAATATGGCTGAATACTATACCATCGAGGTAAAAGATGGGAAATATGCCATTGCATTGAACCGGGAATTAGTGTCGTTTCGTGATACTGAGGACTAATTTTTTGGCTTACTGTGGTAAATTGAATATGCCATTCCAACACTAGGAGTAAATGCATAGGAAATCGGGCCTGATAAAAGGCCCTTGGTATCATTAAAAAGTACTTCTGCATCAGGTGCATACCACATTGGAATTGTTCTTAAATAGACTCCTGCCACCAAATGATCTTTCAAAAAAGTACGTACAATTCCTGTTTTTATCGACACTCCAAGTCCATATGCAAAGCGCCGTTCGTTGTCCAGTACTGATTGCTCATTTGGAAAATCCCGTTTCATTGCCGAACCGAGAATTCCGATTCCCGTTCTGAAGGTAAATGAGCCTTTTAATTTGAAAGTCCAATCACACTCTGGCGCTAAAACGACAAGATCTAAAGATGGTAAATCATACCCACTCGATTTCAAATGAAAATAATCTGAATGCAATGCCACCGAAAAGGGTATTTTGGACTCCTCATCAAAGGAATAACGAATATCACCAGATATCCCATGTTGTAGAAAATTCATTTGTTCAGATAACCATGGTCTTGAAAATGTAAAGACATCCTGAAAATACCTGTAATTCGGATTGTACAGATAAGCATAATTGATTGCTAACTCCGTTCGCTGTGAAATAGTAAACTTGCTCAAAAAGGCCATTATCAAGAAAGTAAAAAAACTCTTTTTCATGATCCTGACGAATAAATGATATTCATCAATTCCCTGTATCCGGTTTCTGCAGCCCCAAAAACCGTTTGATGATGACCATTGAAATTCGTGGCTTCTCCTGCAAAAAATACCTTGTTTTGAATAGGCGCGGCTATTATTTTTCTGACATCCCCCTGACCTACCGTACTATAAGAATAAGCACCTTCGATGTAC
>JBIITO010000090.1:0-10325 GCA_044340465.1 Crocinitomicaceae bacterium | reverse complement strand
CAAGGAAGAACTCCTTCACCGGAAACAACATCGCCTGAAGGAATGGATCTTGAAAGTCTGATGCAGCAAATGCCGATCGGAGATTCTGTGAAACAATAAGTCGCCAAACATGACCGTTTTTCAAGTTCCGGCCGTTTTATCGGCTGTTTGGAAAGGACGGGTCTGGCGTTTGCGAACGGTTCCAAATGTAGTATACCTCACCTTCGATGATGGTCCGATCCCAATAGTTACACCCTGGGTGCTCGATCTACTGAAACAGCATGGAATTAAAGCCACCTTCTTTTGTGTGGGGGAAAATGTGAAAAAGAACTCGGAAATATATCAACGAATCATTTCTGAAGGACATAGTGTTGGCAATCATTCCATGCATCACGAAAAGGGCACCAAGACGAAGTATGAATCCTACCTGGCATCTGTGGAAGAAGCTTCTGAATATATTGATAGCAATCTTTTTCGCCCACCGTATGGCAGAATAACGCCGAAGCAATCTCGAGGCATACGCAAAAGATTTAGAATCATCATGTGGAGCTGGTTATCTTACGATTTTGATTCAACCGTGCCCGTGGATCATATTTTGCAAAACGCAAGGAAGGAGATACGTTCAGGAGATATTCTTGTTCTTCACGATAATATCAAGTCTTTTGAAAGACTTCAACAAATTTTGCCGGAAGTGATAGCTATTGTAGAGCAAAAAGGGCTGAGGTTTCTGCCTATCAAAAATTAACTATTTGCGTTTATATATCGGCACTGTTGAGCATGGTTCCCCATACATAATGCTTTTCGTCACAGGCTGAAGGCGTTTTATTAATTCACTCATCGCGAATTCAGGGGAAGAAATGTCCGAACATCCTTTGATGATTACTTTCCCATCCTGAAATTCTTTGAGGTCAAGTTCAGCAATGCTGTTTTTGATCAATTCTTTTTCGAGATCTTTCCGATTTCCAACAAGGTAATAAGTGGCAAGATCATTCAACTGAGAAGCCACAAGCATATAGGCCCACGTAGGGACGATGGCATCGGCAGAGCAATAGACACACACGCCTTTTGCGTTGTACTGATACCAATCATGTTCTTTAATCCATGTTCGGAAATCTTTTTCTTTAAGGATCAGTCCTTGCCAGAGTTGTTCTGCAATATCGATCTCGCTAATCTCTATTGCGGGTTTGAATTGCGCCAAGTCCAATTGTATCAACCCACTTTCCTCGACTTTATTTCGAATCTCTTCCATAGAACAAAAGTATTTGAAAATTTGATGATTTGAGAACCTCAAATAGCGAAGCGCACCAAAACAGAGTGATAGCAAAGAGTGAGAGCGAAAAAGTCCTAATGTCCTGATGTCCTGATGTCTCTCTTCCATCAGCGCAGCCTCAATTTAAATTATTGATTTTTTGGACAAACTGTCAGTGTTTTTATAAAGGCATATCATTTGACAAAGGTGCGTCATGCGAAAAGCTCCGTCGTTTGGTTCATGGAAAAAAGCATTTCTTATCGCACTTTTTTTTGTCGTGGTGATGTGGATATGCTATTGGGCACAGCACCTCTTTGCGTTTAATTTTTACACCCTGGGCGTGTTGCCCCGAACGATCGACGGACTTGTTGGCATTTTAACTATGCCGTTTGTACATTCTCAAAGGGAACTAAACCATATTGTCAATAATTCCATTCCATGCTTTTTGCTTATTAGTTCACTGTTTTATTATTACCAAAATATTGCTTGGAAAGTGTTACTTCTTGGTTGGATTTTCACAGGTTGCGGTGTTTGGATCTATGCTGAAAATACCGGCGCTTACCATATCGGAATGAGTGGAATCATCTACTTTCTGGCAGGATTTCTATTTGTTTCCGGGGTATTAAGAAAATACCTACCGCTTCAGGCACTGTCACTTTTTATTGTTTTTCTCTACGGAAGTATGATTTGGGGAATCTTTCCAATGGAGGAGAAGATCAGTTGGGAAGGACATTTTGTTGGTTTAGCAGTTGGTATGGTAATGGCTTTTGTTTTTCGTGAATCGGGACCACAACGTCCGAAATTCCAATACGAGATTGAAAAAGAATTGGGAATAGAACCTCCGGATTTTGAGGGAATGTATCTCGACGAATTACGCCGAGTAGAAGAAGAACAAAGACTAAGAAATGCGCAGGAGCAAAATAAGGTAATCACCGACAATACAACAGTAATCTATCATTATCGGTCTAATCCGTTGACGAACGATACGTCTGATAAATAGTGGCGGTCTCACCGGATAACTCTCTCCAATTGTTACCGTTAAACTTTAACGCCATTAGCATAGCCGTTTGCATATAGATATCTTTTCCGGTCAAATAACTGGCAAGATTAGAAATTCCTTCATTGTGTCCCACGAGAATCAGGTCGCCTTTGATTGGTTGAAGGTTAATAATCCTCAGCATATCTTGGTGAGAAGCGAGATAAAGGGCACCGAGAAATTCTACAGTTGCTTCCAAATCTAATAATGAATGCGTTTCTCTAGTTCGTATTGACGAGGAACAAAGTATTTTTTCTACTGAGATTTTTTTGGTTTTCAGATAGCCGGCCAAATCTTGCGCCTGGCGTTTCCCTCTCGGCATTAATACGCGGTCAAAATCTTTTCCGCTCGTGCTGGATGGCTCTGTTTTCGCATGTCTGATCAAATAAATTTTCATCTTAAAGTTGCCCAACGTTTGAATGAAGTAGTGCGTTAAAGATAAAATGAATTAAGTAAAAAACATGTACAAGTGGTCTGTCCTAAAACAACTCAAATAAGCTTAATGAACAATGCTAAAATCGAACATATTAATTTTAAATATTTTATTTTTAGGTAATTGTAATTTGTTAATTACAGGTAGTTGTCATTATTTTGAGGTGGTATATGAAATTAAAAAAACAGTGATCAGACGGAAAATAAACGTACCTTGCAGAGTCTTTTAAAAACAATTTTCACTGGCTTTAACGTGGAGATTACCACTGAGAAATTGAACGCATGCAGGAGGGATGACAGGAGATCCATTCAAGCTTTGTATATCCATTGCTTTAAAATGTTGATGCCTGTTTGTTTTCGTTATCACAACAATGAAGAAGATGCAAGAGAAGCTCTGAATTTGGGATTTATGAAGATTCTGAAGGGTCTGGATGCGATGGAGGGGGAGATGAATTTCAACGCCTGGTCTAAACGCATCATGGTGAATTGTCTGATTGATGAATACCGAAGAAACAAAAAGCACAACGAAGCACTTGCGTATAAAGAAAGTGACCGCGAACTCGAATTTTCGTGCTCTTCCTCACTGAATGAAGGCGAAACCTCTATGGGCTATGAAAACCTTATAGCTCTGATCCGCGAATTGCCATCAGTGAGTTCGAAGGTCTTCAATCTCTATGTGATCGATGGATACAATCACAAAGAAATCGGTGCATTGCTTGGGATTTCTGAAGGTACTTCCAAGTGGCATTTGTCTACTGCTCGTAAGATATTACGAGACAAGCTCGAAAAGCTCGAATCACAGCAAACGAAGATGGTTATATGAGTTGGTCGGATAAGGAAATAGATCAATTGTTTCGATCTGTCGATTCGCAGCAGGATTTTTCCTACGATCTTCGCTATTTCGACGACATCGAACGGCAGCTCCCGATACAAAGATCACAGGGATCTTTGTTTTGGTGGGTGAGTAGCTTCATTATGTTTGGTTCTTTTTCATTGTTGTTCTTCATTCGTTTGTCTGATGGATGGGTTCCTTCATCGCCCAAGACAGCAAGGAATGAATCTGTACATCAACCTGTTAAGGCAATGGGAAAATCACATCACGTTGGTAAAGGGTTGGTCAGAAAGTCAAAGGTACTTGCAGCTTCATCAAGCAGTGAATCGCTTGTTTTTGAACCAGAACAGTTTGTTTCAAATCACTTAGTGATGGAGGGTATAACAGGGGTAGAAGATAATCTGAGCGAACTGTCCGTACTCGAACTTTTACCTCTTGACAGCTTGGATTATGTTGATGAAGCGTTTCGCATTCCTGATCCAGTTAAATTCAAAAACAGCAGAGGTGTGTCTTGGTATCTGGCTCTAAATAGCGCTTTTCAGCAGGCGTGGACAAGACCATCAGCAGGTTCGGGATGGAACAATGTTTTTTCTGTTTCTTCCGGAATCGAAAAAAAATGGGGTAATTGGTTAATTGGCGCAGGTATTTCTTTCGCTTGGAAAGATCTCAGTCAGCTTGAGATTAGGGAGCGCACGAAGATTTATGGATTGGGCTATGCTACCTATGATAATGCGTATTCATTTTCAGGTGTAGCCACCGTAAGTGTACCTTTGAGTGTAGCGTATAAAATTGGACGCCATGAGATGGGAATAGGTTTGGATGTTGGACGGAATGTATTCGCAACGATGCGCAGAGTGCAAAGTATGGATGGTGAAGTTTTTCACATCACTCAAGGAATTACAGATGTGTCTTTACTGAATAAATACAGTTTACAGCCCGGTTTTAATTATGCCTATCGAATGAATGAACAGGTGTCTGTTTGGCTCCATATGAACTGCCAAATGATTCGTCCACTGTCTTCCGATCGATTTGAGGGGATACAGAAACCGAATCCCTGGTCTTTTGGTATTACGTTAAAAGCGACATTAATTCAATGATGAAAAGTATGCGTTTTTGTTGGAGCACTATGCTTTTCGCTTTAAGCTTACTTTGGTTTTCTTCGTGCAAGAAAATAGAGGTGGAAGAACCTGTACAACAAGGTTCACCGATTTTTACAGTTGACACTCAGTTAGGAGATGATAAATTCGTTTTATCTGCTGGAAATGACGGCTGCGAGTTAAATGTGGGTAGCGAATACGTTAATGGAGTTCAATGTTTCACAGGAACATTAAGTGATGGTGAAAGTGAAATCTCTTTGGCGGTCATGGATGGTAAACTGGATCTCCCAATGTTCGAATTTCAATCTGGACTCACCGATAATCTGCCTTATTTATTTGAGAAAGACAAAACCTTGGCGGAATTATCGTTGGATCATTTTCCAAACGCGAAGAATATTCAACAAATTAAATGGTTTGTAGATGGTGTTTTCTATGGCTTGAATGATCTAAAGATAACCGAACCAGGGGTTTATTCTACCTGCGCACTTGTTACTTTCCTCGACGGTAGTTACGAAAGTGTCTGCAACGAACTGATTATAGGATATAAGAAATCCGCGGTTGCCATCTTGGAAAATTATGTGGACATGTCTGGGTACTTACATGCTTGGATTGACGCTGATCTTATTGATGTTGCATCGGTGAAATGGAGTTTAGATGATGTGGTAGTTTGTAACGAAGAAATACTTCTGCATCAACTTTCACCAAAAACACACAAAATAACAGCTGAAATCACCTTTGCCAACGGAGCGAAAAGGAAGAGAACAGTGCTTGTTGATGGAGCCTGCAAAGGGAACTTCTTGAATGATTTTACGTGTGCTGAAAGCTTAATTAGTTCATCAAATAATGACTTTAATGTGCGAATCGATGTGAAATGGAATGGTTCGGTCTATTCTTCAAAGCTCGTGCAGAATGACTCAGGTAAATTTCAAATTACCGATATTAAGTATTATGGTAAAGATGCGAAGGGGAATAAGATCTATAAAATTGATGCATTAATAAATTGTATGCTCAGCACCAAAGAGGGGAATCAGATACCTTTCTCAGGAAAACTTTCCATGGGTATACCGGTTAAATAAATGATGAATGATAGTGCATAGGAAAATAGTTTCTTTGTATACTTTTGCGGAGACAATTTCTTCAAGCATTTGTATAAGACAATCATAAAATCGAAATAAAAATGAGAAAACAAATACTACTTTTTAGCTGCGCTTTTACAACTTGTGTTTATGGGCAAGGGATTACACTTGGCTCGGATGACTTTGCAAAAGGAGGCGATACGTTAAGGGTCAGTCTTGCAACAGATGATAATTATCCATACACCTTGACTGGGGCAAATTATACGTGGGATTTTTCAAAATTAACTGCTACAAGTCAACAGCTTAAGGATTTTTCACCGATGTCTGAATCCTCCGTTCTTGTATGGCCTGATTTTAGAAATCCACTTTCACCCCAATACCTAGCTAGCTATTTTACTGAATCTATGAGCTTGCCTATTGGGCAATTGACGCAAAGTCTTCCTTTGCCTATTTCGATTGACAATATTCGTCAGTACTTCAAGAATGCATCAGGTTCAATCACCAATCTTGGTTATTCGTTGAAATTAACCTTTAATGGAATTCCTGCTGATCTATCCGCTCCTTCCGATATCATTGAAACAGTCTACAAATTTCCTTTAAAATATGGTGATTTAAATACATCCAAAGGGTATACCAAAGTGAAGATAGAGACACCTATTAATGCAACCTTCATCCAACGGATTCAACGAGAGACAGAGGTTGATGGATATGGCACGTTAACCACTCCTTTTGGTACGTTCGAAACACTTCGTTTGAAGCATACAATCAAGGAGGAAGATTCTATTGATTTATCACCTTTGGGTCCAAAGACTCTACTGCCCTTGCCGCTCAGAAGAGAATACGAATGGTGGGCACAGGGTCAAAAGGTTCCGTTATTAAAATTTACCACAAACGAGTTACAAGGAACCGAAACGGTTGTATCTATAGAATATCGGGATAATTATCTTGGATTGGATGCAGGTCTTGATGAATTGGGATGGAAAACGGAATTATATCCTGTGCCGGCGAACGATGTCTTGATGGTGAGATCGGCTAGAGTGCTCGATCGTATAGCTGTTCTTGATCAATGGGGTAGATTAGTCAAATCAGAGACCATAGCTCATTCATCTGATGCGCTGCTTGAAATAGTGGATCTTACACCTGGTGTTTACACTATTGTGCTGTTCGCTGAGGATTCTCTGTCAACCGAAAAGTTTATTAAGCAATAGCCCTTTTCTATTCGTACCTTTGTTAAAAGGCAGATCGGTCTGTCGCTGTCCCGATTCGTCGGGAGAGAGGAAAGTCCGGGCAGCAGAGAGCGCCGTACTTCCTAACAGGAAGGTGTCGGCTAGGGTCGGCAACAGAAAGTGCCACAGAAAGGGAAACTACCTTGACAGGTTTAGCCTCGTCAGGGAAAAGGTGAAAAGGTGAGGTAAGAGCTCACCGTGCGACTGGCGACAGGCGTAGCATGGTAAACCTTACGGGCTGAAAGACCATGTATACCGGGGAGGTCAGTTCTTGAACTGATGAAAGGGTTGCTCGCCCGACCCGGAGGGTAGGTCGATGGATTCCGAATGTGAGTTCGGAACTAGATAAATGACAGACGTCCGCCAACGCGGATCACAGAACCCGGCTTACAGATCTGCCTTTTTCTTTTTTCTTCATATCCGAAAGTATATTTCCAGGGCTTTCTGCGTTGGAGCTCATAAGTATAACTCTTTTGTTGGTTCCATCAATTTTGAAATCAACACTTGTGAATTTGTGTCGGCCTATTCGGGTTGATCTGATCCTCCGAATACTTTTAATATCAGCAACAGTGTTCACGCTTTTATCGGAAATGATCAGTGTGTTCCCAATTACTTCCATTGCACAAAGTTGTTTCCTGAATCGAATTGTACGCTGAAATATGACTAATGAAAGACAAAATAGCGGTAAACTAATCCAGAGGTTGTGTAGGTAATACATTGCCGCTAAGACTAAAAGTATACACAAAATATATGCTATCATTGTCAGTCGTAATTTAATGTGCTTACGAATTAGGGCAATAGTAATGGTAGGCAAGACAACCTGATGGTCTTTCATGGTTTTGTAGTATCAAAAATCACGCAAAGATACAAAAGAGGGACAAGAAAACTAATAAAATAGTTGATTTATCTCGGGGAAATAATTTTCCAGTCGTAGGGGCGAAATAAAGTAGCGTTTAAACCGCTTGTTGCGTGATACTTCATAGAACGATACTGTTTGCAGTCGTTTATTCACTCTCTGATTTCCTTTGACCGAAACCAAATAATTCATCATCTGGAGCGCATTCGAATAATTTCTGGCTTGCTTCACGATACCAAAACAAGGCATATCGTAATAGGTGCCTCCTATTCGTTGATTGGGATAGATCACTTCACCATCTTTGTAGTTCATGAACAATGTGTTCTTTTTGTTGAGAAAAGATGAACGTTTTGTAAATAAGAGTTGCGCATAGAGAAGAGTATCCTTGTCATATAGTTTCTTAACACACTTCTCCTTCATATCCTCAATCCATGAAACTGCTGAAGATGTTTTAGCATCTGCATGTTTATGAAATAGAAAGAGATAAAATGATCCTATAGACGAGGCATCTGTCAGATCCGTTGCGTAACCTTCAGAACTTAAAAGTGAAGCATAGTTCCTGAGGGAAGAGGCTTCTTTCCGTCGAACAATTATGTAGGGGTCAAAACCGATACCCGCAAACGATTGTTTACGTGATCGGTATCTGGAATTTAACTCCGTTGGAAAACTGTCTGCGGGAATCTTTTGCATCAGCTTTAGTGCTTCAATATGAAGCGCGTCAAAGCTCGATCGTAATAGTAGTGCATCGATTTTGGTGTTGATTCCTTCTTGCTGTAAACGTTGTTTTATCTTATTCGATGAGAGACACAATATATGCAACTGAATACCGGTCTTTTTGGTGAATGCTGAGAAAAGGAGCGAATCTTTTGATGTTAAACAGTCGGACGCCAGAACTAGCGATGGATGCCTTAAAGGTTTCGCCGTTTCCAATCCACAGGAGTGAAATAAGGCAATAAGAAATAGAAGAGCTAAGATCCTGCAGGCTGTCATGTTGCAAAGATATTCAACATTGGCGAACACCTTCACGCCGGTGAATTAATTAACTTTGCCGAAAACAAAGGTAAGTGGAAAAGAAACCGTCTCGTAAAGACCAAAAGTTGAATACTCTATTAGTTGAACTGGCATCCTCTGAGGGACCAAAATTCTCTAAAAATCTTCAGTTACTCAAGAGTGAAGGAAATATTCAGATTCTTCGGCCACTTGCCGAATTACTATTGACTAAAGGAGAAGAGGAAAAGCTGGAAATTCTTGGGTTGCTGAGTGATCTGAATGAATCGGCTGCAGCGGATGAGATGATCGAAATCCTTCGGGATGAAAAATTTATCTCTATTCGACAAGCGCTTTTAACAACTATCTGGAATAGTAAATTGAACTATAGTTATTATCTGGCGGAGTTTGTAGAGATCGCAGCAGATGGTGATTTTTTGGAGGCCTTGGATTGTCTTACCATTCTGGAGAATATGGAAGGACCATTTGAGGAACGCCATATCCTTGAAGGACAATTGCATTTGAAAGACTATCTTGAAGATGCTGCTCCGAAAGAGTCACAAAAAGCAAAGATCATGAGTGAGATTGCACTTTTTTTGAAAGACCTATCAGCATTGGAGGAAGATGACATCAGCTCCTATATGGAGTAATCTTCATAAGAGTTATCCGAAATACGCGCTTACGCCTCTTTGCAGTAAATCCTGAACTTCTGTGTTTTCTGTCTTGGAGAAAACATCATCCAAGAATGCTTGAATGAGTAGGTCTTTAGCTGCTTTTTCAGAAATTCCTCTGGCGCGCAGATAGAAAATAGCTTCTTCGTCTAATTGCCCAGTGGTCGAACCATGCGAACATTTTACGTCGTCCGCGTAAATCTCTAATTCCGGTTTCGAATTTACGCTTGCAAGATCACTCGTGAGCACGTTTGCATTCGATTGGAATGCATTGATCTTTTGCGCATCTTGTCGCACGAATACTTTTCCGTTAAAAACTGCTGTTGCTTTGTCGCCGATCACCCCTTTGTATAATTCGTTTGAAAGACAATGAGGAGCAAGGTGATCAATACATGTATGATTATCTACGTGCTCGTCGCCCTTTAGTAAGTAGGATCCGAAAAGATTGGTTTCTGCATTGGCCCCCTTTACTTTAACCATTGTGTCATTGCGAACGAACTGACTATCGTTCGTGTGAGTGTGTAACGTAAAGGTGCTATTAATGGCTTGATCAACTGTTTCTCTTGAGATCAGGTAGCTTGATTTCAACGCGGTTTGGATCTTATGTATTTCCAGATTCGCCCCATCGGACAGATGAACTACCGTATGGTTATTCGCATGATTGGTATCGGCTCCCACGTTTATGAAACGTTGGATAACTTCCAGCTTGCTATGCGCTCCCATGGTAATGTATACGCGAGAGTGATGTACTGTTTGAGCGCCGGTGATTAGGTGAATCAGCGTGACCGGTTTCTGGATCACTGAGTGATTACTTACTTTGAGAGTTATACCATCATTCAGATAAACTAGGTTCAAGGCATCGAATACATCATTCGCTGCTTCTG
>JBIITO010000169.1:0-3300 GCA_044340465.1 Crocinitomicaceae bacterium | reverse complement strand
AGCCGTCAACCTTAGCATCATAGTGTCGAAGAACATGATCGAAAGGCTCTATGATGCTAAGGTTGACGGCTCTGAGTCAAACGATAGAGGACGTACAGATGTTGCCAAATACGTCGGTGCGGGTAGAGCTACACATATCTACTCTGTTTACAAGGATTTCTATTTGTATGCGCTTGTAAAAGGTGCTTTTTCCAGCAGCGAACGATTAAACTATGTGATCATTATTGATGAGATCAATCGAGGGAATGTTTCATCGATCTTTGGAGAATTGATCACACTGATAGAGACGGACAAAAGAATAGGTGAGGTCAACGAGCTAACAGCAGTATTGCCTTATTCCAGAGACAGGTTCGGTGTACCTTCAAACCTTTATATCATCGGGACGATGAATACTGCGGACCGTTCAGTTGAAGCCCTGGATACAGCTTTGAGACGACGTTTCAGTTTCACTGAAATGCCACCTAAATATGATCTTGAAGGATTGAATTATCATTTTGCTGGTACTACAGGGAGTTCAATACTTGAAACCATCAATAAACGAATTCGAAAACTATTGGATCGAGATCATTTGATCGGGCACTCCTATTTCCTAATAGATAACGGAGAAGATCCACATGAAAAGTTAATGAGATCATTCTACAGTAACATTATACCGCTGCTACAGGAGTATTTCTATGGGGACTATGCCAAAATTGGGGCAGTTCTCGGACAGGGATTCATTTATTCGGAGGATGAAGGAGAGGAAGCGATCTTTGGATCTGGTTATGAGGAATTAGATTACAACGAAAAACAAGAATATTTCATTCGTGATTTCAGAGAACAGGCTGATATTAAGGCATCAATAAACGGCACTGAAACCAAGCTTACCTTTGAATTGGCAGTTAAATTACTTTTAAATACTTAATTCTTTTTGAGACTCGAAAAGAAACATATTGTCGTTTTTGAACACCAAACTGTTCTGTTGAATCAAAAATTTGAGGGCGATGTTGTCTTCGAACAATCCGATCTGGAGGCTTTTGAAACATTCCATGGAAATGGGGTGCCTTACTTTAAGTTAATAAGAAATGGAATTCAGTTTACTGAATATGTAGGGGCTATTAAAGTAGGAAATATGTTGGTTGAGGTACTGCCAAAGGCGGATAAAAGACCTGTTAACAGTGAACAACAGAAGAGATGGCAGCAAATTTTGATAGATATGCTCCGTGTTGTGCACGGGTTTGAGGTAAAAGCACCTAGCTCAAGTGATCTAAGTTTGAAGAACAATTCGGTTCTTGATCTATATTTCGAACTGTTTATCTCAGAGGTGGAGTTGTTATTGCATCAAGGACTTGTTAAGAAATACCGCCAAACTGAAGGGAATTTGAACAGTCTCAAAGGAAAACTTCTTTTCAACCAGCAGATCAATAAGAACCTGGTGCACAAAGAGCGATTTTACACAAAGTTTACCACCTATGATACTGAGCACTTGTTACATATAATTTTGCACGAGACGCTGCATGTTTTGAGACGGATTAACACAAATGCGACTATTGTTCACCGAATTAACTCCCTGTCGCTTAGCTTTCCTGAAATGCCGAGGATGAAGGTGTTGGAGGCTACTTTCGAAAAGATCGAATTCAATCGAAAAACTGTTGGCTATAAAAGAGCGATCGATATCGCACGCTTGATATTACTTCATTTTCATCCGGATCTCTCAAAGGGAAGTCGGGATGTTCTGGCGCTGATGTTTGACATGAATTTGCTTTGGGAAGAGTTTGTTCTAGTCAGTTTGAAAAGATCAAAGGATCTTAAAGTACATGGGCAGAATTTCAAATTCTTCTGGAAACCCAACGGAGGTAAGCGAAGAACGATCAGACCAGACATAAGGTTACGTATTGCGGATACTAATTTCATCATTGATACAAAGTGGAAATTGATCGATCGCAACCCTTCCGTTGAGGATGTTAGGCAAATGTATGCTTACCACATATATTTCAATGCAAAGAAAGTAGCATTGCTTTATCCCGGAGAGACAAATTACATATCCGGGAAGTTTGTTGATATTGAGAAGCAACACAAACTGACCGATATGGAATGTGGTCTGATGTTTACATCGATCACGGGTTCAATAAAGGACTGGCAATCAAACTTGATAGCACAAGTTCACAATTGGATTGGTAGTGAGATAGGAAGCGAATCATGATGTCTAAAAGTGCAATAAAACGCACTATTTCAACTTTTTTAATACGTAAAACCTCTAAAAACATCAAAAAGTGCAATAAAACGCACTATTTACTTGTTTTATTCAAAATGTTGCGTATATTTACTCAAAAAGAGCAGTATAATGCACTTTGAGCGAATGATAAAACAGTTGAAGGAGCGAAGAGAAGCTTTGCAGGTAACGCAAGAAATGCTGGCGGATATCTCCGGTGTTTCATTACGCACCTTAAAGCAATTTGAAAGTGGAAAAGGGAATCCTACGTTGGATACCTTGACCAAATTGAGTGAAGCACTGGGTTTGGAAGTGTGCTTGCAAGTAAAAACAAAACAACCTGATGCATGAGAAGGGCCAATGTGTTGTACAAGAACGAACTTGCCGGAACACTTTCCCAATTGGATGACGGGAGTTTTGAGTTTGCCTACCTCAATACATGGGTAAACGATTCCCTAAAACCTGCGATTAGCTTAACACTTCCCAAAACAAAGGAACCGTATAGGTCGCCCTATTTGTTTCCCTTTTTCTTTAATATGTTGCCGGAAGGATCAAATAAGCAAACGGTCTGTCAGCAACGTCTAAAACGGATGCAATAGGGGCAGTGCGGGTTGTAAAAGAGAACGAAGAATGACTTTACCGATGATCGCATATTGTCCCGGGACACTGGCAGAAAGCTGTGATACATACAGTAGAACAGCTCTGAAACGGGTGTTTGACGGTAAAAAAGTGAGCCATATTTTACCTTATCTCGCACCCTTTACAGATGAGGAAACAGATGAACTATTCGATGAGAACCGCGAACGTTTATCCATTTCCGGTGTCCAGGAAAAGTTCTCGGTCTTGCTGGAAAAGAACCAATTGCGATTGATCAAAGAAGGTGAGAGTGGAAGTTACATCTTAAAGCCTATACCACGAGCGGGGAAGAATCCTGAGCAGATGCCGGCGAATGAACATTTAACGATGCAGATTGCACGCCAGGTATTTGGCATAGAGACTGCAGAAAATGCGATGATCTTTTTTAAGGATGGTTCTCCGGCCTACATCACGAAGCGCTTTGATGTGCGTCCGGACGGGGGGAAATGGGCACAGGAGGATTTTGCTTCACT
>JBIITO010000083.1:0-11163 GCA_044340465.1 Crocinitomicaceae bacterium | reverse complement strand
TCCGAGATGGCAGCAATCTTAGGCTTACAGTTTCCCGCTATTACACACCAACAGGTCGTTGCATTCAGAAGCCCTACAAGGATGGGTACGAAAAATACATGGAAGATCAGATCGAGCGTTATGACAATGGAGAACTTTACAAACCGGACAGCAGTGTATTTGTGGACTCGTTAAAATTCAAAACACCGAAAGGCAAGATCGTTTACGGGGGTGGGGGCATTATGCCAGACATCTTCGTGCCTTTTGATTCCTCAGGCACGAGTCTTTATTTTACGGAATTGCGCTATTCACAGGCTTTCAATGGTTTCGCCTTTGATTTTGTCCAGAATAAGCGAATGCAATGGAAAGATCCGAAAGCTTTTACCGCCTCATTCAATGTGGATAACAAGTTGATAGAACGATTTGTTGCATTCGCTGAGAAAGAAATGAAGATTAAGCGCAACGCGGCAGAGTTTAAACATAGCAAACGATTGATTACCGAAACACTTAAGGCTGAGATTGCTCGTCAACTTTGGATGGAGGAAGGTTTCTATCAGGTATTCAATTCCACCGACAACGAGTTCCAAAAAGCGTTTAACTATCTGAAAAACTGATCAAGATTGATCCGTTTTAGCGGTAAGGTAAACGGCCAAAAAAATCAGTAACATATATACCAATTTAGGCCAGGTGATCGTTTGAGTATAATCTTCCGCCATTCCGAGCGCCAAGAATAAATAAGCAAAAGTGATCACAAGTATCGGTTGAAAATAAATGTATACGCTTGATGTAGCGGGTGACAGATATTGCAATCCATACATAGTAAGTAAATATGTGAGGAAAGTGACACCAACGATTACGTAAGCAATTTTGCCCCACGCATCTGCTGGAATTACCTCTAAAGGGGTTTGAACTAGGTCGAGCAAGGCAGGAGGAAAGATTAGCACGTAAATTAACCCGAAGGTAAATATCCAAGTGATTACCGTAAGAGGGCTGTATTTCTTCATTATCGGTTTGGCTATGACAAGATAAATGGCATAACTCACTGAATTAATAAATAAAAATAAATCGCCCAAAGAAGAATCCCCTTTTCCGGTACTAGCTGTGAATGTCAACAAAATGGTCGCAACGGTTCCCAAAACCACGCCAAATCCTCGTAAAAAACTAACAGGCTCCCTAAGAATGAACATGGATAATATCACCACAATAATAGGATTTACTGACATATAGATGCCTGAATTGATCGAGGAAGAAAGGTTTAGTCCATGAAAGAAAAAGAGTTGATTCATAGCGACCCCAAATAGAGCACAAAGAGCCATTTTAGCGAGATCCTTCCTAGCTACTTTTTCTTTCCTCGCGACGATCGATTTAAACATCCAAAAAAGAGCTGTTGCACCAGCTATCCTAAATAAAATGAACACGTTGGGAGACAAATAACGAGGCATAACCCCCTTCGCTAATACGTGATTTGCTCCATAAAGAATATTCACAACAAAGAAAGCGAGATGAGCCGGGAGGTGTTTGGATTTCAAAGCATGCATTGTCACAAAAGTTGAGCAGCAGCAGCTAGTGTCTTTTTGTCGTTGCCGATAAAAACCTCCTCCCCAACTATAATAAAAGGCCGTTTCAAAAAGGTGTATTCGTCCAACAACCAGCGGCGGAAGTCCTGCTCTGAAAGATTTTGTTCATGCAAACCCAAACTTCGGTACTTAATCGCTTTTTTAGAAAAGAGCGCTTCATAACTTCCTACTTTTTCTTTGATCCAGTCCAGTACGGGTGCATCAATGTTCTTTACTTTAATATCCTGTATTTCCACATCTGGTCCGGGCGCAAGTTCTTTGAGTATACGACGATTCGTGTCACAAGAACTCAGATGGTATATCTTTTTCATTAGTTATTTTGAAGGTATTCTTCGTTTCGTTTGCGGTCTTCGTCCGAACTAGGGGTATTACAACCCTTCGCCTTTTTCTCAAAAAGGTAAATCAATTTTACCTTGGCCATAATTGGCAGGTAGTTGGAATCAAACCATTTCAGGGCTGCACAACCTCCACGCCATTCGTAAAAACTCATTATCGGTAGATGAACTCCCGGAATCAAAAAACTTCTCCGGCTCAATTTTATTCCAAAACCCAAATCATAATTGAGTTGTACAACCAATTTAGGATGATTGTAATTGTGAATCAAACCAAATTGGGACAATCCATAACTCTTGTTGGTTTCAAGCAGACGATAATCCACATTCGCGCCCAACCCATTATCAATAAAGTACTTTTTGCCGATATAAAAATTCTTATGAATGGAGAATCTTCCATATAAGTAACCGTTCTTGAACGAACTATTAGCTGACGAGGTTGATTGGGTATTTCCGGGATTCTGTATGGTCAAATCCATCTTCTCCACACCATTAAACATTTTAAATCCCAAACCATAATCATAGAAAGAGATGAACACTCTCTTCCAAGCCTGTGCCAATTTCGATCTACGTTGTGTAAAATGTGCTAATCCAACTTCAGCAAAAAAGCCAAGGTTACCTGCAGGATCCGTAATGTAACTCGCTGGCCTGCCATTCGCAATTAAATTGATTTCAGGGTTTTCAATCCTCGTTTTCAGGAAAGCGGGACCTGCAGCAAATTGCAAGCCGAAGAAACGATAATCTTTGTAATCCGACTTGCCAAAATAGGAACTTCTTTTACCTCCTGGAGTCAAATCTCTTTGAGCCTGCACTGAACCTATAAAAAGTGTCAGACACGCGAGCGTAAACAAACGATTCATGCCTCTAAAATACAAATTAGGCGAATCAGTTACACAAATCAAGGATCTTCTCCATAACCTCTTGCGAATCCCATTTCGATTCAATGTCGGGCATAGCCATCACCTGGTCCATAATTTTTGTTTGTTCCTGGCCTTTCTTGTACGCTACGCTGTAAGGTGTATTGCTGAATGCCACTAACGAATATAGCGCCGTCCACTTGTCTGGATGCAATTCACTGAAACGGGCCTCTATTTTCTTTCTTAGCAAGAATGAAGGGTCACCTACATGATCACGCATTTCGTAATAATTGTCTACCGAAAGATCTTGAAGTGCGTCTCCATCCGGTTTTCTCACCACGTTGTATTCCGCAAAAATCTTTTCCCAGTCGTCACCATATTTTTGCATGAGCTCCCACATGACGGTACAGTCTTCGAATCCAGCATTCATTCCCTGTCCATAAAAAGGCACCGTAGCGTGTGCAGAGTCACCAAGTAAAGCCACTTTTCCGGCTGTCCATGGGTGACAACGAACAATAGCCAACGAGGACAATGGATGATCTTCCCATGCATCCGCTACATCTGGCATCAATTCGTAAAAATCCGGGAAGAGCGTCTTGAAAAAATTATTGACATCTTCTTTGGTTTTTAACTTGTCAAATGAGTACTGATCGTTCTCATGCGGCATGAATAGCGTGCAGGTGTAAGAGCCATCTTCGTTCGGCAAACCGATCAACATAAATCTCCCTCGCGGCCAGATATGAAGTACATTTTTCTCAAATTTATGTGTTCCATCCGGATTAGCAGGGAGCAAGATCTCACGGTAGCCATCAGCGATGTAATTCTGACTGTAATTGAAGCGCTCCAATTTTTGCATGGAGGCATACCTTACCGCTGAAAAGGCTCCGTCGGCTGCAAAAACCAAATCCGCAGAATCTTGAAAGGACTGACCAGATTCTGTATTCGTCATAAATACCATTCCGGTTTTAAGGTCGACATGATTACATTCATGTGAGAAATGAATTTCCGCATTTCCATACTTTTCCGCAATATCCATCATCGTTACGTTAATGATCCCACGCGAAACAGAATAAATAGCCTGACCTTCTTTGCCATAAGGCTGATATGTCAAGTTTCCTTTCATATCATGCATCACCCGACCGTACATTGGTATGGCAATTTTGCGTATCTCATCACCCACTCCAACTGCATCCAGTGCCTTCCAACCACGATTTGACAATGCGAGATTGATCGACTTTCCTGCGGAAATGCGATTCAAACGCATGTCAGTCCTACGTTCATAGATCGTCACTTTATAGCCGGCTTTCGACATATACACTGCCCACAAAGAGCCTACTAATCCAGCTCCGACGATAATTACACGTTTTTCGTTATCCATTTTTGAATGATTTGTAAATTAGAATTCAGGATAGGTGACCCGGAAAGGAGTATACTCGATTTTCCGATTCCATGAATTTAGACCCTTTGAATTCAGATTGGGTTAAGTATTTCATGAATCCTCCAGTTTGGTTGGATATGGATTCTATTCTAGCAAATAATCTCTCTGCATCATTAGCGTCAAGGTGATTTCTGTCAAGTACTCTATAGAATTGCGATTTCATTTCATCACAAGAAACCTTACTGATCGGTACAAACTGAATGAATTCTCGATTGTCAGATCTACAAAATCCTCTAGCAATATTATCCAGTATGGAGCCGCTGAAACGATTTATCTGGTTGGTCAGTGTATAATCTTTGGAAAAGGCATACGTTGATATTAAAACATGTCTTTCTATGCACAATTCACGCGATTTCTTCCAAATCCCCAAATCCTCAAATCTTTTTATCATCTGTTTTAATGAAATAACTATATTCTTAAGTTAATCAATAATCCTCAATTTCAAATCCCGAATCTTATTGTATTGCTTCTTGTAGCAATTGACCCAACCAATAACAATCTTCAAACGAATTGTACAAAGGGGCCGGTGCTACCCGAATAACATTTGGTTCTCTCCAATCCGCGACCACTCCAAGATTTGAAAGCGCATCAAACAATGCTCTTCCCTGACCCTTTGCCATAATTGACAATTGAGCACCTCTTTTTGTTTTATCGCGTGGCGTGATCAGCTCAAAAGAAACGCGATCCTGATTCTTTTCAGAAATATCATCGATCACGAATTCCAGATAGGCAGTCATGAGGTCTCTTTTTTGTCCGATTCGTTCCATTCCCGCTTCATCGAAAATATCCACAGAGGCTAGATGCGCGGCCATTCCCAAAATAGGTGCATTACTCAACTGCCATCCTTCGGCTCCTTCCATCGGAGTAAAACCAGGTTCCATTAAAAATCGTTTGGATTTATCGTAGCCCCACCAGCCAGCAAATCGCGGAAGTTCTGGTCGGTTCGCATGACGTTCATGAACAAACATACCGCTTACTCCACCCGGTGATGAATTCAAATATTTATAGCCGCACCAAGCTGCAAAATCTACCCCCCAATCATGAAGGAGAAGATTGATGTTACCTGCCGCATGTGCAAGATCAAATCCCGCGATTGCGCCAACACCGTGTGCTGCTTGGGTAATCGTTCTCATATCGAAAAGCTGCCCGGTGTAATAATTCACTCCACCGATCATGACCAACGCCAATTCATCACCCAACTCTTCAATCTTCGCCAGAATATCCTCCTCACGTATCAAATGTTCTCCTTCCCTGGGTCCCACCTCAACCAAATGTTCAGCCAAATCCAATCCATGGAACTTCACTTGAGATTCTAAAGCGTACTGATCACTCGGAAATGCTTTTGCTTCGCACAGGATCTTGGTTCTTTTACCTTTCGGTTCGTAGAAAGAAACCATAAGCAGATGCAGGTTCGTGGTCAATGAATGCGTGACCACCACTTCGATAGGTTTTGCACCAACAATCTTCGCTACTTTATCCGTAAGATATTCATGATAGGCAAACCAAGGTCTTTTGCCTAAAAAGTGTCCTTCCACGCCAAATTTGTGCCACGCATCAAGTTCCTCAAGGATGTACTCTCTGACTGTTTTAGGTTGTAATCCCAAGGAATTGCCCGTGAAATAACGAACAGTTTTATCGTGAAAAGTTGGAAAATGAAACTTGTCTCTAAAAGCGTTCAGAGGATCCTGCTCGTCCAGATGACGTGCAAAATCCAGCGTATTCTCAAACTGATGCATTGTAAGGCCTTGATTATATGGTTAAAGCCGCATGAGCGGTGGGCAAAGATAACTAAAGGAGGAATTAATATTAGTTCTGTCTTTACATCTTGCTACAAATGGAATTCTATTTTTCGCCGAACTACTATTCCGAACGCTGATTATAGATTAAATTTGAGCCAGATTTCAACTCATGGAAACCAAACAAGCCATACAACGATCAACTTCAGAGGCTCTTTTCAGTCAATCGAAGACATATTTTCCCGGAGGGGTTAACTCCCCTGTTCGTGCTTTCAAATCAGTAGAAGGAACACCATTGTTTATTAAAAAGGGGAAAGGCAGTCGAATTTGGGATGAGGATAATAATGAATTCATTGATTTTTGTTGCAGCTGGGGACCGCTTATCCTCGGACACAATCATCCCGCCGTATATGATAAAGTGGTTGAAACACTACAAAGTGGTTCGAGTTTCGGAGCTCCAACAAGACTTGAAAATGAATTAGCAGAACTTATCCTTTCGAAAAACCCATTTATCGAAAAACTTCGCTTTGTAAGTTCCGGGACAGAGGCTGTTATGTCGGCTGTAAGAATGGCCAGAGGTTTTACTGGTAAAAATCTAATCATCAAATTTGAAGGCTGTTACCATGGGCACTACGATGCCCTATTAGTTAAAGCAGGAAGTGGATTAGTTACCTTCGGAGAATCTTCCAGCGCGGGCGTACCAGAAAAAGTAGCGAGCGACACGCTTGTGCTTCCGCTTAATAATGTAGACGCTTTGGAGGCTTGCGTGACCAAGCATAAAGGCGGGATAGCCTGTGCGATCATTGAACCTATTCCAGCCAATAACGGTTTACTCTTACAGGACCAAGAATTCCTCACAAAATTAAGAGAAGTCTGTACTCGAGAAGGAATACTTTTGCTTTTCGATGAGGTCATCTCGGGATTTCGGGTAGCTTTTTCCGGTGCAGCCGAATATTATGGAATAATGCCCGATATTGTTACCTACGGTAAAATCATTGGCGGCGGACTACCTGTAGGCGCATATGGTGCACGAAATGAAATCATGGCAACGATATCCCCTGACGGGCCTGTTTATCAAGCTGGCACACTTTCGGGCAATCCTGTCGCCATGGCAGCGGGAATCGCCCAGCTCACACAATGTGCTCAACCCGGATTTTACCTCGCATTGGAAGAAAAAACAAGATCATTTGTTGGAAAGATAAACACCTATACAGCAAATAGAAATTATCCGTTCGAGCTTGTTACGATTGGCTCCATTTTCTGGCTTTCTTTCAATGGCAAGAAGCGCATTCAACAAGCGGATCAGATTAATCCGGATATGTCACATTTTAAAGTGATGCATAGCGAATTACTCAACAGAGGAGTTTATTTAGGTCCAAGCGGCTATGAAGTAGGTTTTGTTTCGGCAGCTCATTCAGAAGAAGATCTTTCGATAGCAGCTAAAGCATTCTGTGAAGCACTCGAAATTGTTTTTGAAGCCTGATCATTCTGCGCAATCGAGTCGAAGATCTTTTAATGCTGCTCCGTTCATGGTATGATAGTCAGAACATTCCTTTTTCTGCCTCCTAGCTAGGTCCCTCACTTTTTGAGCTTGTTTCCAATTAAGCTTGCCAGCTAAAGCTTTGGAGGAAGCTTCATTTAATTCTTCTCCCAAGGCCAAACAACGGCAAAACTGTTCGTCCTTGTTTACACAACTATAGGCAATCAAGGTTAGGAGTGGGAGGATAAGAATAATTCCGAATCGCATCTTTTCTACATTTGAACCCACAAGTATAGCGATTTCAAGTGGAACAGATTTGTTACCTTCGTTCAATGATGAATTCAGTCACAAGCAAATTACCCAATGTTGGCACAACTATTTTTACCGTCATGTCCAAAATGGCAGCCGACCATGGTGCAATCAACCTTTCGCAAGGATTCCCCAACTTTCCGGTAGACCCCATTCTGTTGGAGCTTTTAGCTTCAAAAGCGAAAGAAGAAGTGCATCAATACGCACCCATGTCAGGAAACCCGGAGTTACTCCATGAGATCAGTGAACTGATTCAAAGGCAGTATCAGCGAACGGTACATCCTTCAACTGAAATCTTAGTTACCGCTGGGGCAACTCAAGGAATTTTTTCGGTAATCCAGGCTCTGGTGCATCCCGGAGAAGAAGTATTGATTCTCGATCCCTGTTACGACTGCTATGAATCACCTGTTCTGCTCGCCGGCGCCATACCGGTGCATCTACCGCTCTCTGAAGATTTTACTCCTGACTGGGAATCGATCAACACTAAGATCACTCCACAAACACGGTTACTTATTATCAATAATCCGCATAATCCTTCTGGCAAAGTACTTGAAAAAAGTGATTTAGAGAAATTAGAGCGGCTCATGGAAAAACATCCTCATTTACTTCTTCTCTCTGATGAAGTTTATGAGTTCATCACTTTTGAAAAAAAACACATTTCCATAAACACGCGTCCACTAATCCGAGATCGCTCGATCATTGTATCTTCATTCGGAAAAACCTTTCACATAACAGGGTGGAAATTAGGTTACCTAATCGCTCCGGAATATCTGTTGAACGAAATCAAGAAGGTTCATCAATTTTTAGTTTTCTCTATAAATAGTCCTGCTCAAGCAACGCTCTCTGCATACCTGAGACAGACGAACGTTAATTCACTTGGTGTATTCTATCAATCCAAGAGGGATTATTTCAGAAAACTACTGGCGGAAAGTAGATTTAAATTAATTTCTTCAGAAGGATCCTATTTTCAGGTGGCCTCCTTTGCAGCTATTTCTGAAGAATCCGATGTTGAATTCTGTAAGAGGCTCATCACGGAATACGGCGTTGCAGCCATTCCGCTTTCCGTCTTCAATGAAAACAAAGAGGATAGAAAATTGATTAGGTTTTGTTTTGCGAAGAGAAATGAGACGTTAACCCAAGCGGCCGAAAGACTATGCAAGATCTAAAAGTAACACTTGTTCAATCCGAACAGTACTGGGAAAACAAAGCGAAGAATTGGAGCCATTATTCACATTTATTAAAAGGCATGGAGCACCCTTCTGATCTGATCCTTCTTCCAGAAATGTTTGATACTGGTTTCTCCATGAATACGGCATTGGCCGAAGATTGGGAGAACAACTCTTCCCTAAATTATCTTCAAGAGCTTTCCGAAAAACATCAGGCAGCCATTTACACTTCCATGATGTGTAGGGAAAAGGGTCACTATTTCAATCGTGGTGTGTTTGTTCGTCCAGACGGACATGTGAGTACCTACGACAAACGTAAAACTTTTGGACTAGCAGGCGAGCATACGTTATTTACTGCCGGAATCAAAGAGACTATAGTAGAGTATAAAGGTTGGAAAATTCAACTTCAGATCTGTTATGATCTTCGTTTTCCTGAAAACGCCCGAAACGGGTTGAAAGAAGATGGATCTGCCCGCTATGACCTGCTGCTTTATGTCGCCAACTGGCCCGAGCGCCGCGCTGAACACTGGAAAGCCTTGTTGAAAGCCAGAGCCATAGAAAACCAGTGCTATGTTGCCGCAGTAAATCGAGTAGGTACAGATGGAAGTGATCTTACGTACAGCGGGGATTCAACTTGTATTGATGCACTGGGAGAGTCTTTATGGAGCGTAAATAAAGACCAAATAGTGCAAGAGGTGATGCTTTCTAAAACCTCTCTGCAACAAATACGCCAGTTATTACCCTTTTTGAAAGATGTGAATTTGTTAATTTAATACCCCAAATTTGTTTAAAATCTAAAATAGATTAATTTTGTTTTGAATCAAATTGAAAAATGATATGAAAAAACTCTACGTTTCAGCATCAATACTTTTCTTTCTGCCATCTGTTTTTGGTCAGAAAAGTCCAATCACCGATAATTTGGTGAAAAAAGAAAAGATACTTTCTCAACTCAGCACACCTTTAAGTAGTTCAGATAATGGAGTTTTTGCTCCAAAAGAAGGCTCCGAGAAGAGCATTACCTCCTTCTGGAAAGAAGATTTCGGAACAGCTGCTCAAACTGAGGATACGCTTACAACAGCAAAGGGGGATTGGGTACAAGATGCCAATAATGAAAATAACAAACCTAATAAAGTTGACTCCACCTATTGGAAATTGACTACTTCCCATACGCTACCACCATTCACCGATGCTTTTGATGGAGCATTTTTGGCTTGGGATTCTTATGGCCCGATCAATGAGCCTCCAGGACAGGATGGCACTACCCCTGTTACAGGTAGTATTATTTCACCCGCAATCGACCTCTCATCCGTTAACGGAGGAGTGATTATGAAATTTAAAACGGATGCAATGTATTTTGCGGACGGTAACAACTTTCCATTTAAAATTAGCGTGTCAGAAGATGACGGAGTAAGTTGGTCTCAGCCTCTAACATTAGATTTTGGCGCAGATCAGGGGCAGCCCACATCTGCTATTTTAAAACCATTGCCAGTTACTGTGGATATAAGTAACTATACCAAATTGCACAACAATAAAACAAAGTTGAAGTTTATTTGGGATGGATCTGTAGCGAATACGGCTCAACAGTATAATACCTATTACTATTGGCTCATTGATGACATCGAACTCTATGAAAAACCTGAGTACGATCTCGTTCTGGAGAATCTTTGGTTGAACAACATTGTTACAGATTTTGAATATACCAGTCTTCCTTCAGAGTTTGCGGGTCCGCTGACTGTTCAGGCGAAAGTTAGAAATCTCGGATCTTCCGTGCCCTCGAATCCTAAAATAAAAGTGACTGTTAAAGACCTGGACAATAAGACTCTAGAAGAAGAAACAGGAGGAGACTATTTAAATGGGTTAAATGCAGAATACGATACCATTACTTTTCAGTCAACGATCGATTTATCAAATTTACCCATCGGAACTTACAAAGTAACTGGAGAACTTATTTTCGATGGAGGCACAGATGAAAATGCTACAGACAATACTAAAACTAGGACTATAAAGATTACGAATGGTATTTACGGCCAGCAGGACTTTGAGCAAAAAACATTCATTGGAAGTGTAGGTAAGGATTATGCAAATGGTAGTGATAATGCACCAATGGGTTTTGGATCCGTATTCTACGTTCCAACTGATGCGACTCTTCAAGGCGTGAATGTTTATATAGGTAATAGTAATTTTTATAAAACAACCCCAGGAATATTAGGGGTTGAAATTTATACGTACGATCCGAATTTGCTTGAATCATCTAATCCATTTCAATCATTTCAGGATGCGCATAAACCA
>JBIITO010000082.1:0-11196 GCA_044340465.1 Crocinitomicaceae bacterium | reverse complement strand
ATCAACCTAGATATTATTCAATCATTGATCGATCGCAAGAACGTTTCGGAGATCACTCCTGAAGTTTTGCGTGACAATGGTCTTTTATCAAACAATGAATTGGTTAAGATTCTAGGACGTGGTGAATTGAAGGCAAAGATTAACGTAACAGCACACAAGTTCTCTGGTACTGCTAAAGCGGCGATTGAAGGACAAGGTGGGAATTGTTCGGAAATCTAATTAACTTTGCCAACATTTTTCGAAAATGAATCGATTTATAAAGAACATTAAGAATATCTGGAAAGTGGAAGAGTTGAGGAAAAGGATTATCCTTACCCTCACGCTTATCTTGGTATACAGGGTTGGTTCTTTCGTGATTCTACCGGGTGTAAACTATACTGCTTTGATGAATGCCCAAGCCAGTGGAGGACAGAATACACTTGAGACTCTTCTTTCCTTATTCTCTGGTGGTGGATTCACCAATGCTTCGGTTATGGCTCTCGGGATCATGCCTTACATTAGCGCTTCTATCATAATGCAGCTTTTGGGAATGGCCATTCCTATGGTTCAAAAGATGCAGAACGAAGGCGAATCAGGAAGAAAACGAATCAATAATTACACGCGTATTCTCACCGTGGTAATCTGTGCTTTACAAGCGCCAAGTTATTTAACCTTGTATGTGCAGTCGAAAGGAGCAATGCCTGTTGATGCTTCCACATTCTGGTGGGTGCAAACCATCCTCGTGTTAATATCTGGCTCCATGTTCGCGGTTTGGTTGGGCGAGCGAATTACGGACAAAGGAATCGGCAACGGTATATCCTTGTTGATTACCGTGGGTATCCTCGCACGTCTTCCTGAAGCGTTCCTTGCGGAATTTGGTTTTGCCGTGGGAGCTGGTAATTTGATCAAGATCGTATTGGAGTTGGTGGTATTCATGATGATTGTTATGGGTACAATCCTGATTGTTCAGGGCGTTCGTAGAATTCCGTTGAATACCGCTAAGCGTGTTGTTGGTGCTCGGGCAGTTGATGAGCAAGGCGCTCGCAGTTATTTGCCCATTAAGGTGAATGCAAGCGGTGTAATGCCGATCATTTTTGCTCAGGCGATTATGACGATTCCGATGATGATCTATTCGGGTGCAAGTGGTGGAGGTGGAGGTTCCTTTTTGGAGCGAACCTTGGGTGACATGTATGGTGTAACATACAATGTTTTACTTGCAATACTAATCATTGTATTCACCTATTTCTACACGGCTATTATGATCAATCCAGGTAAGATTGCAGATGATTTGAAACGTAGCGGTGGATTCATTCCTGGCGTAAAACCAGGCGAAGATACTGCTGAGTACATCGATTCATTGGTGTCGCGTATAACGTTCCCAGGATCATTATTTCTTGCAGCGATTGCGATATTACCTGCAATTGCAAAGATTGCAGGAGTGAACGATGCTTTTGCTATGTTCTTTGGAGGAACATCCCTTCTGATCATGGTCGGCGTTGTTTTAGATACACTTCAACAAATCGAATCGTACTTGTTGAATCGGCATATGGATGGTTTAATGGAAGGCGCCCGCGTGAAAGGTAGAAGAACTAACGAATTGTCAGGATTTTAATTATGGCAAAGCAATCATCAATAGAGCAGGATGGGGTAATCATTGAAGCGCTTTCGAACGCAATGTTTAGAGTGGAACTTGAAAATGGTCACGTTATCACAGCACACATTTCGGGAAAGATGAGAATGTTTTACATCAAGATACTTCCCGGAGATAGAGTAAAAGTAGAGATGTCTCCTTACGATCTGACAAAAGGGAGAATATCTTTCAGATACAAGTAAGTACATTTCTTAAAAGAGAAAAAAATGAAAGTTAGAGCATCAGTAAAAAAACGAACTGCGGATTGCAAGATCGTTAAGAGAAAAGGAAGGGTTTATGTGATCAACAAAAAGAACCCAAAACTTAAACAAAGACAAGGGTAATATAAATAGAGTATGGCACGTATTGCAGGTATAGATTTACCAAAAAATAAGAGAGGTGTAATTGGTTTGACCTACATCTTTGGTATAGGAAAGAGTACTTCAAAGAAAATTTTGAAGGACAGTGGAATTGATGAGAACATCAAAGTTCAGGACTGGAATGATGATCAGTTGGGAGCGATTCGTAACGCTGTTAATGAGATCAAAACAGAAGGTCAGCTGCGCTCTGAAATTCAATTGAATATCAAGCGACTTATGGACATCGGATGTACTCGTGGAATCCGTCATCGTGCTGGACTTCCATTGAGAGGTCAGAGAACGAAAAATAATTCCCGTACGAGAAAAGGAAGAAGAAAAACGGTTGCTAACAAGAAAAAGGCAACTAAATAATAAATAAACACGATGGCAAAGTCTAATCAAAAAAAGAAGAAGAACGTCAAAGTAGATGCAGCGGGTGAAGCGCATATTCAAGCTACCTTCAACAATGTAATTATTTCTTTGACCAACAACGCTGGTCAGGTTATTTCCTGGTCATCGGCTGGAAAAATGGGCTTCAAAGGTTCTAAAAAGAACACGCCTTATGCTGCGCAGGTTTCTGCGGAGGATGCAGCCAAAGAAGCGCATGACTTCGGATTACGTAGAGTTAAAGTATATGTTAAAGGTCCTGGTGCAGGTAGAGAATCTGCCATCAGAGCTTTGCATAACGCTGGAATTGAAGTTACCGAGATCATTGACGTTACCCCACTTCCACACAACGGTTGTCGTCCACCGAAAAGACGTCGAGTATAATAGTAATTAACTAAGAAGGGCATATCAAGTCATCGAAGGAAAGCCTTAATTCATGACTGCTCTTGAAAACAAATAGAAATGGCAAGATATAGAGGTCCAAAATCAAAAATTGCGCGTCGTTTCAGAGATCCGATCTTCGGTCCTGATAAAGCGTTAGACAGAAGAGCCTATGGTCCAGGACAACATGGGCCGGCGAAAAGAAGAGGTGGTAAGCAATCTGAATATGCCATCCAGCTTGGTGAAAAGCAAAAAGCTAAATATACCTACGGTATTCTAGAAAGACAATTCTCTAACCTTTTCGAGAAGGCTTCACGTATGAAAGGTATTACAGGAGAGAACTTACTCCAACTGTGTGAAGCTCGTCTTGATAATACCGTATTCCGTCTTGGAGTAGCGCCTAGCCGCAGAGCAGCCCGTCAATTGGTTACACACAAACACATCACGGTAAATGGTGAAGTGGTGAATGTGCCTTCATACACACTTCGAGTTGGCGATGTGGTTGCAGTTCGAGAGAAATCTAAATCGTTAGAAGTGATCACTTCTGCACTCTCCTCAAACAACAAGAAATTTGATTGGTTGGATTGGAATTCACCGGACATGGCAGGTAAATACTTAAGTGTTCCTTCTCGTGAAATGATCCCTGAAAACATCAAAGAGCAGTTAATCGTCGAATTATACTCTAAATAATCAATAAACCATATTGGTTTCAGGCCAAAGGGTGTTATAGAACCTCTTCACTCTTTCATACCGCGCAACCTGAAAACAATTAAAAAGAAGAAAAACAACATGGCAATTTTAGATTTCCAAAAACCTGACAAGGTTATCATGATCCAGTCCGATGAGAAACACGGACAATTTGAATTTCGTCCGCTTGAGCCTGGATATGGTATCACAGTCGGTAACTCACTGCGTCGTATCTTGCTTTCTTCACTGGAAGGATATGCTATTTCATCCGTTCGCATCGAAGGTGCTGATCATGAATTCACTACAGTCAAAGGAGTGGTAGAAGATGTGACTGAGATCATTTTGAACTTGAAACAAGTACGTTTCAAACAACAGATCGAAGGAACTGACAGTGAAACAGTCATCGTATCTATTTCTGGTCAGGATAAATTGACGGCAGGTGATCTTGGTAAATTCACGTCTGCGTTCCAGGTGTTGAATTCGGATCTAGTGATCTGTAATATGGAACCAACTGTTAAACTGGAATTGGAACTTACGATTATTAAAGGTCGTGGGTATCTTCCTGCTGAAGAGAACAAGCAATCTAGTGCTCCGTTCGGAACGATCTTTATCGATTCTATTTTTACACCTATCAAGAATGTAAAGTATACAATCGAAAACTATCGTGTAGAGCAAAAAACAGATTACGAGAAATTAGTTCTGGATATTACAACTGATGGTTCAATTCATCCAAAGGATGCCTTGAAAGAAGCAGCGAAGATATTGATTCACCATTTCATGTTGTTCTCTGATGAGCGTATTACGCTTGATAGCGAAGTGAAAGCTGAAACAGAGGAATTTGATGAAACATCTTTACACATGCGTCAGCTGTTGAAAACCAAGCTGGTTGATATGGATCTTTCTGTTCGTGCGTTGAACTGTTTGAAAGCTGCGGACGTAGAGACATTAGGTGACTTGGTTTCGTACAACAAGAATGACCTTTTGAAATTCCGAAACTTCGGTAAGAAATCTCTTACTGAGTTGGAGGACCTTGTTGACAACAAAGGTTTGAACTTCGGAATGAATGTTTCTAAATACAAATTAGACAAAGATTAGTATCGCACAAAAAAGTAATAATGGCGTAATAGGTGGCTGGGCTGTAGCGATACCATAAGACAGACTCGGTTAACCGTTACTTACGAAATTTGAGTTATGAGACACGGTAACAAAGTAAACAATCTGGGGAGAAAATCTGCACACCGCAAAGCGATGTTGTCAAACATGGCTTGTTCCCTAATCGAGCACAAAAGAATCAACACGACGATTGCAAAGGCGAAAGCGCTTCGCATATTTGTTGAGCCTCTTCTGACTAAATCCAAAACGGATTCTACTCATTCCAGAAGAACGGTATTCAGCTACCTTCAAAACAAAGACATCGTAACAGAATTGTTCAGAGAAGTGGCACCGAAGATCGCGAACCGCGAAGGTGGATATACACGTATCATTCGCACAGGATACCGTTTGGGTGACAACGCCGAGATGTGCATGATCGAATTAGTCGATTTCAATGAGCTTTACACAAATGATAAAGCGAAGAAGACAACACGACGTTCACGCAGAGGTGGTGCTAAGAAGGAGGTAACGGAGGCTACGGTAGTTGATGAAACAACTACGGAAGTGGCGGAAGATACTACTGAAGCAGAAACGTCAGTTGAGGTCGCTGCTGAAACTGCTGAACCAGAAGCGCAAGCTCCAGCGGCAGAAGAAGCAACAGACGAACCTACTGAAGATAAATAAGCTGTAAAATCAGATATGGAAAGGGGTAATGTGAACATTACCCCTTTTTTATTAACATGAAAGAAGCATTTCGTTTTGAAATCCTAACTTTGCGCAAATTTTTTTGAATGGAATCAAGAAAACCCGCTGTGTTGGTTCTGGCAGATGGTACTGTTTATCATGGATTTAGTATTGGAAAGACTGGCACAACAACTGGCGAGATCGCCTTTAATACCGGTATGACTGGTTATCAGGAGGTATTTACTGATCCTTCATATTTCGGACAGATCCTTATCATGACTACAGCCCATATAGGCAACTATGGAATGCATGAGGAAGAAATCGAATCTGATTCGATCAAGATAGCAGGTTTAGTAACCAAAAAATTCTCTGAGATCTATTCCCGTCCGTCTGCAGTTAGCTCGCTCGAAGAACAGATGGAGCATTGTCAGACAGTAGGTATAACTGATATTGATACCAGAGCGCTTGTTCGCCATATCCGTAGTAAAGGCGCAATGAATGCGATCATTTCTTCAGAGATTTTGGATGTTGACGCATTGAAGCAAAAGCTTGCAGAAGCTCCTTCAATGGCCGGCCTGGAGCTGTCTTCTAAAGTGGCTACTGGTGAAGCATATGAAGTCAAACCCGAAAATACAGTGTTCAAAGTTTCCTTGATCGATTTTGGAGTTAAAAAGAACATTGTAAGATGTCTGGTTGAACGTGGGTGTCATGTGAAGGTATTTCCTTTGAATTCCAAGAAGGCAGACATGGATTCGTTTCAACCTGATGGGTATATGCTTTCCAATGGTCCAGGTGATCCTTCTGCTATGCCGTCTTCTATTCAATTGGTTAGCGAGCTGGTACAATCGGGCAAACCGATATTTGGAATTTGTCTCGGTCATCAGATTCTTGGTCTGAGTCAGGGTTTGAAAACGGAGAAGATGTTTAATGGTCACCGAGGAATCAACCATCCGATTAAGAACTTGAAAACTGGAAAAGGAGAAATCACTTCTCAAAACCATGGATTCGTAATTTCGAAGGACAGCGTTAAAGCAAATCCAAATGTGAATGTGACGCATGTTCATTTGAACGATCAGACGATTGCTGGTATAGAGCTGGTAGATAAACCTGTATTCTCTGTACAATATCACCCGGAGGCGTCTGCAGGTCCCCATGATTCTCGCTATTTGTTCGATCAGTTTATTACCAATATGAAACACCACAAAAAATGAGTTATATCGTAAAAGTTGTTGGAAGACAAATTCTGGATTCTCGAGGGAATCCAACAGTTGAAGTAGATGTTCATACTGCTAACGGAATCCTTGGAAGAGCTGCTGTACCTTCAGGTGCTTCCACTGGAGTACATGAGGCTGTTGAATTGCGCGATGGTGACAGGGCGTTTTATTTGGGCAAGGGTGTTTTACATGCTGTTCAGAATGTGAACACACTTGTTAACGATGCGCTTCAAGGAATGAACGTATGCGATCAGAAAGCGATCGACACTGTTATGCTTCGTTTGGATGGTACAGAAAATAAATCGAAACTTGGAGCAAATGCTATTCTGGGGACCTCTCTGGCGGTAGCTCGTGCAGCAGCCCAAGAGTCGGGATTGAGTTTGTATAAATACATTGGTGGTGTGGGAGCTGTAACGATGCCGGTTCCAATGATGAATATCGTCAATGGAGGTTCGCACGCAGACAACTTGATCGATATTCAGGAATTCATGGTAATGCCCTTTGGTGCATCTTCTTTTTCTGAGGGATTAAGATGGGGAACCGAGGTGTTTCATCATCTTAAGAGTGTGTTGAAATCAAAAGGCATGTCTACGAACGTAGGAGATGAAGGTGGTTTTGCCCCTAATTTAGTCTCTAACGAAGAAGCGATACAAGTGGTCATGGAGGCGATTGAAAAAGCAGGTTTTCGTCCAGGTGAAGACATCTATATTGCGTTAGATGCAGCTTCGTCAGAATTCTATAATGCAGACAAGGATAGATATGTTTTTCATTCAACTGGTGATGAAATGACTTCTTCGGAAATGGTTGGTTTCTGGAAGAACTGGTGTCAGAAATATCCGATCGTTTCCATTGAAGATGGATTAGCTGAAGATGACTGGAAAGGTTGGAAACTAGCAACCGAGGAGATTGGTTCGAAAGTTCAGCTCGTGGGAGATGACTTGTTTGTGACCAATACAAAACGTTTACAACGCGGTATAGACGAAGGAATTGCTAATTCAATTTTAGTAAAAGTTAATCAGATAGGTTCACTTACGGAGACTATCGAAGCAGTTCAATTGGCCACCCGAAATAGCTACACGTCTGTCATGAGTCATCGAAGTGGTGAAACAGAAGACAGCACGATTGCTGATCTTGCAGTAGCTTTGAATACGGGTCAGATAAAAACCGGTTCAGCATCACGCAGCGATAGAATGGCTAAATACAATCAGTTGATTCGAATCGAAGAGGAATTAGGAGACGCAGCAATTTATCCTGGAAAGAAATTCAGATATCTTTGAGCATTAACAATGTCAAGAAGATGACAAGAGAGCACAATGCCCCCCACTTGTCTTGGGCATAAAAATTTTGACTTCAGAAATAAGTTCTGGCAGAAATATATGTGTTTGTTTTCTATGAACAGAGCTTTGGAAATAGAACAAACTATTCTTTATTAATATATTGAATTCTTAACGTACACATTGTTGTGAGACGTTTATGAAAAGCATGTTTCTAAATGACTTGTCGCAGTTCTTTCAATTGGGTATAGTACACGAAGCCCTTAATTTCTGGAAGGTCCATTTCTTTGAGGGTTAAAGCATATTCCAATACTTGCTTGACGTCCGTTTCTTTTGGAATTCCTGTTTTAAAATCCACAATAGCAGTGCTTTCCTTCTGAAGAATCAACTTATCTGGACGACGTGTATGTTCACGATTTATGATAATGCCTTGTTCGGAAAGGATTTGTGTCGCATTTTTCAATAATCCCTCGTACTCGAGACAAGAAAAAAGATCTTCGAGCAGAATTTGAACTTCCGTCACGCGTTCTTTCTCGATCTCACCATTATGGATCATTTTTGCGAGCACGACCTCAATATGGTCTTTTTTGTCAATTTGAGCTATTGCAAGATGAAATAGATTACCGATTAGCTGTTCGTTGGAAAGGCATATTTCTTGAGTATCTGGTTCTTGATTTCGCAATGAAATTTCAGGAAACCACAATAAATCATTTTCAATTGAAGGGTAAAAAAAGGTATCCTCGTCTAATTTGTTTTCCGGATCTTCCGAAATTCTTATTTCTTTGCTCCCGCGCTCAAGAACTAACGTTCCTTTCTCACTCACTTCGTTAGATATTTTAGTGAAATAAGTGTGTGCTTGTTTTCCAAATTTATCTCCGAAATATTCATTTAGTACGTAAAGTCGTTCTTCTGGTCGAGTAAACCCAACATAGCACATGTTCACCTTATCAGTAAGGTTCTGATCATTTTCCTCTTTATTCAACTGTCTGATCTGTGGTATCGGACTACCTTTAGTCAATCCAGTATACAACACGAAATCATTAATTTCCACTAAGAAACGACTCTTTGCATGCAATTGTGTGTCAAAATTTAGGAAGGGAATAAGTACTACTGGATATTCGAGACCTTTGGATTTGTGGATCGTCATAATACGAATGGCGTCTCGACTTTCGGGCAGTTGGATGGCCAGTTTTCCTTTGTCCTTATTGTATTGTTCGATCAATCCTTTTAGGTCTGGTCCTTTTTTCTTTTCAAAATCATGCACGAAATCTGCAAAATGATGGAGGTATGGATTCTTTAGTTCCGTCCAGCCCATCATGCGGTAAAATGACTCAATGAGTTCGTAAAGTGTTTCATACTTTCTGAAAAAAGCATCGGAGGAGCCGAAGCTATCCGCAAGAAATCGCTGATCATCAAAATTTAAATAACGACGTCCCTTACCATCTAAGATGTCTACTATATAGGCCCTGTAATGTTCATAAGGATTTTGTTCGTTTCGAACACGGAAGAGCAGATCAGCAAATTTTTTCTGCTCCGTTATGGAAGCAGGTTGCAAACGACGTTTGAGGTAGGAAAGGATTAACTTAACTTTAACCTCATTCTGGACCAGTAATGATTCCGCTGAAACCACCTTGTAATCAAGTTTGTTGAGTGCTACAGCCCAACCATTAGCCCGAACGTTAGTATCACTTAAAATGCATAGATCACCCAATTCAAATCCATCTCGTCTGCATTCTTCGATACGTTCAATCAGCCATGCCATTTGTGAATCATGTGACGGTTCGGATTCCAGCGAAGTGATCTGAACAAAACCAGATTTGTTTGACATGGCCGTTTGATGCACTGAATTGTAAAAATTGATTGAAGAACTCGGTAGATTCTGTCTGAATGCATCAAAAAAGGAATTATTGAAATCAACAATATTCTTTGCAGAACGATAATTTTCTCCAAGTGCTTCTAACATTCCCATTTGATCAAAATAGGCCGAAACACCGTTGATATAAGGATTTTCTTCTGGGTTGTAAATCCTTGGTAAAGCAACAAATTGTTCCGCGACACCATTTTTGAATCTATAAATGGATTGTTTTGGGTCGCCAACGATAAGATTCATGTCTTTCTTTGATATCGCTTCGTGAATCAGAGGAACCATATTGAGCCATTGCAATCTTGAGGTGTCCTGAAATTCATCCAGAAGAAAGTTTCGGTAGCGAGTTCCCAGCCGTTCGTAGATGAATGGTGCCTTTTCATCTTGTACCAATTTAGAAATAAGTGAATTGAATTCAGAGATGCGAATTTGCTGATCTTCTTTCTTTACCGCGTCGAGTGTCTTGGCGATATATTGGAGCAAGGCCATATTGTAAAAATTCCTCAAGAAAAGACGCTGCGTTTCAACTTGTGGAAACAGAACTAACTGTAGAGCATACAACTCACGGATCTTCTGTTTTAAGGAGTCAGGAAATTGCCTTCCCGCCGGAACGGGAGCGTCTAAGCCTAACATGAAATGATTCGTAAATAATTTATCTGCAACCGGTATATGTTGTAAGGAGGCGAGTCGATTCAGAGGTTTTGTAACTTTGGATTTGCCTGGGAATTGGTCTTCCGGAATTCCAAGGGAAAAATAAAAAGTATGGAGTTCCCTACATGCGTCTAGAAAGATCATTTCCTTTTCGTGTATCTGATCCCACATCTTCTTTTTGGCTTGGGATGAAAAATCTATTTGCAGTAATTGAGTGATCAATTGCTGGTTCTTTTCCTTTGACAGAATTGAGCTAAATGAGATGAGTTGTTCCCTGAAATCCCAACGCTCACCTTCATCGACATTTTCTTTGGCATAGGACAGCATCAGCTCGGTTAGCGCTTCGAGATCTTTTCTGCCTAATTGACTCATCAATAGGTCTACCACTCTCTCAATTACCTCATTTTCATTAAGAATAACATCGAACTCTCCTGGCAAGTCGAGATCCCTACTGAAAGAACGTATCAATCGAAGATTGAATTTATCGATAGTCATTACATGAAAATCCTCATATCGGTGCAAGACACCTTTTAGTGCGGTCATAGCTCGACGGGTAACCTCCTCTGGAGAGATCTGCAAGTCTGAAGCAAGTTTTTCCACATAAGCAATTATTTTGGGATCACTCACCCCTTTATAGGCCACCTCATCTAGTTTTTCTATGATGCGCGTTTTCATCTCGATAGCGGCCTTGTTTGTAAAAGTCATCGCAAGGATCTTTGAAAACCGAATAGTATCTAAATGGTCGCTAAGCAGTATTTTTAGGTATTCTAGAACGAGATTATATGTTTTACCGCTTCCTGCAGAAGCATTAAGAATTTTTAATGGTTTAACGTTTAGATCTTTCATACGTTTATATATACGAATAAGTGCTAAAAAAATAAATGTAGCAAAATATAATTGACTCGTCTCAAACATACCACTTCGTAAAAAGATTACGAAGTTCTAGGTACATCTTTGTCAAAAAAAGGAGATGAAGATATACGAGTTTACCCAA
>JBIITO010000081.1:0-11221 GCA_044340465.1 Crocinitomicaceae bacterium | reverse complement strand
ACGGAAACAACCGATGAATGGTTGGCTTGTTTGATTAATTTTGTGGTAATGGCATCCAAAAATCCCAAGAAGATCGAAGTCAAAGGAGCTCGTGTCCACAATCTGAAGAACATGGACGTACAACTTTCCCATGGTAAAATGACTGTGATTACCGGATTGTCCGGCTCGGGAAAATCCTCTTTGGCTTTTGATACATTGTACGCGGAAGGACAGCGTCGATACATAGAAAGTTTATCTTCTTATGCGCGACAATTCCTTGGGAAGCTGGACAAACCTGAAACGGATTACATCAAAGGCATTGCTCCCGCTATCGCGATCGAACAAAAGGTGATATCCAGCAATCCCCGTTCAACGGTAGGAACAACGACTGAGATCTATGATTACCTGAAGATCCTGTTCGCACGAACAGGTAAAACGATCAGTCCGATTTCAGGTTCGGAAGTCAAAAAACATCAGGTACGTGATGTCGTTGATTATATTTTGAGCCATGAAAACGGCCATAAACTATTGATCACTTGTCCATTGGTCAATATTGCGAAATATGGTAAGGAAAGAACGCTGAAAATTCTTTTTGATCAGGGATATACACGCATTCTTAATTCTGAGGGTATATTGAATATTGAGGATGCGCTAACATCTCCAAAAGAACTTTCCAATTCTGACCTACTTATCATCGATCGAATATCAGTAGACCACTCAGAAGAAAGTAAGGCAAGATTTGGAGATTCAGTTCAACTGGCTTTTAGTGAAGGTCATGGAGAATGCATTATTTGTTCTGCAGACGGTTCCAATCCATTGACTTTCTCGACTCGATTCGAACTAGACGGCATAGAATTTCAGGAACCCAACGAGCATTTTTTCACATTTAATAATCCCTTTGGAGCATGTAAAACATGTGAAGGCTATGGAAGCGTGATCGGTATTGATGAAAAATTGGTTTTTCCAGATAGAAGTTTAAGCGTGTTTCAAGGGGCCGTTGCACCATGGCGTGGCGAAACCATGGGAGAATATTTACAAGAACTGATCTACAGTGCATCGAAATTCGATTTCCCTATTCACCGACCAATTTCTGAACTTACGAAAGAAGAATATGAGCTGCTCTGGTCGGGAAATAAGCATTTCACAGGGATTCGTCGCTTTTTTAAATTCATTGAAAGTCAAACGTACAAGATTCAATACCGTGTAATGCTTTCACGCTATCGTGGAAAAACAGAGTGTCCGGATTGCAGAGGTACACGACTGCGTAAAGATGCTTCTTACGTAAAAGTAAATAACCGTTCGATCACTGACATTGTCTTGATGCCGGTAAACGAGGCATACAACTTCTTCACTGATCTAACATTTAGTGAACACGATCAACAGGTGGCTAAGCGGATTTTACCTGAAATCACATCCCGATTAAGCTTTCTTGTCGACGTAGGACTCGGATACCTTACCTTGAACCGCCCATCGAACTCTCTCTCAGGAGGTGAATCGCAACGAATCAATCTGGCTACCTCATTGGGTAGTAGTCTAGTTGGTTCCATGTACATTCTCGACGAACCATCGATCGGATTGCACCCGGCAGATACGGCTAATTTAATTCGGGTATTACACCGTTTAAGAGATGAAGGAAATACCGTGATCGTTGTGGAGCATGAAACAGAGATCATGAAGGCAGCAGATGAACTGATCGATATCGGTCCAATGGCAGGTAAATATGGCGGTGAAGTCGTATTTCAGGGAACGCACGCAGATCTGTCGAAAGCGAATAAGAGTCTTACTGCAGATTACCTGAATGGTAAACGCAGCATTGAGATCCCAGATAAACGTCGTCCTGTCAAAAACCGCATTCAAGTAAAAGGCGCACGCCAGTACAATTTAAAAGATATTGATGTCGACATACCACTCAACCAATTGGTCTGTGTCACCGGAGTAAGTGGCTCAGGAAAATCAACGCTCATTCGTGAGATCGTGTATCCTGCTGTGAGGAATTATTTGGGCGAAAGTTCCGATCTGAATGGGTTATTCCAGAGTCTGGGTGGTGATCTTAAATCCATACGCGCTGTTGAGTTTGTGGATCAAAATCCAATTGGAAAATCTTCGCGAAGTAATCCGATCACCTATGTAAAAGCCTTTGATGACATACGCGAATTGTTTGCAAGGCAACCATTGGCGAAAACACGAGGCTATAAACCAGGGTTCTTTTCCTTCAATGTGGAAGGTGGTCGCTGTGAGATGTGCGAAGGTGAAGGTGAGATCACTGTTGGGATGCAGTTCATGGCTGATATCCACTTGCCTTGCGAGGTATGTGAAGGCAAACGCTATAAGCAGGAAACGCTCGAAATAACTTACCGGGATATTTCCATAGCTGATCTTCTGGAAATGGACATTGAAGCAGCTTTAGAATTCTTTGAATCAGGAGACGACAAACTGGAACAAAAGATCGCGGAAAAGATCAAGCCGCTTGTGGATGTTGGATTGGGATATCTGAAAGTTGGTCAGGCTTCCAGCACCTTAAGTGGCGGAGAAGCACAACGCATCAAACTTGCTTCATTCTTATCGAAAGGATTGAATGCAACGCCTACCCTGTTCATCTTTGACGAGCCGACCACCGGATTACATTTTTATGACATCGAAAAACTATTGAAAGCATTGAATGCCTTGATCGATACAGGTCATTCAGTTATTTTGATAGAGCACAATACAGATGTCATGAAATCTTCGGATTGGATCATAGATCTTGGTCCGGAAGGCGGTGAGAAAGGGGGTAATATTCTATTTTCAGGAACGCCGGAGGAATTACTAAAAGAAAATCAAAATAAAACTGCCCGGTATTTAAAGTTGGTGCTTTCAAAGTAAAGACATCAAAGGTCACATTCGTTTTTGCAATGAGTATTACTCTTTCATTGACTATTGTAGGAATTGCGAATTATTATTCACGCTGTTCTTTGGGACAAAAGTCAATGATGCTGTTTGCTAGATTAAGATTCCGTTTATGGGACTTGCTTTTCAGTCTTCAGATTTTGTGGAGATTATTTATATCGTTTTGGTATTCATTGAACTCAACAAATTGAAAACAAAGCAATTCAAAAAAAAGATGAGGTCGAAAAAATGCGTTAGATTTCCTCTATTGGATCAGAAAGCACCAGTTCGCCTTCACTTCTGGCAATCACAGCCGAAGCCAGGCAATTCCCCAACACATTCACTGAGGTACGAGCCATATCCATCAGGGCGTCCACAGCAAGGATCACGCTTGCACGTTCTGAATCGAATCCTTTGATATCCATGGCAGCAATCGTGCCTGCCAGAATAACAAATGAAGCGCCTCGAACACCAGCCACACCTTTACTGGTCAACATGAAGATCAGACACATCGTTATCTGCTGACCAATATTCAAGTCGATCTTACACATTTGAGCCACAAAAACAGAAGCAAGAGAAAGATAGAGTGTCGTACCATCCAAATTGAAGCTGTAACCTGTAGGTATCACGAAAGCGACGATCTTTTTAGGAACACCAAAGTGCTCCATATTCTCCAGAGCTTTCGGAAGTGCCGCCTCACTACTCGCCGTTGCAAACGCCAAAGCCAAGGGCTCCGTGACCGCCTGAATAAATCTTTTAATCGGAATTCTGGCCAGCAGCGCAATCGGCAACAATACTCCAAGTACAAAAATGATAAGAGCTACGTAAAGTGTACCGACAAGCTTCATGAGATTATACAAAATATCCACTCCTGACTTCGCTACCGTACTAGCCAGCGCACCAAAAACTGCCAAAGGCGCTATATACATCACAATATCCGTAAATTTGAACATTACCTCCGCCAAACCTTCACTGAAATTCAACATGGTTTGCTTGTGCTTCTCATGCTTTACCATACCCAATCCAATTGCAAATATGACTGAGAAAACAACCACTTGCAGTACTTGATTTTCAGCTATTGATTTCGCTATGTTTTCGGGAAAAATCTCTACTAAATGATCTTTATGTTCTTTCTTTTGCTCAAGAAGCTCCACTGATCGTGCTTTGTCCTGTTCACGTGCCTCGACTTCAACGCCCACACCCGCTTTGGAAACATTGATCGCCAATAAGCCAATAAACAATGCCACAGTTGTTACTATTTCAAAATACAGTATACTTTTCAACCCGATCCTACCTACTTGCTTCAGGTTGCTATGACCAGCAATTCCAACAATCAGCGTCGCAAAGATCAATGGTGCCACCAAGGATTTCACCAGTCTGAGAAAAATCTTACCAAAACGCTCTGTTTCCAATGCAAAGTCAGGGAAATCCATGCCGACCATAATTCCAAGGATCATTGACGAAAAAATCCACAAAGACAACTTCTTTCTTTTAAAAGAAATTAAAAAGAGTAACGCTATGAAAACATATCGCACCACTTGAAAAACGGAATATCCATAACCATTTAAGGCGCTATCAAGAAAAAAGGTAAGTCCTACGTGGAAAAAAATTACCAAATACCAGAATAATGTGTAGAAAGTTTTAAATGGATTCATGTTTCGAAGATAGACAGAACAGCGCAAGCCTAAGAACAAACTAGCTTAAAACTTTTAAACAGTTCTTGCAGGGTTAAAGTTTCTTTGTATACTTGCACGTTCTAAAACAAGATGTCTCTTGTTCTTTAACATCCACACAAATTTCAGATCTCTGATTCTCAACATTATTATATTATTTCATGGATAAAGCTGAACTAGAAGGCAAATCGCTTTCTGATCTTCGCGAAATTGCAAACGTCATTGGGGTACCCGGTGCATTGACCTTAAAAAAGAATGAATTGATCTCCGCGATTTCGGGAGAATCAACGTCAAATGGAACCTCTGATGAAAGTTCCACTGCCGATTCCAAAAGACGAGGTCGACCAAGAAAACAAAACGCTTCAAACGAGGTGGTTTCAGACCTATTTAATGCTGAAACGGGGGAAACTACAGCGGGTGCTAAAGACAACGAAAGGCCAGCCAGAGAAAACAAACAACGTGGAGGACGAAATCTATTAGATCTCGCTGCTTCACCGAAAACTCTACAAAAAGAAGAAATAAGTCCAGATGAAGTTGCATCGATTGATGTAAATATAAATGATACTGCAACTAAAGAAGTTAATAATCCGCAGGTACAACACAAACAGAGACAACATCCTCGTCAGCAAGGACATGAAAATCGTCCACAACAGCACCATCAACGGCAGGAAGAAAAGATTGACGAATCAGCTTATGACCTTGTAGGTATTGTTTCCGCTGAAGGAGTGCTTGAAGTCATACAGGATGGCTACGGATTCTTGAGATCTTCGGATTACAACTATCTGCCGTCCCCTGATGATATCTATGTCTCACAGAGCCAAATCAAATTGTTTGGTTTGAAAACCGGAGATACAGTTAAAGGAACTATTCGTCCTCCAAGAGAAGGTGAAAAATTCTTCCCACTTGTGAAGGTAGAATCGATCAATGGTCGCCATCCGTCATATATTCGTGACAGAGTTCCTTTTCAATATCTCACTCCGCTTTTCCCGGATGAGAAATTTAAATTAACTGGTCATGCCCAGGAAACACTTTCTACGCGTGTCATGGATCTATTTGCCCCTATCGGAAAAGGCCAGCGTGGAATGATCGTGGCTCAACCGAAGACCGGTAAAACCATGCTCTTAAAGGATGTCGCAAATGCGATTGCAGCGAATCATCCTGAAACCTATTTGATCGTATTATTGATCGATGAACGTCCTGAAGAAGTGACAGATATGGCTCGAAGTGTGAAAGCTGAGGTGATCGCTTCTACCTTTGATGAACCGGCGGAAAGACATGTTAAAGTGGCTAACATGGTACTTGAAAAAGCGAAACGTATGGTTGAATGTGGACACGATGTCTGTATTCTTCTGGATTCCATCACTCGTCTTGCCAGAGCATACAACACCGTTTCTCCGGCTTCTGGAAAGGTGCTTTCTGGTGGTGTAGATGCCAATGCGCTTCACAAACCAAAACGTTTCTTCGGCTCTGCCCGTAAGATCGAGAATGGAGGTTCACTTTCCATACTTGCAACGGCTCTGACTGAAACAGGATCCAAAATGGACGAGGTGATCTTTGAGGAATTCAAAGGAACTGGTAACATGGAACTTCAGTTGGATCGCAAAATATCTAACAGAAGGATTTATCCGGCCATCGATATTACTGCTTCTGGAACTCGTCGTGAGGATCTATTGGTTGGTAAAGATGTACTTCAGCGGGTATGGTTAATTCGTAAGTTCATTGCCGACATGAATCCTGTGGAAGCCATGGAATTCATGAAATCACACATGGAGAATACATTATCGAACGAGGAGTTCCTTGTTTCGATGAACAGCTGATCCGTTCACCATGCGAATTACGGTTAAAATTGGCCTTTATGCCGCACTGACCTGGATCGTTTTCAAAATGGTGCTCTATGTTTTGGGAGTGGCAGATCAGACTACTGTAATCGCAGTGCTATCCAATATTTTCATGTTGCTGAGTTCAATATCCATTGGGCTCTATCTTCAGAAGCGTCATGAAAAGGAAGAAACCAATGCCATGGTGGATCTTAAAAATGCCATGAGTGCTGGAGTTCCATATGTAGTGATCACTTGCCTCTTTTTGTATTTCTACTACGCCAGGATCAATCCGGAGTATTATGCTCGTCAGATCGCTAATAAAGAATATGAGATCAAAAAAATGGTCAACGATCCAAAAGCACTTACGAAATTTAAAAAAGAGTTTCCGGACGCAGAAGTGATGACCAAGGAACAGATCGAACATAAATTGATAGAAAATAATAAGAAAGGTGCTTCTGCAGGATTCACTTCGACTCTTGCCACCCTGGCTCTGCTCATTCTTTCGACCTTTTACAGCATTTTGGTTACAATAATTTACCGAAAGATCGTTTTCAAACCTAGAGGGGCATAATCCCAAGGTTATTTAGAACATTTCTTACGATGTAAATTCGGGCAGAAGCAAAATCAGGACTTACATTAGTACCGGAAATCATCAGATTTACAAACGGATAAACGCCTTCTGAAGATCGTACATAACCAACATACCATCCCAAATCACGTCCATCAAATCCCCAACCGGTCTTTGCATAGAGCACACTGGTGCCTCTGACCTCTTTCTGCATGATCTCCTCCAACGCGGCATATGTTTCTGTGCGTAACATCAATTTGCGCAATGCAAACTTCTCCAAGAATTCTAACTGCTGATGAGGTGATATCTTCAACTCGTTATTCATCCAGAATTTATCAATTGTTTTTATCGCTCCGGCCCCATAATCAAGAGAATCGAGCCATTGTTGCATGGTATGCGTTCCGATCTTTCGTGCAACTTGCTGAAAATACCAAACGGTAGAATTGGCAAATGCACTTTTCATATCAGTATCCTTATTCCATTCCTTTCTTTCTCTGATTACGCCATCCCAGAAAACGGTATCATGAATGGTTTTGACGATCCCCGTCTCCAATGCGATGATCGAAATAACTATCTTAAACGTGGAGGTAGGAGAATAAAGAGAATCTGCTAAAAGAGGATTAAAATAATGATACCCTTCCTTTTTCTGACCTTTCAGTAAAAAAACTCCCTGGGAATTTACCTTGTCATATGCTGTTTTCAACTCCAGAACTTCAGCCCTTTCACCGTGGTATTTAACTGAAGCACAAGCACTAATCAAAAGAACTAAAAGAAAAAAGCCGAAACGAATCACAAGCACGAAGTTAATTCTTCTCCCAATTGATCGTAATCGATCCCGTCAAAATTCCCAGAAGACATCATCAATAGTGCGGAATTGTTCCAATTTTGGCTTCGTATAAAATCCAGAACCTCTTTCGTTTCGTTCATCACCCGAACACCACCTCCGAATCCGAAACTCACTTGCTCTTTAGAAATAGGTTCAAGCTTTTTATGTGCAACAACTTCGGGACTAAAATAAACCACTGCCTCATCTGCCGCTTTCATCGCATCTTTATAGTGGGGCAAGAATTCCTTTTTAAGAGAGGAAAACGTATGCAATTCCATACAAGCGATCACTTTTCGTTCGGCGTATTGTTCTTTCACTGCCTTTGTGGTAGCCTTTAATTTAGATGGCGAATGAGCAAAATCCTTAAACATCACAAAGTTCCCTTTTTCAGCTACCTTCTGCAATCGTTTACCCGCTCCGGTGAAGTCTGACATCGCATTCAGGAATGTTTCGTTATCAATCCCAATTTCCTTGGCCAAATACATTGCTCCCATAAGATTCTGCAGGTTATGAGCTCCAAATATTCTGAGATGAAAAAACTTACCGTTCAAGTTTAACTTTGTTCCATGCTCACTGACTTCATAGTCCGGAGTTCCATATCCGATTGTCTTGATCGAAGAATCATATTTTTCACCTAGATCTTTGACTTCCTGATCTTCTAAATTATAAACAAGTGTACCTGTTTTACTTATCAAGGAACAAAAAACATCAAACTGCTCAACGTAATTCTCAAATGTTGGAAACACGTTTATATGATCCCAAGCTATTCCGCTCAGAATCGCCACATCGGGTTTGTACAAATGAAACTTTGGTCGTCTGTCAATTGGTGAACTTAGGTATTCATCACCCTCCAGGATCATTACGTTTGCTGACTCTGACAATTTCACCATACAGTCATAACCTTCTAACTGAGCGCCTACCATATAATCGACATCAAGATCAGTTTTATGAATGGCATGAAGCAGCATAGAAGTAATCGTTGTTTTACCATGACTGCCACCAATGACCACACGCAATTTATTTTTACTCTGCTCATAGAGGTATTCAGGATACGAATAAATGGGAATTCCCAATTCTTTCGCCTTCTGAAGTTCGGGATTGTCCAAACGAGCATGCATCCCAAGGATAACAGCATCCAGATCATTCGAAATACGTTCTGCATCCCAACCAATACTATCTGGAAGAATTCCTTGCTTTTTCAACCTAGTTCTGGAAGGCTCAAAAATCTCATCATCCGAACCTGTTACAATAGTACCTTTTCTACACAAAGCTATCGCAAGGTTATGCATAGCACTTCCTCCAATAGCAATGAAATGAACCTTCATCCTTTTTTTCTCTCCCATTTCAATATTAATTTAAACAGATCAATCACTGCGGGTAAGATCAATAGAAAAGCCCCCCAATCAGGTATCAGATTCCATGTAGCCAAATTTGCTCGATCCGCAAAAGTTACCGGAATCATGATCGACAACAACCCGAAATAATAAATCCAATCCCACCAATACCCAACGATTTGTATTCTGCGCGTTATCATTTGGAGTCCAATATATGCTAATCCTTGAAAAATTAGAAGTACTGGAATTCTTCTTATAGAAGCCAATGAATCAAATTGCCAGAAATACGCAGCAAGTAAAACCGCCAAAAAGCATTTTAAAGGAACAATCAGATATAACCACCGCTGTGTCAACCAAAGTTTTTGGTGAAATTACGTTTAATTTCCGCAAGAAGAAATCCGATAAAAATGACTTACTGACAACCAAGTTTGAATTACCAAACTAGTAATGTTTTTGAAGATGTGGGCCCTGGGTTTCTCGTTGCCAAACCATTTCAGTCGTTGGCTGACCATTTTTAGTGTACGTAACGGACTGAAGTGTCTGAGTTCTCACATACACATCGCCATGTCCTTCAACGACAACGATTCTTCTGGTAATAATTGATGTCATTAACCCTTTTTGATCACTTTGAGTAAATGATTCCTGACTCACACCTTCGGGATATTCTTTTCCAAGTGAGTTCGCCAACTTCACCTTCTCTGTTTTCTTCGATTCAACGGTAGTTAATTTCTCCTGATTCGAAAGATTTTTATTTTTGTTAGCTTCTTCCAAACCAGCGTTTCCTGCATCAATGGCTTTAGTAGCATCGCCTATTTTCTGGTTGAACCCTGTTTGATTTTTATTGTCATTCACGAGATTATCCTGAACATCACCAGAGATCGTTTCCACTTTGGTTCGCGCTTGTAAACGCTCATCGTCATCGCTTAAATGTAGATCGACAGCTGTGGTGTTAGCCTTTTTATCCATTAATTCGACACCCTGAACATTCTGACTTAAATTCTCCTTTGCTTTAGATTCGGCTTCTCCTTTGATTGCCCCCTGGTCATTTATAATACTTTGATTACTAAGATATTTTGTATTCTCTTTTTTATTTGTAGAGATAATGGTTTGTTCGACATTCTCGTTGCCATCGTGGATAAGTTCTGTGGTTTTCTGACGGTTCAGATCTCTCTCCACATTGTTCGCATCGATTGAAGTGTTGATCTTCGAAATAGAACGATCCAATTCTTTCGTATGAACCATCTGTTCATCAGAAATGGTTTTGTCTTTCTCATTAACGGTACTCTTAACCTCTTTAAGATAATTTTCATTTGTTCCAGCCACTTTAGCATCCAGAACTTCTTTCTCCGTAATTCCTACCTTGCTACTAAACAATTGTTGATCATTGTCCAACAATTCTTTCTTTTTAGATGAACTTAAATCCTGATCGACTTTTTCAACTTCAACTAATTTAGCATCAACTGCCTGACGCACCTCGGCTCGAGAATCAAAATCATCGATCATGTCAGTTTGCAGATTCTTCTCAACAAGTAATATAATTTGACCAGACTGAACACTCGTTGATCCTTCAATAACTTCCTGTTGTCTCAATCCTTCCCGATACGCGGCGTTTTGAGCAGCAAGAACTTCAGCATTTTCAGAGTACACGTCCTCTCTGCTTTTGTAGTCAACTGTTGATTCATTGACAACAACACTAAGTTTTTCCTGTGACTTCACATTTTCAATATGCTTAAAATCTTCATCAGAAATTCTATTATTAGCGAGATCATTCTGTGCCTGTTCAAAGACTTGAGAAGTCAATTGCCTGTTCAAATCGGCATTTTTATCGTTTATAGCTACCTTTTCGATAACTGCTGATACTTTATCTCTATTCGTTTGGCTTTTCGTCTCCTGTAACTGATCCAGTTCATCACTTGCCTTTGTAGCCTGAGAAACTATGGAACCTATAGCTACCTCCTTTGAGTTTTTTCGCTGAATTTCGGCTTCCTGTAACGCGGCATATCCATCCATTATTGAACTTTCATATGGCATTCCTAGTGGCTCGAGTTTCATTGAGTTTTCTGTTGCCGGATTTAAAATGGACTCAATCTCTTTAATCTTATTGATCACATAAGGATTGTTTGGCTTGATCATCAAAGCCTTATTGTAATCCTCTT
>JBIITO010000168.1:0-3379 GCA_044340465.1 Crocinitomicaceae bacterium | reverse complement strand
CTGATAGTACCTATCAGTTGCTGGATAAGGAGAGAAAAGCATATTATGTTTCGATTAACACGAGTTTAGATTATGTCAATATAATCCTATTGAAAACGAAGATCAGTTCGGAATTCTTTAAGCAAGTTGCAGGTCAAAATACTATAGAAGCTTACGATAAATTCCTTCATGATCATCCATGGGCAAATGAATTCTACACTGCCACACACCGACGGGATTCTATTGCTTACTCGAATGTGCTGCTATTGAATACATCAAAAGCTGTAGGGCAATTCATGAAGACATATCCCTACAGTGAGTACTTCAATAGAGCCAAGGTGTTGTTTGAGGATCTGCAATATGCGGAACTAACCAAAAGCGGATCGGTAGCTTCTTACCTTGAGTTTATTTCTAAGAACCCGAAAAGTTTTCATGTGCAGGATGCAGAGGATCAGGTATTTCACATCGTCACCAGAAGCAATACCATAGAAGCATATAGTTCGTTTGTAAGAAGTTACCCCAAGAACAGAAATGTGGGTGCTGCTTGGCGAAAAATATATGAATTATTCATGAGTAAATTCAGTGAGAATCGAATAGACGAATTTAGGATTGCCTATCCGAATTATCCGTATGTAGAAGAATTAGAGTTGGATGTAAAGAATTTTAAATTGCAACTGCTCCCTTTCAATGATAATGGATTATATGGTTTCATGGATTATGCTGGAAACGTTTTGATAGAACCTCAATATGATCAGGCTGCAATTTTCAGCGAGGGGCTTGCGCTCGTAATGAAGGGTGATAAATATGGTTTTATCGATAAAGGAAATAAGTTGGTTGTGCCATTTGATTACACCTCGGCAACAGATTTTGAAAATGGAAGATCAGTAGTGGAGTTGGATGGGAAATTTGGTATGATCGATCGCTCTGGAAAACGTGTTTTCCCTGTTGATTTTAAGGATCTTGGTACTTTATCTGATGGATTAGTATATGGACAAAAAGACAGTTTATATGGATACTACGATGCGGATTTTATACAGCGCATCCCGGAAAAATTTAAAGAAGCCTACTCCTTTGCCGATAGTTTAGCTAAAGTTCAAGTAGGAGAGAAACAAGCAATCATTGATGTTTATGGTACCAATGTAGTTGCACCTGGTTATAGATTTATCGAATTCTTTAGTGATACATTATTGATCTTCGAGGACAATGGAAAATATGGTTTGATGAAGCGGAATTGTGAGGTCGTAATCAATACGCAGTACGATCGTATCATGAAACCGGTAATTGATCGTACCATGGTAATTCAGAACGGAAAAATTGGGTACATCGATCTTTCAGGAAATTTGATTATTCCTGTGCAATATGAGACATTCCCTAATTCTCCGGCAAAAGGTCAATTCAATTCTAATCTCACGGTCATTAAATTCAAAGGGAAATATGGGGTGATTGATAAAAATGGACGTGTCATCCTTACTGCAACCTTTAATGATATTGGCGACATCAGTCCTCTAATGGCTTTTTCCAAAGGTAAAGGATGGGGCTATACAGACCTCTTGGGGAAGGTGATCATCCAGCCAATATATTCTTATGCGGAAAGTTTTGTGTCGGGAACAGCAATAGTTGAATTGAACGGTATGCAGGGTGTTATCGATTCCAGAGGAGCAGTTTTGTTACCCCTTCAATACAAAAGCGTTACACGAATTGGTAAAGATTTTTTTCTGGTATCCGATGGTTCAAAATATGGTTTGTTTACTTTGAAGGCAGATCAGTTGTTACCGATGGAATTTAATTCGATTAGACAAGTAGATAAAGACATGCTTGTTTTAAGTAAGAACGGACAAATACAGTATTTTTATTGCAAAGAATCACGGGTAATACAACCCCAGATTCAACACTAACAGTTCGTGATTCAATTCATAGAAAGATATCGCTGGGGAATTATTGCTGCATTTACGGTCTTTACTGGCGTGTTTATCTATCTGCAATTCGAGATCTATGAACAATACTGGCCTGTTGATTCGTTTTCAGATCAACCGGAAGTCTCAATTCAGGATGATAAGGAATTGATAGTAACACCTGAGGATCTCATCATCCAACAGAACCAGGACATATCAAATGTCAAGAGTATTGCCAGAAGCAGCAACGATCAGCGCAAACGATCCGACGAGAATTGGACTCAGAACACACCTTCAGAGGATGGCGCCAGTAAAGCTAAGGATTACGAGAAACGATTGTTCGAAGAAACTGGTGGTGCTGCTAAACGTCAGGCCATTAAAGAGGAAATGGAACAACGTAAAAAAGATCGATCCACAACTTCTAGTGACAGGAATTCAGATCAAACGTCATCTCAGAAAGGTGGAAATACTGCTTATTCAGGAAATGTAATGGTCGATTGGTCATTAAAAGGACGAACTCCGCACCAAAATGATAACTGGTGGATCCGAAATCCCGGATATACTTGCGGATATGGTTCAGCAGGAAGAGTTACCGTACATATCAAAGTAAATCAAAACGGAGATGTTATCTCCGCAGTACCTACGGCATCCGCAGGTTCCAACCAATGTATGATTGATCAGGCCGTTCGTTATGCTCGTAAATCACGATTCAATTATTCCGGTTCTTCAGTTGCACAGCAGGAAGGCACCATCACTTATACTTTTGTTTCACAGTAGATGCGGGATCTTGTTCGAAGCTTGCTTCCTTCGGTTGTTCTTCAATGGTGCCGCCAGCGCAAAAAGGAACAACGAAATAAATTACTGAATGAACTTCGAATCAAGGGAGAGGTTTTGACCAAAAATGACTTGATTCAGCAATTTAAATCTATCGGTTTAGCATCAGGGGACTCATTATTGGTTCATGCCAGTTTGTCTAAGATTGGTTTTGTAGAAAATGGTCCGCAAACTGTTGTCGAGGCACTTTTAGAAGTAGTTGGACAGGAAGGAAATTTGCTCATGCCGAATTCGCCAAACACCTCATTTCAATTGCATTATATTCGTGATTTGAAGATGTTTGATGTGATGAACGATCGTTCCGGATTGGGAGCGATCTCGGAATATTTTCGAAAACTGCCAAATGGGATCAGGAGCGCACATCCAACAGAACCTGTATCATGCATAGGGCCTGATGCAGAATGGTTTACAGCTGATCATTTTGGCGAATTAACTCCATACACTGCAAAGAGTCCTTTCGCTAAATTATCCCAAAAAGGAGGCAAGATACTCTATCTGGGTGTTACATTAGATAACGCCGGAACGAACTTGCATACCCTCGAAGATGCTGTATCGCATTTTATTTATCCAGTTTATTCGGATGAGCTCTTCAAGGTTGATATTAGGTTTCCAGATGGATCTGTTCGGTCGATGCAAACGAAAGTACACAACCCGTTACAGAGTAAGGAAAGGCG
>JBIITO010000189.1:0-3405 GCA_044340465.1 Crocinitomicaceae bacterium | reverse complement strand
GTGAATATCGTTAAGAAACACGCGAAGCCAAGTGCAGCAGACCCTCAGGGAGGAATTGTGGAGAAAGAAGGAAGTATCCACGTTTCTAACCTCATGATCGTATCCAAAGGTCAGGCTACCCGTATCGGCCGTAAGTTGGATGCAAAAGGAAAATTAGTTCGTTATTCAAAAAAGTCAGGGGAGGAAATTAAATGAGTTACGCACCAAGACTTAAGGAAAGGTATAATGCAGAAATTATTCCTGCATTGACTGAGAAGTTCGGTTATAAAACGGTAATGCGTGTACCGAAACTTCAAAAGATTGTATTGAGCCAGGGGATGGGAGATGCTGTTGCCGACAAGAAATTGATCGAAAGCGCAGTGGCAGATCTTTCCAGAATCGCAGGTCAGAAAGCGGTAACAACGATCTCTAAGAAAGACATATCTAATTTCAAATTGAGAAAAGGGATGCCTATCGGAACGAAAGTAACACTTCGTGGCGATAAGATGTACGATTTCTTAGACAGATTACTTTCTGTTTCTCTTCCAAGAACACGTGACTTCAGAGGTATCAACCCAAAAGGATTCGATGGTCGTGGTAACTTCAACCTAGGTGTGAAGGAACACATTATCTTCCCAGAGATCGATATCGACAAAGTGAACCGTATCCTTGGTATGGACATCACATTCGTTACTTCAGCTGAAAGTGATGAAGAAGCGAAAGCACTTTTGGATGCATTTGGATTCCCATTCATTAAAAAATAAGAAGAAATGGCAAAAGAATCAATGAAAGCGCGTGAGCGCAAAAGAGAAAGAATGGTAGCTCGCTATGCTAAGAAGCGTGAGGAACTTACAAAGATCCTTAAATCTACGGATGCTTCAGATGAAGTTCAAGCTGCTAAGTGGGATGCGATGATGGCTATCCAGAAACTACCTGCAAACTCCTCCAAGATCCGAGTTCACAACCGTTGCGGTTTAACTGGGCGTCCAAGAGGATACATGCGTCAGTTTGGTATTTCAAGGGTTACCTTCCGCGAAATGGCTTTGTCAGGAAAGATCCCGGGAGTTAAAAAAGCAAGTTGGTAATTATTAGAATCCATTAAGAGTATGAATACAGATCCAATAGCAGATTTTTTAACCCGTATCCGTAACGCAAGTGCGGCAGGGTTGAAAATGGTTGAGATCCCAGGATCAAATGTGAAGCGCGCAATGACGCAAATCCTTTTTGATCAGGGATACATTACAAATTACAAGTTTGAAGAGGATAGTAAGCAAGGAATCATCAAGATTGCTTTGAAATACAATCAGTCTACGAAAGTTCCTGCAATCACGAAGATCGACCGTGCTTCCCGACCGGGACTTCGCAAGTATAGCGGTTCTGCCGAAATGCCACGCGTATTGAACGGTTTAGGCATCGCGATCGTTTCCACTTCAAAAGGTGTGATCACTGATAAAGAAGCAAGAAAACACAACGTGGGAGGTGAAGTACTTTGCTACGTTTATTAATCTTTAAGTTAAAATAAAATGTCAAGGATAGGTAAATCCCCAGTTAACATCCCGAGTGGAGTAGACGTAAAGTTAGAGGGTAACAAAGTTACCGTTAAGGGTCCTAAAGGCGAACTTACACAAGTTCTAGAAGAAGGTGTAACGTTAAGCATTGAAGGAAGCACAATAACTTTCAGCCGCGAATCAGATGCACCTTCTCATAGAGCAAAACATGGTCTGTACCGTGCACTTTTGTTCAACATGGTACAAGGCGTTTCGGAAGGGTACAAAAAGGAAATGGAAGTGATCGGAGTAGGTTACCGTGCAAATGCAGCTGGACAACAGTTGGAATTGGCTCTTGGTTTTTCTCACCCGATCGTATTCGAAATTCCTTCAGAGGTTAAGGTATCTGCAAATACTGAAAAAGGAAAAGCTCCTGTTGTAATATTAGAATCTTATGACAAACAGCTTTTGGGTCAGGTGGCTGCCAAAATTCGCTCCTTCCGTAAACCTGAACCTTACAAAGGAAAAGGTATTCGCTTTGTGGGTGAAGAGATCCGTAGAAAAGCTGGTAAATCTGCAGGTAAGAAATAAAAATTAAATGTTATGGCATTCAGTAAATTAAACAGAAGAGCAAAAATCAAAAGAAGAATCAGAAAGAAAATCTCTGGTACTTCTAAAGTGCCTCGTCTTTCGGTTTTCCGAAGCAACAAGCAAATCTATGCACAGTTGATCGACGACACGACTGGGACAACCCTGGCATCTGCTTCCTCTTACAAAAACAAAGCTGCTGACAAGAAAAACAAATCTGAACAAGCAGCAGTAGTTGGGAAGGAAGTGGCTGAAAAGGCAGTAAAAGCCGGTATTGAGACAGTGGTATTTGACCGAAACGGTTACTTGTACCATGGTAGAGTTAAATCATTGGCTGACTCAGCTCGAGAAGGCGGACTTAAATTTTAAAAAATGGCAGCACAAACATTGAATAGAGTAAAATCTGCAGATATTGAGCTTAAAGACAAGCTCGTTGCTGTAAACCGTGTAACCAAAGTAACCAAAGGAGGACGTACTTTCTCTTTCTCTGCGATCGTAGTAGTGGGAGATGAAAACGGGATTGTTGGTCATGGACTCGGTAAAGCAAAAGAAGTTACAGAGGCGATCACTAAAGGGATCGACGATGCGAAGAAAAACCTAATTAAAGTTCCAATCTTGAAAGGAACTGTGCCGCATCCTCAAAAAGGAAAATTTGGTGGAGCTGAGGTTCTTTTGAAACCTGCTACCAATGGTACGGGAGTTATCGCAGGTGGTGCGATGCGTGCGGTTCTTGAAAGCGTTGGGGTTCATAACGTTTTGGCGAAATCTCAAGGATCTTCCAACCCACACAACGTAGTAAAAGCAACTATTGATGCACTTTCTAAAATGAGAGATGCAGTATCGGTAGCGAAACAACGTGGTATTTCTCTGGATAAAGTATTTAACGGTTAATAGTGTGAATGATGGCTACAATTAAAATCAAGCAAGTTAGAAGCGCTATCAAACGTCCGGCTGTTCAGAAGGCTACGATCAAAGCGTTAGGATTCAAAAAATTGAATCAGGTAGTGGAGCATGAGGCAACACCTCAGATCCTTGGAATGGTTAAAAAAGTACAACACCTTTTGAAGGTTGTTGAATAAACTTAAAAATTCGCAATAGTATGAACTTACATAATTTAACTCCTGCAAATGGCTCGGTTAACCGAGAAAAAAGAATTGCCAGAGGTCAGGGTTCCGGACACGGTGGCACTTCTACGCGTGGGCACAAAGGAGCGAAATCAAGATCAGGTTACAGCAAAAAGATCGGTTTTGAAGGTGGTCAAATGCCTCTTCAACGACGTGTACCTAAGTTTGGCTTCAAGAACATTAATCGCGTTGAGTATAAAGCTATCAACCTAGATATTATTCAATCA
>JBIITO010000080.1:0-11471 GCA_044340465.1 Crocinitomicaceae bacterium | reverse complement strand
TTCGACATCAACATCGCACATCACCAAAGCTTCTTCATCGAATTCGACATCCAAATCAGTAATGATGGTAGCGAGCATTTTAGAAATCCGCCCTTGTTCAGCAAAATTGATCACGTTTTCTTGTTGCTTTCCTTTCAGTTCATGGGCATTGGCAATAATATTTTCAAGTGAATCATATTTCTGGATCATGGCTTTGGCTGTCTTCTCACCAATTCCGGGAATTCCCGGAATATTATCTGAAGCATCGCCCCAAAGACCAAGAATATCGATGACTTGCAGTGGGTTATTCACTTCAAACTTGTCGCAAACCTCCTTTACACCGAGAATTTCAGCCGGAGCGCCTCCTCGACCCGGTTTGTAAATGAAAATATTATCCGACACCAACTGACCGTAATCCTTATCCGGTGTCATCATGTAAGTGGTATATCCCTTCTTCTCAGCAATTTTGGCAACTGTTCCAATCACATCATCTGCCTCATATCCATCCACTTGTAAGATAGGTACGCGAAACGCTTCGATGATATTCTTGATCGGCTGGATCATGCTGCGAATATCCTCCGGCATTTCTTCCCGATGCGCTTTATAGGCTTCAAAATCAGCCTGTCGGTGCACGGAACCTCCTGGAGGATCGAATACCACCGCTAAGTGGGTCGGTTTTTCGGTTTTGATCACGTCGATCAGCACGTTTGTAAAACCAAAGGCTGCAGAAGTATTTTGTCCTTTTGAATTGATGCGCGGATTCTTGGCAAAAGCAAAATAAGCCCGGTAAATGAGCGCATACGCATCAAGCAAGAACAGTTTTTTATCGGTGTTTTGAGAAAGCATGTTTTTGAGTGCTTAGTTAAAAGTGCGCAGTGCACCTATGAAGATTGCAAAGCTATATTTTTAGAAAAATTAGGCCTTAATTTCCAACACAAATTCACGAAAATTACCTTGATCAATAATTGTCACCTCAGTTTGGTAGGCGTGGACGAAACTCGCCGGAATTTTCGCCTTTGCTTTTGGATTCCATTTGAACTCATAGCCTTTAATTTCTCCGCCACCTTCTTCAACATAATCAACTTCCTGTTGTTGCTTTGTTCGCCAGAAATAGGAGGAGACATAATGTTTGTGATATTCGTTTCTCTTTTTACGTTCTGAAATTAAAAAATTCTCCCAAAGGGCTCCAATATCATTGCGTAATTCTAATGGATTAAAGTTTTGGATAAGCGCATTTCGAATACCATTGTCGTAGAAATAATATTTTCGGTTCATTTTGATTTCATTTCGTAAATTTCTACTAAAACTTGTTAGAGGAAAAATGACGTGGGATAGTTCAAGAAGATGAATGTACGTAGAAACCGTGTTCTTATCAACTCCCGTCAATTGTGCAATCTCGTTGAAACTCACCTCGCTTCCAATTTGAAAAGCAAGCGCTTTCAATATTTTTTCAAGCACCTCGGGTTTCTTGATGTTTCCTAGGACCAGTAGGTCTTTAAACAAAACGCTTTGTGTGATCTCGTTTAATATGTCCCGTTCTTGTCCAGGATGATTGATGACTTCCGGGTAATAGCCATAGATGAGTCTATTGTTCAAATCACCCATTGCTGTTAAATATCCCTTCGCTTGTTCATATTCCTCGTAAGATATAGGAAACATAAAATACTCCCACTTCCTTCCAGTCAAAGACTCATTGGTTTTGTTTCGTAATTCAAATGCAGACGAACCACTCATGATGAGTTGTACGCCTTTGAATTGATCATGAATTATCTTTGCTGTCAGACCAATGTTCTCAATGCGCTGTGCCTCATCGATGAAGAGGATTTTCTGCTTGCCAATTATTCCTTCAATTTCTTTCGTTGAAGGATTTGTGAGTAAGGTGCGCACTATCGGATCATCTCCACTTAAAAAGTAATAATCTCTTCCTTCTAATACCGCCTTAATCAGAGTAGTTTTCCCCACTTGTCTTGGACCGATCAAAAGGATTGTCTTTCCTTTAAACAGTTTTTCTGAAAGTGTTTTGTTCAGGGTGCGCCGAATCATTTATAGTTGTTAATTCACTAAAAGTAGTGTTTTTTAGTGAATCAATTCACCAAAAGCATTGCTTTTTAGTGAAATTCTTCACAGAAAAGAACGCTAATAAGAGTACTTTCGGAAGTATGCCGTTTCGATTGTTATTTAAAACGTGTTCACGACCAACTCGTTCCCTCTTTCGAATCTTTGACCGTAATTCCGGCAGCGGCCAGTCCATCGCGGATTTTATCGGAGGTTGTCCAGTCTTTGTTTGTGCGAGCCTGTTGGCGCAGTTCTAGTACAAGATCCATGACGGGAGCTAGTTTGGAATCACTGTTGGTTACGCCGACTTGAAGTCCAAGGACATCCAGTACAAATGATGTCATTTCCTTTTTCAATAGGTCGCGATCGGCGGCAGAGATCGTTTCTTTCCCATAATTCACCAGATTGATGCGACGCACGGCTTCAAATAAGTTTGCAATTAACGTTGGCGCGTTGAAATCGTCGTCCATGGCCGTGTAGAATGAATCTACGATTGCTTGCACATCAAAGGAAGTTTCAGCAGAGGTATTGAGTTTCTCCAACAGCATCATCGCATCGGTCAAACGTGTGTAGCCCTTTTCTGCCGCATCCAACGAGTCTTGTGACAGATCCAGCGTACTGCGGTAATGCGCCTGCATCATGCAGAAACGAATGACATTCGGACTGTAGGGTTTATCAAATAATTCAGTTGTGCCTTCCACGATCTCTTTGGGCAAAAAGTAATTCCCGAACGATTTACTCATTTTCTGACCATTCACGTTAAGCATGTTGGTATGCATCCAGTATTTCGCCGGATTACAACCCAACGAACCGCAACTTTGAGCGATCTCATCTTCGTGGTGCGGGAACTTCAGGTCCATGCCACCTCCGTGAATATCAAAATGTGTTCCGAGGTACTTCGTGCTCATAGCCGTACACTCTATATGCCAGCCGGGATTCCCATCTCCCCAAGGTGAACGCCAGATCTGCATGTCTTCCGGATTCGCCTTTTTCCAAAGTGCGAAATCAGCGAAAAAGCGCTTTTCGTCCTGTGCATTCAAAGCGCGAGTTTCTTCTGCAAGTTCATCTACTTTGCGACCGCTCAGAATCCCGTATTCGTATTTTTCACCGTATTTTCTGACATCAAAATACACGGAACCATTAACGACATAGGCAAAGCCATTTTCCAGTATCTGCTCGATGAGTTCGATTTGTTCCTGAATGTGGCCGGTCGCTGTAGGCTCAATCGATGGAGGCAACATGTTGTACAAGCGTTGTAACTCCTGAAATTTTACATTGTATTTATAGACGATCTCCAGTGACTGAACTTGCTCCAAACGAGCTGCGGAACCGATGCTATCTACTGCTTCGCCCAAACTGTTGGTGATGTGTCCGGCGTCTGTAATGTTGCGAACGTATTTCACTTTATAATCCAACAACAACAGATAGCGATAGATCATATCGAAGTTGATAAAGGTCCGCATGTTACCCATATGAGGCTCACTGTACAAAGTTGGTCCGCATACATACATTCCTACACGACCGGCGTGGATCGATTCGAACTTCTCTTTTTGACCCGTAAGGCTATTGTAGATCTGAAGGTTTCCCTGACGTGTATTCATAGACAACACAAGTTCGATATTAATTTAGAACAAATTGTTTTTGAATGTTCTCCCTAACACCATTCCAAAGATGGATTCTCTTTTCAATAGCTTTTAAAGCTATAATTGTCGCTTCTTTCCATTTTTGTTCATCTGATCCGCACAATTCACAAATCATACTTAAAGAAAGAGGACCGTGATCATCTCCATCAACTTCAATATGACGCTGAAGATAATAGATCAGCTTATCTAATGAGAAGTTAGTGTTTTTTTCAATTTTTCTCACTATTTCAATAAACATCTCAGGTATAATATCTTCCCGTCCAAAGGTAAATACGGAAGCTATTTCATGCATTTTGCCCTTTTCGATAACTTCAAAGGTAAACTTTACGAAATCTTTTGTTTCTTGTAATATAGGCATTGAATGTAGTTGGTTTAAGTCTCTTGAAGCGACTAAAGATGTAATCAGCGAAGTGTCTGCTCCTAATTCATTCATTGCTTGGAGATACAATTCGAAATGACTTGCGGTGATGCCTTCTTTATCTAAATCGCTCTCCTCTCCTAATACGATTTCATTTATAAAGCGTCTCGTTTTAGGACTGCCTATCGGAACCCATGGAATATCGGTGCATGTTAAACCTTTTTGCAGCGATTTCAGCAAGCTCATAAAATCCCACACGGCAAAAACGTGTTGTTCCATAAACAGACGCATCGCCTCAATGGAGGTCAATTCATTATATAATGAATGCTTGACCAATTCTCTCCTTGCTGAAGCGATTGTTTTTTCAAGTTGTTTAAGATGGGAATTCATAATTTCAAAGTGATGCCTAAATCAGACAATTGAGCATTATTGAGTGGTGATGGCGCATCGATCATTGTATCGCGTCCACTGTTGTTTTTCGGGAAGGCGATGTAGTCACGAATGGATTCCGAACCTCCCATGGTTGCCACCAAACGATCCAATCCAAAGGCTAAACCACCATGAGGTGGAGCACCATATTCAAAGGCGCTCATCAGGAATCCGAACTGTGCCTGTGCTTCTTCTTTTGTAAATCCAAGGAGATGGAACATGCGCGATTGCAACTCACGGTCGTGAATACGGATAGAACCGCCGCCCAATTCAACCCCATTCATGGCAAGGTCATAGGCATTCGCACGAACTTTCCCTGGATCCGTATTGATGAGGTGCATGTCTTCCGGTTTCGGGGATGTAAACGGGTGATGCATCGCATGGTAGCGACCACTTTCTTCGTCCCATTCTAACAGTGGAAAATCCAACACCCATAAGGGTTTAAATACATTCGGATTACGCAACCCGAGCTCATTACCCATATGCAAACGCAATTCATTCATTTGCTTGCGCGTTTTATCAAGTTCGCCGCTCAACACGAGAAGTAAGTCACCCGGTTTGGCATTTGCCTTTTGAGCCCAAGAAGCAAGGTCTTCCTGAGAATAGAATTTATCTACAGAAGATTTAAATGTTCCATCCGCATTGCATCGCACATAGACCAATCCTTTCGCTCTAATTTGCGGGCGTTTCACCCACTCTGTCAGCTCATCGAGCTGTTTTCTAGTATATTCCGCACAGTCTTCAGCATTGATGGCGATGACTGTTTCTGCACTGTCAAAAATGGCAAATCCTTTTCCTTTGGCCACATCATTCAGTTCTACAAACTCCAGTCCGAAGCGAATGTCCGGCTTGTCTGAACCGTAACGCGACATCGCTTCTGCATAATCCATTCTCGGGAATGGTTCGTTGAACTCCACTCCTCTGACTGTTTTAAACAGATGCTTGATCAATCCCTCGAATGTATTTAAGATGTCATCTTGCTCCACGAATGCCATTTCACAGTCGATCTGTGTAAACTCCGGTTGACGATCCGCACGAAGGTCTTCATCACGGAAACATTTTACAATCTGGTAGTAGCGATCGAATCCTGAAACCATCAATAGTTGTTTGAAGGTTTGAGGTGATTGAGGTAACGCATAGAATTGACCCTCGTTCATGCGGCTTGGAACAACGAAATCGCGTGCCCCTTCTGGTGTGGATTTGATCAGTACAGGTGTTTCTACATCTAAGAAGTTTTGCGAGTTCAGGTAAACACGTGTTTCCAGAGCCACCTTGTTTCGGAGCATCAATTTCTGTTGTACCGGATTTCTTCGGAGATCGAGGTAACGGTACTGCATGCGCAATTCATCTCCGCCATCCGTATCATCTTCAATCGTAAACGGAGGAAGTTTCGCTGAATTCAAAATGGTCAGTTTTTCCACTTTGATTTCAATCTCTCCTGTAGGGATATTCATGTTCTTGCTGGAGCGCTCGATTACTTTTCCTGTTACCTGAATCACAAACTCACGACCCAGCTTTCTGGCTTGTTCGCACAAAGTAGCATGGTCTTCCATGTTAAAGGCAAGTTGCGTGATTCCATATCGATCGCGAAGATCCAAGAAGGTCATGCCCCCCAAATCTCTAGAGCGCTGAACCCATCCTGCTAATGTTATTTCTTTTCCTGCGTCGGTTAGACGCAATTCACCACACGTGTGACTTCTATACATATTATTGAACTATAATGGAATATTTCCGTGTTTTTTGAATGGCAATGTTTCTGCTTTGTTCTCCAACATTTTGAAGGCTGCTATCACTTTAGTGCGTGTTTCCTCCGGCAGGATCACATCATCGACGATGCCTCGTTCAGCAGCGCGGTATGGATTTGCAAAAAGATCCGCATACTCAGCTTCTTTTTCTTTCCATTTCGCTTCGGGGTCTGCTGCTTCAGATATCTCCCGTTTGAAGATGATTTCAGCTGCTCCTTTTGCCCCCATTACAGCGATCTCAGCCGTTGGCCATGCGTAATTAAGGTCAGCCCCGATATTTTTAGAATTCATGACATCAAAAGCACCACCGTAAGCTTTCCGGGTGATTACCGTAATTCTTGGAACCGTAGCTTCTGAAAATGCATACAGCAGTTTCGCCCCGTGTGTAATGATTCCCCGCCATTCCTGATCTGTTCCTGGAAGGAATCCCGGTACATCTTCGAAAACAAGCAATGGAATATTGAATGAATCACAAAAACGAACAAAGCGCGCGCCTTTTCTTGAGGCATCGATATCCAAAACCCCTGCAAGAGCCGCGGGCTGGTTGGCAACAATACCAATTGTTCTTCCTTCTATACGAGCAAATCCAACAACGATGTTCTTTGCAAAATCTTCCTGTACCTCGCGGAAACTTTCATCGTCAATGACGCATTCAATGACTTTACGTATGTCGTAAGGAACATTGACATTATCAGGAAGAATGGATTTAATGGTTTCCAGTTTGGATGCAGTGAATGCGAATTGTTTTGGTTGAGGCGGCAACTCTCGTGCATTCTGAGGGAAATAAGTGACAAGATCACGCACTTTTTTCAGGCATTCAACATCATTCGCTGCAGTAAAATGGTTTACTCCGGATTTTTCTGCATGTGCTTTGGCACCCCCTAAAGCCTCTGAAGTAACTTCCTCATGCGTAACGGTTTTAACCACATTTGGCCCTGTAACGAACATGTAGGAAGTCTCCTCCACCATGAATATGAAATCTGTCAAAGCGGGAGAATACACAGCTCCTCCGGCACACGGGCCCATGATCACAGAGATCTGAGGGATAACTCCTGATGCCCTTGTGTTTCTGTAAAAAATATCTGCATATCCCGCCAAGGACACTACACCTTCCTGAATTCGCGCTCCACCTGAATCGTTCAATCCGATTACAGGAGCGCCATTTTTCATTGCCAAGTCCATAACGCGGCAGATCTTTGCGGCATGTGTTTCAGACAATGATCCACCCAAGACGGTAAAATCTTGCGAAAAAACATACACCAATCGGCCATGGATGGTTCCGAACCCTGTAATAACACCATCACCTGCAAAGTGCTGTTTGTCTAATCCAAATGTGGTGGCACGATGCTCAACAAATTGACCAATCTCATTGAAGGAGCCTTCATCTAAGAGGAGCGCGATTCTTTCTCTGGCAGTAAGTTTGCCTTGCTGATGTTGTTTGTCAATTCGCGCTTGTCCACCTCCGATGCGTGAGGATTTGCGTTTTTCCACTAGGACTTCGTTCTTGCTCATAAGTGCTTGTTTGAAAAATAGGAAACAAAGATAATCTTTAATCATTCGAATGAAATAGGCGACAAACGGAATGCATGTAATTAGTTTTGATTTAGCTAATCAAAAAGTAAAATGTAATGAAAATGTATTGACTAGAGCGCCTGTAGTACTTATTGGAATGTAAGTATTTCTTGCATTAAGAATGATAGCGACCTAAAACCCTCTCGTGCAATGAAAAAAGCCGGTTCACTATAACGTGGTTCGCGTCGTTGGTTCAAAATACAATATTAGCCTTAACACCACAATCCAATAGCTTCTCTGAGTCCTCTATAGCGGAAGCACAAAGCTTTCCAAACACGGTTTATTTAGCTTGATTCTTTTTCGATGAATGACGTTTCTATTCATGCTGCATAGTAAAATAGATCGATTTAAAGAAAACTATGGTGACAGAAAAGAGTTCCAGGCGACTTATGCTATTGCCGATTCTCTGATTTTCGCTTTTTATGAAATGGCCGTTTCTTTCTTTGTTTGGATCTGACCACCCATTCCGGGCCCAGACCCAAATCTTCCGGTAGTGGTATTCTTGGAACCTCACTTTCAATTAGTCGCTCGATCTCGGCCATTTTACGCATGTCCTTTTCGTTCACGAGCGTCACCGCTTCCCCTTTTGTGTTGGCCCTGGCCGTCCTGCCTACGCGATGTACGTAATCCTCCGCATCGAATGGCGTGTCGAAATTGATGACCATATTGATCTCCTTAATGTCAATTCCACGACTCATCACATCGGTGGCGACAAGGATTCGAATTCTACGAGAACGGAATCCTCTCAACAACTCTTCTCGTTGTTCCTGTTCAAGATTAGATGAAAACCCATACGCTTTGAAGCCACTCTTACGTAGCGCATGCACAATCTCCGAAACACGACTTTTGGATGAGGTGAAGATGATAATACTCGTATATTCCTCACGCTCCTTCAAAAGATGGGTGATCATCGGAATCTTTTGATTATCAAAAGCTAAAGCAACACATTGGGTAACCCCGGCTGCCGGCTTCGAAATCGATAGTGCCACTTCCGCCGGATCAACCATAATGCGCTTAGCGAGTTCTCTGATCTTTGAGGGCATCGTAGCGCTGAACATGAGCGTTTGACGTTCCTTGGGCAACTCAGCAATGATGCGTAAAATATCGTCTGAAAATCCCATATCAAGCATCTTATCTGCCTCATCGAGCACCAAATGTTTCAACTTGGAAAAATCGACATACCCCTGAGCAATATGTGAAATCAACTTTCCTGGAGTGGCCACAAGAATATCAACACCTTCGGTCAGTTGAGCACGCTGTTCATCCCAATCACGTCCAGATCCGCCACCATATAGAGCAATCGAACTCACTGAAAGAAAATAAGACAACCCTTGTATTTCCTGATCGATCTGCATGGCTAGCTCTCTTGTTGGAACCACGATAAGCGTGTTGATCGATGTATCTTCCTTACCTGAGATCTTGTGAAGGATCGGAAGGATGAAAGCCGCTGTTTTACCGGTGCCCGTCTGTGCACAGGCAATCAAGTCACGACCTTCCAGAATATGCGGAATAGCCATTTCCTGAATGGGAGTTGCTTTTTCAAAACCCATATGATCGATCGCCTCAAGAATCGCATCCGTCAAACCTAACTCACTAAATCTCATTAATACAAAGGTAGGCAAATAATGGTGGTTCTAAAGAAGTGACAATCCAAAGTGAATCTGCATTCAGTTTTTCACGAATTTTGAAGCTGGAATGGATCAATTGCAGTATTTATTAAAAGGTCTCGGGGCAACCGATCTTCTTGAACAACTAGCCGTACTGTGCGCTCTGTTCTATGTCGTATTGATTTCTTTTAAGAGTCAGTGGGGCTGGCTTTTCGCGACAATTAGTTCGGCTATTTACATCTTCATTTGTTACTTCGGAAAACTCTATCTGGAAACAGGTCTACAGGTTTTTTATGTTGCCATGGCTATCTATGGTTGGTATGAGTGGTCCGATGCAGACGAGGAGGAGAATGAAGGATTTACTCAGTGGTCATTAAAGAAACACGCCTATTTGATCGCAATCACTATGATATTGACCTTTTTCACAGGTCTTATTTTCGATTGGTACACAGATCAGGCTAATCCTTTTTTGGATGCCTTTACAGCGATGTTCAGCCTGGTTGCCACGTACATGGTTACCAAAAAAGTACTGGAAAACTGGCTGTATTGGATAGTAATCGATCTTGTAGCAATGATCTTATACATGAACAGAGGTTTTGAATTAACTGCCATACTTTATCTGTTGTATTCTGTCATTGCTGTATTTGGTTATTTCAATTGGAAAAGAAGCTGGAAGCGCCAATGCTGAGAATAGCTGTCACCGGTCCTGAAAGCAGTGGTAAGACGACCCTTGCCACAGAATTGAGCCAAGAACTGGGTGTTCATTCCTGTCCTGAATATGCGCGTACATTTCTGCATAATACAAATGGTGTGTATTCCTATTCGGATCTGGATACAATTGCTTCGGGGCAGGTTCAGCTTTGGAAAACAGCTACACAGCCTATTATCTGCGACACAGAAATGACAGTGATCAAAATCTGGTCTGACGTCAAGTTCGGGAAAGTTAGCCCACTCGTTATGAATCTCTATCATGAACAAGTATTTGATCATTATTTTCTATGTGCTCCGGATATCCCTTGGGAGCCAGATCCGCTCAGGGAAGATCCAGATCAAAGAGACTGGCTACTTCAACTATATGAAAAAGAACTTATTGCACTGAGAAGACGATTTACTGTTCTCACCGGAAGCAAGAAAGACCGATTAAAAAAAAGCAGAGATGTTCTTGAAAAGTTGAATTTGATCTGACCAACGATTAATTTTGTACTGTCTCTAAGGGGTGTCCTGAATACGGACTGAGATCATACCCATTGAACCGGATCAGGTTAGTACCTGCGGCGGGAAGATGACGAAGAGCTAATTATTAACTGTCAAGAATTAGCCCCTTGTTCTTGTTTTATTTTAAAAAAATGAAAACAAGAATTTCAGTACTAAGTGTTTTTTTTATTGCGGTTGGATCGTTGTATGCGCAACATTCCGTTCGAGGAAGGGTAATATCGACAGATGGAAGTCCGTTATCCGACGTGATTGTTAGCATCTCCGAAACGTATTACAAAACCAGCAGCAATTCATTGGGTGAATTTGTCTTCAACAAACTCACCAACGGAACCTACGTGCTTCAATTCAATCGACCAGGCTTTGAAGAACATCGGGAAAATGTAGTTGTAGCGGACAAAGATGTTCAACTGACCATTTCGATCGGTCATTCGGCCGTTACCATGGAAGAGGTGCAGGTTTCAGCCGTTCGTGCATCAGATAAAACCCCGACGACCTATACGAATCTCAACGCCAAAGAGATCCGACAACTCAATTTTGGTCAGGATTTACCCTTTCTTTTGGATGGAACGCCTTCAACGGTGGTTACCTCAGATGCCGGGGCAGGGATCGGTTACACAGGTATTCGCATACGCGGTGTTGATCCCACCCGAACAAATGTCACCGTAAATGGCATCCCATTGAATGACAGTGAATCTCACGGCGTTTTTTGGGTCAACATGCCCGACTTTGCCTCTTCCGCGGAGAACATTCAAGTACAGCGGGGAGTTGGCACCTCATCCAACGGCGCAGCAGCATTTGGCTCGAGCATAAATATCAAAACAGATAATATTCGGAAAACAGCCTATGCCGAACTGGATAATTCTGTCGG
>JBIITO010000079.1:0-11530 GCA_044340465.1 Crocinitomicaceae bacterium | reverse complement strand
CAGGTTTCGATCTTACCGTAACCGTACTAGTTGCCGAACTTTGACAACCGGTTGCATTAAATCGTGCCGTTACGGTGTAGGTGGTATTTACCGTTGGCGTTACCTTCACCACAGCCCCCGAAGTTGGGGTCATAGCCGTTGTTGGGCTCCAGGTATACGTGTCAGCTTGCCCATTTACTTGGAGAGTCGTTGGGTCTCCACTACAGGTCGTCACACCACTATTCATTGTAATTTGTGGACGTGGGTTTACCTCTACATTAATTTCGTTAGAAGCTACAGAGGTACAACCAGTGTTATCGGTAAAAGTACATGTATAACTACCAGTAGTAGAGGCAATGCATGAGTTGTTCGTTAATCCTGTTAGTAGAGTACCGTTTCTATACCATTGATTTCCGGATACACTTGAAGAGGTTAACGTTACCGTTGATGGTTCACAGACAATCAAGGATCCAGTTGCAACTATAGAAGGATTCGTCGGTAGGGCATTTACTATTACATCTTGAGCAACGGTGCTTGAACAGCCCGTAGAATTACTAACCGTGAGTTTAACGGTGTATGTTCCTGGATTCGAATACGATTTTGAAGCGGTTTTACCGGTGGCTGTAGTGCCATCACCGAAATCCCACGAATAAGATAATGTTCCAGAGCATATACTAAAGGTTTGATTGAATTGAAAAATACTATTCACACATTGACTTACCTTATTTATTGTAAACGCTGTAGGAGCAACCATATCACGTTCCCATAATCCCCTTCCATAAGTGGCTAGTCTTAATTTACGAGTTTTAGTAATAAGGATATCACTAACAAGAACGCCGTCTCCCAGACCCTCGTTATATGAATACCAATTGAGTTTATAGGAAATACCGAGATCTCCAGACAGCGGAACTCCTTGAGCATAATATACACCTTGATCATTCCCTACATATATGATATCTCTGTTTATTGGATCAAAAATAACTGCGTTGTGAGGAATGTCGGGCAGACCTTGACCTATATCTGTCCAACTGGTTCCTCCATTAAGACTTACAAATACATGTGAGGAGTTAAATCCGGATAGCGTTACGGCAATTCGTTGGTCGTTGGTTGGATCGATAGCAATATCCGAATAATAACGGTCAGGGAGTGTGCCGGTAATATCGGTTTTTTCTGTAAACGTTGTATTGGTAGTCACCGTTCTCCACAGTTTACTTCGAATGAACGTTCCAGATGTACTTGGTGTTGTGGAACAATACATTTTGTTTGCATTCTGACTCGAAACTGCCATCGTTAAAATGGGAGCGTACTGGCCACTCATGTAAGCCGTTGTGCTACCAATGACGCTTACCGTGCCCAAGGCGTCTGTAGATTTTCTTAATAATGCCGTCCCGCCATAAACTATGCTTGGGTTGGAAGGAGCCAGGACAAAAGGGGCATTGAAACAAGCAGATATAGGTCCGTTGTAATCTCCGAATTTATTAAGGGGAGTATTAGAAAAACTTGCCGCTCTGTTGGTTGATTTCTTTACATTTAAATTGTAGGAGGCGATATAACATGTATTATCATTCGAAGGGCTAATGGCAGTGTGAAAACCATCTCCAAGATTTGGAACTCTCCTGCATCCCGGATTTCCGGAATAAACCAATCCTTCATTATCTTGAAGGCCCATCAGCATAAAGTTTGGATCTGAAGCAGAAACAGCAGCTGAGGCATAAATTTGCGCGGTTTGTAATCCGCCATTAAGGGTTTGAAAGGTCTCACATCGGTTCGTGCTGCGAAACACCCCACCATCGGTCAGAACAAAAACAGTATTCCCGTTATGAGGAGAAGGTACGATTCGGTGTATATCGGCGTGCACGTAACCATTATTAACTCCCTCTTGCAAGGTACCAACGGTTGTGTTATTTACATTCCAGGAGCTCCATGATGAACGAGGTCCAAATGTGGTTGATGTAGCACTTCCATTGCTGGATCTGTATAAGTCAAGCTCACCCCAATAAATGGTATCTGCCGAAGTATTTGAAACTGCGATGTCATGGGCATACCATCCTTGTTGTCCGATCATGTTTGAAGATGCCGGGCCTGCCCAGGTTAATCCATTATCGGTACTTCGATAAAATCCCTCCGCATCTTTTGTCCCATTTGGAATATGTCCCACGCTTGCATAAACATTGTTAGGCGCTGCAGGTGTAACAGCCAATTGTATTTTTCCCGTTACAGAGGTTGGTAATCCGGTTGAAAGTTTAGAAAATATCGGCGCGATACCATTGGCGTTTGAGGATTTATATATTCCAGAACCGATGGTTCCAAAATTTCCAAAAGTCGCATATAATTCAGTTGAACTTCCCGGTTTATATACAAGATCCATAGCCAATCTTGGTGAACCTGAAATAGATACTAGTGACCAATTGAGTCCGGCATCTGTAGTTCTGTATATACCCTGCGTTGTTGCAGCAAACAAGATCCTTGAATCGTTCGGATCGATCACCATATCCATGACTGCCACAGCATTAGAGTAGGTGAAATCTAATGATTTTACCCATGTCATTCCGCCATCAGTACTTTTCAAAATCCCTATTCCATAGGTGCCTCTGAATGAACGATCATGCCCTGAACCGGTAATTCCTGATCCAATGATCGGCGACTGGGGATCTTTGTAGATTTCCCCGTTTCCAATATAAAGCGTGTTTCCATCGGGGGCAACTATAATTGAACTAATCCCAAGCACGGGATGACCGGTGGGGATATATTGCCAGTTGATTCCGTTCGCAGCTCCGGTTCCTCCGTTGGTGGTTCTCCACAAGCCGCCTGCTGCAGAACCCACCCACATTATATTAGGATCCTTCGGATGAAAGCCAATCGAGAGTACTCTTCCGGCGAAGTTTTTTGGAGCCAGATCCAACCAAGTGGAATTATTTTTTTCTAAATTTTGTTTTTTTAATTTTTTACTTATTTCCATTCCCATCGCATAGGATTCGGAATGCATGTTGTCGAAGGGATACAATCGCATGTCGCCCCACAAATCCATGGCTCTTAAAGCACCTGGTAATTCACCTTCTTCCTCATACTTCTCTGAAACCTTTTCAGAATAAGGTGCTTTCACATCGGAACTTTTAATTTCAGAGGATTTCGTTAGACTATTTGCTGGCGTGTTTTTCAAAACGCCGGAAATTTTCATTTCCTTACTCTTTTTTGCATTGGCCTTAACGGGATAATTTTTAGATTTCAATGCTGTTTTCTGATTTATCAAAAAGAATAGGGAGCCCAAAAATAAAAGGACAAGGTATAAATAACGATGTGAGGACTTCATACTTGAATGTAGTAGTTTACGTCACGAAAATTACGAAAAAAATAATTTTGGATAGTTAATTGATCCCCGAATTCCTGAAATTCCCTGTTTTTTCGGGCTAAATTAAAAAAAAGCCCCCTTGAAAAGGAGGCTTTGGTTGTGATCCCGCTGGGATTCGAACCCAGGACCCATACATTAAAAGTGTATTGCTCTACCAGCTGAGCTACGGAATCATTGCGTTTGCGGGTGCAAAGATAATGGTATAATTAATTTTGGCAAGTCTGTGCAGGCTTTTTTTTATTATTCAATATGAACTAACTATTAAGTGATTGAATTTGAGGGGAGAAATAACTTACTTTGTACACATGCAACGAATCATTCTTATAGGATTCATGGGTTCAGGAAAAACTACCCTTGGGAAAAGGCTTGCAGGATTTCTAAAAATACCTTTTTGGGATTCTGATGCGCTCATCGAGCAAAAGACCAATATGACAATTAATGAGATCTTTGCCTCTCAGGGGGAAGAGGCTTTCCGTGAGATGGAGAGCAATGTTATTGGTGACCTTTTTGAACTTAATGAATTTGTTTTGGCCGTAGGTGGAGGACTTCCTGCTATTCCAGGGATGATGGAGCGTTTAAATGAATTGGGCACTACTGTGTTTCTAAATGTCTCTAAAGAAGAACTATTTCGCAGGCTCTCAACGAATAGGTCGAAACGCCCTTTGTTAAAGGATAAGAGTGAATTCGAACTGAGAGATCATATCAATCGCTTGTGCGAGTTGCGTGAACATATTTATATGAAAGCTAAGGTCTGTATACAGAAAGATGCCCTTAAAGTGGAGGAATTGATGGATAAAATCATTCTTCATCAAAGAAACTGATTCGTCCGGATCGAACTTCTTTTCGCAATAATCCGCGGTATAGACTTGAATTGGCCAATAAAATGATCCACATTAGTTTATCCGTAAGGGTGCTATCGTTCCAGAAATAGTTCGGACCAAGGATAATAATCATGAAAAGGATTTGCATGAGTGTGCTCAAAATCATGATTGGAAAAAAGAAAGTTCTTTTTCTCCAAAGTAGAAATAAGCTCCATATAATGGGTAGGAAGAGCACTAATGAGGTGACATAGTATTGATTCAGCGCCTCTTCGAATGTTCCTGCTTCAAAGCCTAGTTCTATGCCTCTTTTTTGAATCAATCCCAAGACGTCAAGCTTCTTGTATCTTTCAATGATGGAGATGTTGTTTAAGGCAACAAGTGTTACTAGGTTCCAAAAAAGAAAATAAGCGGATGCGGCTAAATTGATATAGAAACTGATCTGCGTAAAATGATCGGGTTTTTCCTTATTTGTTTCTATTTTTTCCTTCGTTTCTGCCAAGGGGATAGTACCTTTACCGCTTGAAGTTATCTTTTTAAATGGAATGTTTGACAAGTATTTGAGTGAAACTGAATTTTTGGATTTTAATCATCCCCTTTTTGATGAATTCATTTCAGATAAAGATCTTACTGTTTCCAGAAAGGAACTTCTGTTATCGCTTTATTACGAAGTGCGTGATGGATTTATCTACGATCCTTACCATTTAGATCTTCGTGCACAGGCATTGAAAGCTTCGGTTATTTTGACGCACAAACGTGCCTGGTGTGTCGAGAAATCCATTTTACTAGCTGCGATGTTTAGAAAGTTGAGCTTTCCAAGTAGGTTAGGATATGCCATCGTAACCAATCATATTGGGACAGAGAAACTGACAAACTATTTGCAACGTGAAGAAATTGTTTTTCATGGGTATGTGGAGGTTTACTTCGAAGGTCGCTGGATTAAATGCACGCCCGCGTTTGATCGCAGAATCTGTCGATTATCTGGTGTGACTCCGCTGGATTGGGACGGTAAGAACGATTCCCTTTTTCAAGAGTTCGAAGGTGGAAAGCGTTTTATGGAATACGTCCATTTTTATGGGCATTTTCCCGATGTACCAATCGATCTTATGAATGAAGAAATGAAGAAATATTATCCGCATCTTTTTGGTGCGGAATATGATAGTCCTGATTTTTCGTTTAAACATTTATGGACGAGATCGAACTAAGCAGTTTAACTTTGAAAAAACAAATAACATGCGCTTTACCATTTTCCTTATTGTGTTTTTGATCGGTAACTTGAGTTTTGCCCATAAGATCTCATATACCGTTTCTATGCCCAAGCCACAAAACCATTATTTCCATGTGGAAATGCTGCTTTCCGGCTTCAAGGAAAAGGAACTTACCGTTAAAATGCCGGTTTGGGCTCCGGGTTCCTACCTAGTAAGAGAATTCTCGAAAAATGTCGATCTCGTAAAGGCTTTCGATGAAAATGGAAAAAACCTTCAAGTTATCAAAAGATCTAAAAATGCCTGGGCTATCGAGCGAGGTGCGGCTAATGCTGTTAAGGTCGTCTATGATGTTTATTCATTTGAATTATCTGTTCGTACCAGTTTTCTGGATCTTACACATGGATTCATCAGCGGTTCGGGTGTTTTTATGTATTTGGATGGACACAAGGAGAAGTCGGGAGAGCTCACCGTTCAACCCTACAAAGATTTCAAAAAAGTTTCTACTTCTTTGTCGCAAGCTTCCGAGTCTATAGCCGGTGATGGTGCTATTAAATTTACGTTTAACGATTACGATCAGCTGGTAGATTGTCCGATTGAGATTGGCAATCAGGAGGTGTTTCATTTCATGGCTTCTGGAGTTGATCATACGGTAGCGATTTATGGGGAAGGGAACTATGATATCGAAGTTCTTAAAAAAGATATGGTACATATTGTTGAAACGGCAACGGGCGTGATAGGAGAGAACCCCAACAAAAATTATACATTTATTATTCACAATGTGGTGGATGGACAGGGAGGTTTGGAACATTCCAATTCCTGTACATTGAGCGTCAATCGCTGGACTTATCAGGGAGGAGAATACGTTGGCTTTCTTTCCTTGGTGGCACATGAATATTTTCATTTGTGGAATGTCAAGCGCATTCGTCCGATCGAATTAGGGCCATTCAATTACGATGAAGAAAATTACACATCACTCCTTTGGGTAATGGAAGGATTTACTTCCTATTATGATGAATTATTGCTTGTCAGGGCTGGTTATACCAGCGAGAGTGAATATCTGCAAAAGATCCAGAGTACGATCAATTATGTGGAAGGATCGGTTGGAGCTCGTATTCAACCCGTAGCTCATGCCAGTTTTGATGCGTGGGTCAAGGCATATCGTCCAACGGAAAACAGTTCCAATACCACTATGACCTATTACTCTCGAGGTCAAATGCTTGCTGCTATCCTCGATGTGATGATCATTTCCAAATACAAAGGACAAAAATGCTTGGATCATTTTCTTCAACAATTGTATAATAAGTTTTACAAAGGTTTGAAAAGAGGTTTCTCAGAGCAAGAATTCCAGGATGAACTGGAAGCGTTCCTTGGAGAAGATATGGACGATTTTTTCCGGAAATATGTCTTCGGAACAGAGATCGCTCCATTGCAGGAAACCTTCAAAAAAGTGGGATTGCAAGTGGAAGAAAAAGGAGTGGCCCGCCCTTCATTTGGTGCGTCACTGCGTCAGGATGGTGGGAAAGTGATTGTAAGGGGGATTCGTTCGGGTTCAGCTGCGGAACAAGCCGGAATTTCCGTTAACGATGAAATAATAGGCTGCAATGGCTATCGCATTGATCAAGGCGCTCTGGAACAAATCACTGGTGGTTTGAATACGGGCGATAATTTCAGCTTATTGATCTCACGCGATGAGGTTTTAATGAACCTTTCCGTTACGATTACAGAATATGTCAAACCGCAATTCGCCTTTGAAAAAACATCTGATATTCAAGGAGAAAAACTGCGTAATTATTGGTTGAGAAAACTCTGATTCATGGTTAAAATTTGCTTTTTATTCTTCGTTCTGATCTCTCTAAGCGTTTCAGGTCAGACAGTTTTTCAGAATGTCAAACTGAAACCATACAATCTGATGTCTGAGATTTACGGACAATCCGAACCATCCATTGCTATTGATCCGAAGAATCCAAATAACATTGCCGCTGGATGCATTCTAAGTGATTACTACTTTTCCAAGGATAGTGGTAAAACCTGGGAAAGCCGAAAGATGAGTAGCACCTACGGAGTGTGGGGTGATCCGGCCATTTTATTCGATACCACAGGACGCGTGTATTATTTCCATCTGGCAGATTACAAAAAAACTTCTTGGATAGATCGTATTGTTTGTCAGTCTGCACCAACAGTGGATGGAAAATTCAATGAAGGTACCTTTCCCAAACCCAACGGAACCAAAGCACAGGATAAACATTGGATGGTGCTCAATCCGATGAATAATGATATCTATCTTACATGGACGCAATTCGACAAATACGACTCGGCTCTGGAATCTGATTCTTCGATTATCCTTTTTTCCCGCTCATCTGATCAGGGAAAGACATGGTCTGATCCTAAACGAATTTCATTTTTCGGGGGAGATTGCCTGGACAGCGATGAAACCGTTGAAGGTGCTGTGCCTTCGGTAGGACCGAATGGCGAAATCTATGTCGTTTGGTCAGGACCGAAAGGACTTGTTTTTCAAGTGTCTAAAGATCGAGGTAAGACATGGTTACCGGTTGAACGAAAGATAGGTCCGCAAATCGAGGGTTGGGATCTAGATATACCTGGAATGAATCGTGCCAATGGGTTGCCAATCCTAGTTTCAGACCTAAGCAACGGACCAAATCGTGGCAATTTGTATCTCAATTGGTGCGATCAACGAAATGGAAAAGACAATACAGATGTCTTTTTGTCGGTATCCAAAGATGGCGGAGAAACCTGGTCGGAAGCGCGAAAAGTCAATCAGGATAATACCAAAAACCATCAGTTCTTTACATGGCTTACAGTGGATCAGAGCACGGGTTATCTGTATTTTGTATACTACGATCGACGAAACTATTTCGATCTTCGAACAGATGTGTATATATCACGTTCAACTGATGGTGGCCTTACTTTCAAAGATTTTAGGATTAGCGATAAACCATTTACGCCTGATGCGAAGAATTTTTTTGGTGACTACCTCAATATCTCAGCAGTTAAAGGTGAAATTCGTCCAATCTATCCACGGATGGACGATGGTAAAATTTCCCTTTGGGTGACCTTGATTCAGGACGCGAAACTGAAATAAATTTCAGAATGAGAATCAGATACAGAGTGAGAATCAGATACAGAGTGAGAATCAGATACAGAGTGAGGATTTGAATAGCACATCCGCTCTCGCGCTCAATCTTACTCTGTAAAGCGAAACCTCATAATGTATCGAGAATGGCCGCCTATCGCGTCAATTTCTTCACAATCGCCTCATTTTCGGGAAATAAGTTCAATAGTTCTTCCCGCTCAAACAATTCGAAATCCCTGAAATCAAATCCTGGCGCCACCGCGCAAGAGACAAGTGCGTAACTGTTTGGATAGTCCACCGTTGATCCGAAAATGGTGTTTTTCTTCACTAAATAGAATGGTAATTCTCCATTCTCCAAATCAGAGCCTAGTTTAAACGCGGTATGACCCTTTTCATCAAGTGTATGAACGGTGATCGGAGAACCTGCATGAAAATACCATAACTCATCACTTTTTATGCGGTGGAAATGAGAAACATTTTCAGATGTTAATAGAAAATAGATCGAAGTCAGCAGATCGCGTTCTTTTTCTTTGATCTGTTCATCTGAACGATACGTTTCCCTATAAAAGCCACCTTCCGGATGGGGGAGAAGACCAAGTTTCTCAATAAGCTGATTTAGTTCTTTTGTCATTCGATGGGTCCGTCTTGAAATTGAAAGCCTTTGTTTTGGATATTAGGGAAGAAATATTTTAAATCAATTGCCAGAAAAGTGCCGTCTATACTTCCAAAAACGGTGTTCTTGTAACCATCATATTTGTATTGAGCCACCAAAAAAAACAATGGTTTGAAGGGGACTCTTGCAGAACCACCAATGTAAAAGAATCCACTTTTTTCCGTTCGGTATTCAAAACCAACATTTGCGTTGAAGTCGATAGCACCTTTTTGGGTAACAATTCCCGTATGCGTAAAACTATATTTTCCTCCTGGAAGGGAAAGTATTCCTACAGATGTTGGTTTGAATGTGAGTGCAGCTCCTAGCGATGCATTCATGTAAAAATGCTTACTGAGTTGTACGTAAACCAGTGCATTCAATGGAACGTCGTAGGATATGAATGTGAGATCATTCTTGGCAAAAATGTTCGAATCAGCTACAGACATAATCACCCCATAGTGCCTTTGCGCGAAATTGATACCGGTTTCAAAAGCGAGAAGTTTGGTTAGTCCTGCGCGTACGGTTCCTCCAAAAGAATATCCTGTTTTCTGAGAAATAGTAGTTGAAAATTCTTGGTTTGCGAGAGTTAAACTTGGCTCACCAACATAGCGGGTTGGTAAAACCGGTCGCACCTGAATTCCGAAATAAGACGGAAATCGTTCCTTTTTTTTGGGTTTACTCTGCGCAACTAGGTGCGACGAGATAAATAGTAAGAACAGCCAGACGAATTTCCCCACAAAAGCGAAGTTAGTATAACTTTAACAAACGGTAGAATTTGACCTTTCGTATCACCGGGGTTATTCTGAAATCCACTCTGTCATATATTCCAGTGGTCGACGATGAGCTGCAGGCCATTCAATGGATGGATAACCGATGTAAAAGAGTCCAAGGCATTTGTCTTTCTCTTTTAATCCCAGAAATTCATTGGTCTTCCTGTGATAGATCAGCTTAGGCGTCGACCAGAATCCTCCTAAACCATAGGCTGTGCAACTTAAATGCATGTTCTGGATCGCACAAGCCACAGCCTCGATCTCTTCGATTTCAAGGATCTTTTCTTCCAGCTGACGTTCCATGCACACTGCAATAATGGCAGAAGCAAGTAGGGGACGCTTTAGCATCTTAGCTAGTTTAGCGTCATTTTGATCTTCTTTAGGAGTTAGTTCAAGATAACTTTTAGCGAGAAAATCACTCAATTTTTGTCTTGCATCCTCCGTAAATACCTTGAAGCGCCAGGGTTGGGTATTTCCGTGTGTTGGAGCCCAAATTGCATTGTTAAGGATCACCTCAAGTTGTTCGCGGTGTACTTTACGGTCAGAATACTGTTCAGGATAGATCGTACGCCTCTTTCTTATCAGATCATTGATTTCAGATAGATTGAATCTCATTGTTTTCTTGAATTTCGCATTAAAGGTAGCAAGTACGTTTACGAAAAGTGGATAAGTTTATAAATTTCATGTAAGTTCGTAAGAATTGATCAAACAATGAGAATAACGTTTAATGCCCCATTTACGCTTGTGTTTACGATTGTAGCAGTCATCGTATTCATTCTTTTTCAGCATATTGAAAGTCCGCCCATGCCCTTTGTGCTTCCCGGCGAGTTTATGGTGAAAGACCTCGTTTGGTATGCAAGTTTGGTTGGCTACACACTTGGGCATGCAAACCTGGAGCATTTGCTCGGGAATTTTTCAATCATTCTGATGCTAGGGCCCATTCTGGAAGAGGTCTATGGTACCAAAAAGCTCTTTATAATGGTCACCATTACAGGAATTTCTACGGCCATATTTCACATGCTGTTCTGGGATTATGGACTGATGGGTGCAAGTGGGATCGTTTTTATGTTTATCGTTCTTTCCTCACTGATTAATATCAAAGACAAGGAACTCCCGCTGACCTTCATACTGGTCGTGATATTATTTCTAGGCAAAGAGATCTATAATTCTTTTGGATCAGATTCCGTTTCACAATTTGCACATATTGCCGGAGGGGTAATAGGTGTTGTTTTTGGATATTTTCACAAAGCGCTCGGCACCAAATAACTAGAGATGTGAATCCAAAATTAAGATTGGTTACTTTCTTGAAGCATTCTCCAAAGTTGTATTAAGCAATGTTTCAGGTTCTCCTTCTACCATTTTAACTTCGAGACAAAAAATATCAATAATTAGCTTAAACCATATAAGGATGATAGGGACTACTTTCAACACGTAGGGAATAAAAATGACTTCTCTCAATGAACGAGGAAAGAGGTCCGTTGGCGATAATGTAGTGATTATAAAAGCTGTAACAAAAAGAAAAATAGTTGTATTATTCTTTTGGGTTATTACAAACCATATAATACTCCCCAAATCCAAACCAGGAATGGTATAAAATTAAGTTAATATTTGAGATGTTAACTAGCAAGAGAATGATCATTAAAAACAGAGTGAGCCTCGTTTG
>JBIITO010000012.1:0-35991 GCA_044340465.1 Crocinitomicaceae bacterium | reverse complement strand
AAGAATACCTAAGCCATTTTGATTCTTTCAATCGTATGTATTTAGACCATGCTTGAAACTGATACACTTTTTTTGGCTAAATACCTGGTTTTTATGTGTATTATTTTGCCACCCTAAATATATACACTATATTTGTACTGTAATTAAAAATGTACGAAATGTCAAAAGTAAAATACATCAGAGTTTCAACAACAGAGCAAAATACAGGTCGTCAAGAAGTAAACGCCAAAGAATTTTCCAAAATTTATATAGACAAAGTTTCGGGTTCAGTAAAATTCACCGAACGCAAGGAAGCTAAAAAGCTAATAGCTAACATAGAAGCGGGTTTAATATCTGAGGTGCATATTGCATCGGTCGACCGCATCGGTCGTAACATTATCGACATTTTGACTATGGTCGAATTTTTCAACCAAAAATCTATAAAACTATTTGTAGAAAATATCGGAATGTATTCTTTAATAGATAACAAACCCAATCCAAGTTTTAAGATGATTGTAAGCGTTTTAGGTAATGTTGCCGAGATGGAACGTAATAATATGTTAGAACGCCAACGTCAAGGAATCGAAATTGCGAAAGCTAATGGAACATACAAGGGTCGCCTATACGGAACTAGAATGACAGATGATGAGGTTTTAACAAAATATAAAGTAGTTGTCCGTGAACTAAAAAATGGTGAATCATTACGAAGAGCATCAAAAATCGGAGGGTGTAGTTTGGGAACAGCACAAAAAATTCAAAGACTTATAAAGTAAATTAAAAACCTTGCGAAAATCCTCCGCAAGGTTTTTTTTATTTTAATGAAACTCTTTGCGAACACCTTAAAGAAGAACGATTAAAACGAGCAAAATCAACGTTTTTTTTTCTCATGCTATTTAGCAAATACGGAACTGAAACGGTACAAAAGGAACAGATATTTTGGCAAAAAAATCCTAGAAAAATTTTAAACGGGTATTCATATCCTCAAAAATTAAGTTGCTTTTTCCTTCCTAAACTTGGGCGGTAACAAGCATTAACCTAATTGCTCTATCCTTTTTCGGATATGTTCAATCTCTTTTCGTAATTCTAGTTTTCTAAGTTCCTTCTGTAACTCTTGTTTTCTGACAGGGTCGTTCTCTACTGATACCTGTATTTGCTTTACTCTTATTTTATCCTCTATTGTTTCCATAATTCCAGTTTTCGGGATTTAGAAAGTATTCTGGTATATACCGATTTTGATAAACTTTTATATTCGCTAATGCTAACTCAGTATTACCTTCAAGTATATAGTTGCTATATTTTACCTTTACCCTTTGACCACATATTATTTTCCATTCAGAGCAATTTCCTCTCAAAAATTCATAAACTCCCTTCGTCAATCTAGGATTTATACTACGAAACAATTCATAGTTGTATGGCGCGAGTGTTACACCTGTTTTTAAATAATCTTCAATTTTTTTCATTTTTAATTCGATTTTATTGTTTTTATTTCGTTATTTTCTTTGGTTATATAGCCCTTCCAACTCTCTAGGTCGAAAATGGCACTTTGGAAATAGCTCACGGTCGAGAAAGCTATTCGGAAGTTTTGTATAAGTTTTCTTTTATTAGAACACTTTACGAAGCAATGAATATGGTTCTGACTGTTTGCTTTTTTCTGTTCAACTACGTAGTGTATTTCTGTCTGAGCTTCGCCCATAAGTTCAATTACATATTTCATTATCTCATCTAAATCTCTTTCGGAATAACTCACGCATGGGTCAATTGTTAAAGCATAATACTTGTTTGCTCTGATTCGCTGAGGTTTGAACTTAACAAGTAATTCTTTTGAGATTTTCCAAACACTATTTTCATTTTGGTACAAATACTTACTACTCACCTCATCCTTAATTCTGTTTATTATTCGTCTAACATTTCTTGCTGATTGTTGAGTAATCTTACTAATCTCTTTAACTGTTGTGTAGTCTTTATCTATCATTTTATTTCTTTTTAATATACATCAAACCAAACCCTTTAGGAATGTCCTTTATTACCTTGTTGGGTTATCTTATTTTTAAATAAATATGTCGGAATTATGAAAAAGTCCGAAAGACATATTTTTTTCTAAATATTTATCGAATTAGGCTAAATACTTACTTCTGTATCGACTAACTTCGAACCATTCTTAATGAGCCCTTTTGCTCTTAGAAAGTAAAAAAAGTTAGAAATAAGTCGTAAATCTCGGGCGAGTTTTTGGTTAGATATTGAAGCAATTCTTTCTACGAGGAAAAGCTAGTCAAATTTGACTAGCTTTTTGCATTTCTAGAAGCGTTGAAAGTGGATCCAAAAGGGATCAAGTCAAAAAGTTGGGGATTAGGCATAAGTTAAAACCAAAAAGCCGCGAACTCTGGTGAATCCGCGACTTTTCGTCTAACCACTATTACTACTTGCTATTTTTAAAACATGCCGTTTCAAGTTTTGTTCATGTTTATTTAGTAAACATTAAACTTTTTTAACAAACTGTAGTTCTGCATTCAATTTAACTTCATCGGAAACCACAATGCTTCCCGCTTCGGTAACAGCGCTCCATTTTAATCCAAACTCACTTCGTCTGATCTTTCCGTGAATGGAGAATCCTGTTTTTGTTTGTCCGTAAGGGTCAACGGTGATGCCTCCAAATTCTGCATCCAGCGAAACAGATTTTGTTACGTCCCTGATCGTAAGATCTCCAGTGATAACATAGTTCTCATCATCCTTTTTCTGTACACCGGTACTTTTAAAGGTCAAATGTGGAAAGGATTCAGTATTAAAAAAATCATCTGATTTTAGGTGGCCATCGCGATCGGCAACACCCGTATTTATCGAGTCGATCTCTGCGCTGAAATCAAATTTAGCTGTTGTAAAATCATCGCCTTGCGTTTCTACACCCGCATTAAAGCGACCGAAATTCCCACTTACATTCGTGATCATCATGTGCTTTACTTTGAATCCGATCTCACTGTGCATTCCGTCTAAATTCCATGTTGTTGACATAATTCTATGTTTTAAAGTTGTTGTACAAAATTACTTTAGGCGCTGGCTTTGTCTTGTTGACGTAGGTTAAGAAAGAAAGATTTATCTAATCCTCACTAAACCGATTGATCCAAATCAACTTTTTCTGGATAAACCATTGCTTACTTTGAAGAAAAAACATGAAAGGTTACATCACTCATATTGAATCAGAAGCATTGGAAAACACCAACTTCAGGAAAGTATTGTACACGTCGGATCATAGCCAGCTCGTATTGATGAGTTTGGTTCCCGGAGAGGAAATTGGAGAAGAGGTTCATCACACGAATGATCAGTTTTTCAGGATCGAAAGTGGAGAAGGGAAATGTACGATCGATGGTGTTGAGCGTTTCATTGCTGATGGCGATGCCATTATGGTTCCATCAGGCGCAAAACATAACATCAGAAATACAAGTAAAACACAATTTCTTAAACTTTATACCATCTATTCGCCTCCACATCACAGGGACAAGATTGTTCGTGAAACGAAAAAGGAAGCTGAAGAAAAAGCGGCTTTTTATCAGGGAGTTACCACGGAATAGATTGAACTCTATCCAAACACTTCTTCGACTACTTTAAAACGAAAGTCGAAGATCTCTTCCAATTTCTTTTTTACGAGAAGTGGATGAACAAGCTTACCGAGTATTCCGAAAGGTAATTCGTAGGTCACGATATCCGTCATCAAAATGCCTTCCGCAGTTGTCCTAAAGTGATGTTCGTGATGCCAGATTTTGTATGGACCTTTTCGTTGTTCATCGACGAAGAATAGATTTTCCTTTACATGGGTGATCTCTGTTATCCATTCTACAGGAATGCCAAACAGCGGCCGAACTCGGTAGGCGATCATCAGTCCTTCGTACATGGTATCTGGAACTTCCGTCAATACATCAAACCCCATGTAAGATGGAGTGATCCTCTGGAGATTTGCAGGTGAAGAAAAGAATTTCCAACACGTTTCCATATCGGTTTTGACAAGTTGCTCGCGTTTGAACTGATACATATAGATCTTTTTATTTCAAACAAGGTCGAGGCTCGTTTTGTTTTCAGGTCGCAAGAATTGGCTACTTTTAGTGCTATGGTAGAGGATGTCCTAAAACAGCGTTTAATCGACTACATGTCTCAGCGCATCGAATTGTCGGAAGAAGAGAAGGAACGGATCTTGCCTTTTTACACCATTAAGCGAATCTCGAAAAAAGAGCATTTGTTTGAGCAGGGCGCTCCCTGTGTTGTGGAATGTTTTGTGGTGATTGGAACAATGCGGGTTTATTACACCGACACTAAAGGGTTAGAACACGTATTGAACTTTGCTTTTCCGGATTGGTGGGTAGGGGATATGGCAGCATTTTTAAATGGCGAGCCTTCCAGTCTGAGTATTCAAGCTCTGGAGGATACAATCGTTCTTCAGATCAATCCTCAACAAAAAGATGCTTTACTTCAGGCAGTTCCAAAACTAGAACGATTTTTCAGGATCATTATACAAAAGCACTTATCTGCTTTTCAAAAACGATTTTTGTTGACTGTTAGTGCCAGCGCGGCTGATCGTTACAAGGAATTGATACTACGTTCACCGGGAATCGAACAACTTGTTCCTCAACATCAGATCGCATCCTATTTAGGGATACTACCTGAATCGTTAAGTCGAATGAAAAAACAACTGCTTAAGATTTGAGAGATTGGACGCACTCTAGTGCTTTTTTGATATGGCCATGAGGGTCGGTTAAAGAATTATAAATTCCCCTGATGAATCCATTTTTATCTACAATGTAAGTGACGCGCCCTGGTATGAGGCCAAATAAATTTCCGGGCACCTGGAATGCTTTCCGGACCTCCTTTTTATCGTCCGCGAGTAAGGTGTAAGGTAGACGGAATTTCTGAGCAAATAGATGATGAGAAGCGATTGAATCCGAAGATATACCAATCACTTTGGCTCCTTCATCAACAAAAGTTTCGTGTTCATCCCTGAAGGCACAGGCTTCCAACGTACATCCCCTTGTGTCATCCTTCGGATAGAAAAAGATGACCAATAATTGTTCACCGATCAGATCTTCACTGTTTACGGTATTTCCGTGTTGATCTTTTAAAACAAACGGTGGACAATGATCTCCTGTTTTCAGCATGGTCTTATGGTTTAAGTCCCTCTTTGTACCTCGCAATGGCTCGGTTTCGGGCAAAGGTGTGTTCAACAATGGGTTTGGGGTAGGCGTCTGTGCCAAATTCAGGCACCCATTTTTTTATGTATTCAAATTTTGGATCGAACTTTTGTTGCTGACTTTCCGGGTTGAAAACTCTGAAATAGGGAGCGGCATCGCAACCGGTGCCTGATGCCCATTGCCATCCACCTACATTACTTGCCAGTTCGAAATCCATCAGTTTTTCTGCGAAATAAGCTTCTCCGAGTCTCCAATCCAATAATAGGTGCTTGGTTAGGAAGCTTGCTGTGACCATTCGAACACGGTTGTGCATGAAACCGGTCGCATTGAGTTCTCGCATTCCTGCATCCACCATCGGGTAACCTGTCCGACCTTCACACCATGCTTTGAAATGTTCCTCGTTGTGATCCCACGCAATGCGATCGTATTGCGGCTTGAATGACTTGTTCACCGAATGGGGAAAATGGAAAAGGATCATTTGGTAGAAGTCACGCCAGATGAGTTCATTGAGAAAGGTTTCGTTTTGTTGTATCGCTTGTTTGGCAAGTTGACGAATGCTGATCGTGCCAAAACGCAAATGAACACTCAATCTTGAGGTACCGGAAACAGCAGGTAAATCTCGCTGATCCTTATACTTTTTTATAATTGCATCCGATACTTTTTCTTCAGGAAACGGAACAATTTGATCAGTCTTAAATCCAAGATCTTGCATGGATGGAACGGAAGATTCACTTTCCGCTTTCAATAATTTTCCGAGGTATTTTTCCACTGGATAGGATGACAAATAATAGTCATTCATTTTACTTTTCCACTTTCTGGAATAGGGTGTAAATACGGTATAGGGTAGTCCGTCATCCTTTGTTACTTCGTTCTTTTCGAAGATTACATGATCTTTGGTTCCGTGAAATGAAACTCCAATGGATCGCAATGCTTCATAGAGGAATTGGTCGCGTTGCAAGGCATAGGGTTCGTAATCCCTATTTGTATAGACACTGGTTATGTTATTTGCTGAACAGAATTTAGGGATCAACTCTTTAGGATCCCCGTGCAGGACATGTAGATCACTACCATGCGAACGGTACTGCTGTTTTAGTTTCTCAACGTACGTATGAATAAAAAGTACGCGTTGGTCATTTCTAGGAAGACGATCCAGAATAGTCGTGTCAAAAATGAAAATCGGAATAACATTTTCAGATTGCCGAAGTGCTTTATAGAGCCCCGCATTGTCATTGATACGCAGGTCACGTCGATGCCAGAAAAGGGAAGTTGACATAAATTGAGAACACTTTACAGGAGAGAATGTTCAGGAAATTTCTAGATCAATTTAGTTCGTTAACGATTTTAGAAATATACTAAGGGAATAAAAAATATCATCTACGGTTGTAGATGTTTACTTCTCGAAACATTTATCCAACATTTTCTTTAAATACTCGATTTCGTTTTTTAACGTCTGAATATGGTCTTTGTCCGCTTGAAAATTTGATTGTAGGTATGTAATCGCCTCTTGGTTGTTGTGCTGATTAACGACATTGTTGGCCTTTTCCCCGACTAATTCCGTTACTGAAATATCCAATGTTTTTGCTATTACAACCAATCGTGGAACACTGATACGGTTATCATCTTTTTCCAATCGGGCGTAGTTGGATTGCGTCATCTCCAATGCGGATGCCATATTTTCCTGAGAAAGACCTCGTTCTTCTCTCATGATTCGGATTTTGTTGCCAATTGGATTCATATAACGAGTATTTAATATTTAAATAAATTACTTACAAAAGTAATTATTTAGATAAAATGTTGATTAAAATTCTCGAAAAACAATTCCATTTTCGTAAAAGCTGTAACCTACGATAAATGAGTTTATTAAATCAACTGCTTAGGGACCGAGATAACCTAGAACTGGATTGTTACGGTGCATTTAGCTATGGCGTAAGTTGTGTTAAACATTTGCGATAGAACGAGCGAAAGTTAAACCATTCTAAAATTGAACAATCATGAAAAAACTACTATTACCCTTATTTTGTCTTTGTGGCATAACGCTATTTGGACAAGTGCAACAAACTGCAAGTATTGAATGGCAAAAATCGTTGGGAGGCTCTGGATATGAAGAAGCTATGTCGATTATTAAGACATCAGATGGTGGTTATATTGTCGCTGGCTCTTCAACCTCGACAAATTTTGATGTAATAGGAAATCATGGTGACGCAGACTATTGGATCGTAAAACTGGATGCATTAGGAATTATTTCATGGCAAAAATCACTTGGCGGTACCGGATATGATGTTGCAAATTCAATCCAACAAACCTCAGATGGTGGTTACATTGTTGCCGGAACGACTAACTCCAATGATGGTGATATTACAGGAAATCATGGGTCTTATGATTATTGGGTTGTAAAACTACAAGCATCAGGAAACATTTTATGGCAGAAAACACTAGGGGGATCCTGGGATGATCAATTTCATTCATTACAACAAACAGTAGATGGTGGTTACATTGTTGCCGGAACGACTAACTCCAATGATGGTGATGTTACAGTAAATCATGGGTCTTATGATTATTGGATTTTAAAATTAAATAGTGCAGGTATAATCCAATGGCAAAAATCATTAGGTGGAACAGATGATGATATAGCTACTTCAATTCAACAAACTACAGATGGAGGTTACATTGTAGCTGGTGATTCTAGATCTTTTTTAAATGTAACGATAGGTGAATATGATTACTGGATTGTAAAGCTGGATGCATTAGGAAATATGACGTGGTCAAAAACACTTGGTGGCAGTGGAGTTGATTTGGCATATTCAATCCAACAAACTTCTGATGGAGGCTACATTGTTGCTGGAGGTTCTGACTCAAATGATGGAGATGTAAGTGGCAACCATGGTTTTAATGATTATTGGATTGTAAAACTTAATAGTTTAGGAACTATCCAATGGCAAAAATCATTGGGTGGATCTGGCGAGGATGTTGCATATTCAATTCAATTTACCTGCGATAATGATATAGTCATTGCTGGAGGTTCAAGCTCAAATAATGGAGATGTAAGTGGCAATCATTGTTGTATTAATGCATCTGATTACTGGGTTGTAAAACTAAATATTACGTATGCATTTTCAGATACGATTTGCCAAAGTACATATAATTGGAATGGTCAAAATTATTCTCAATCAGGTCAATATACACAAACATTAACAAACCAATTTGGTTGCGACAGTATTGTAACTTTGAATCTAACTATTAATGCTAGTGTAGGGTATCTAGATGTGTATATGTGTCAAGGGGCAGTTTACACATTTAATAATCAGCAATACACAGAAGAAGGGCGGTATTATTTACAAACATTACAAACGCAAAATGGCTGTGATAGTATAGTTTATTTAAGTGTATCAATAAATGATCCAGGACCAACATTTACCTCAAATTTTAATGCTTCGATTTGTCCGGGTTCCTATTATAGTTGGAACGGACAGACTTATACTCAACCCGGTCAGTATACCCAAATTTTTACAACACATGGAGACATACAAATTGCAAGTTATGGCATATCACTAATGAACTATGGTTGCGATAGTGTCGTAACTTTAAATTTAACAACACCTTCAATTACATCCTCGTTTAATGCCACGATTTGTCCGGGGGCAACATACACTTGGAACAACCAACTCTACAGTCAAGCAGGTCAATACACGCAAACATTGCAAAATCAAAATGGGTGTGATAGTGTGGTAACCTTAAATTTGAATATATGGCCGTCATTCGACGCGGCATTTTCAAGTACCCAACAACTTTATACCGCGCCACCATTTGCCGTATAGTTTAGCAACTCAACTGCTAATATTTCCAATTATTCCTTTACATGGGATTTTGGAGATGGAACAACCAAAGCGTCTAACAATGCTTCGGTGTTTCATCAGTATTTATACAACGGGCAATACACGGTTTCACTGATTGCTACTGATAATACAACAGGTTGTTCGGATACAACAACAATTCCAGATTATATTTTCTGCACAGGAGGGGTAAGTTGTACGCATACGGCTGCCATCAGCCAAACAAGCCCGCAACAAGCGTGTCAAGGGACGCCTTTGTGGCTAACCTGTAATAACGATCCATCGTTTGCATATCAATGGAGAAGAAACGGAGTAGCCATTCCGGGAAATAACAATGATAGTTTATTAGTAACGCAGTCAGGTACTTATTCTGTAATTATTTCTGTGGGTAATTGTCCTATCACTTCCAACAATGTTTCGGTTACAATAAATCCATCTCCAATTACTCCGGTTATCACATCAAGCGGTTCTATTCAACCTTGTATAGGGGGTTTTGTTACTTTAGATGCAGGAATTTACTCAACTTACCTTTGGTCAACTGGAGTAACAACACAAAGTATTAATGTTTCAACATCAGGAACCTATTCAGTAAGTGTTTCAGACGCGAATGGTTGTTCGGCTACTTCAGCTCCTTTCAATGTGAATGCGTCATTTGTTGCTCCTCCACAAGTTTGCATTGTGGGAATGGATTCATTGACAAATCAGAACAGAATCGTCTGGGAAAAACCTTTGACGTTGGGTATTGATTCCTTTTATGTGTATAAAGAAAGTAACGTGTCCAATGCTTATACGAAAATTGGAGCAAAGCAATATAAAGAATTGGCGGTATTCTTAGATGTAAATTCCAACCCGGCTGTTCAAGCATATCGCTATAAGATTTCTGCCTTGGATACGTGTGGTTTAGAATCCAGTTTGGGTACTTTTCATAAAAGTATTCACTTAACAATCAATCAGGGAGTAGGAGGTGCTTGGAATTTGATTTGGAGCCACTATGAAGGATTGAACTTTGGAAGCTACAACATCTACAGAGGAACAAATTTATCAAACATGGCGCTTTTGACCACCGTTCAAAGTAATTTGAACTCATATACAGATTTAACTCCTCCTAGCGGGCCAGTTTATTATCAAATAGAAATTGTAAATCCGAAGAATTGTGATCCAACAAAAAGTGTTAATTATGGTTTCTCAAAATCTAACATTGTGAATAATGGTCAGAGTGCAATTATTGAGCAAACAATTTCTTCGATTCAAGTGTACCCAAATCCAACCAACGACAAACTAACGTTAGAGGTTTCCAATGATTTGTTGGGTAAAACTTATTTTGTAACTGATTTCGCAGGGCGCACAATCCAGCAGGGTAAAATCAGTTCGTTGAAACAGCAATTGGATATGCAATCCATTTCGAATGGAACATACTTCTTACAAATAGAAGCGAACAGAGCCGTAAGGGTGATCAAACAATAAATGGGTTTCATTTCCCCCATCAGCCTCAGGTGATGGGGGAGTTTTTATTGTTTGCCGGCTATTTAATAGTCTTTTTATCGTATAATTTTAGATTGTATTCCAAAATAAAACGGTTTTTTTTAGATATGATTCTAAAATAATACGAAAATACAGTAATTTTGCTTATTATGATTGAGCGTAGTATAAAGCAAAATATTATCAGTAAACTTTTCAAAGGAAAAGCCATAATACTTTTAGGTCCTCGTCAGGTAGGAAAAACAACCTTACTTAAAGAAATAATAAAAGACAGAAATGACGCGCTTTGGATGAACGCTGACGAGCCTGATATGCAGGCCTTGTTTGAACATGCAACCTCAACACGGCTTCAAAATTATTTCGGCACCAATAAACTTGTCGTAATCGATGAGGCTCAAACCATAAAAGACGTAGGGATTAAACTAAAGATCGTAATTGATTCATTGAAAGATGTGCAGGTTATTGCAACTGGATCATCAGCTTTTGAGATAAAAAATAAAACCAATGAACCACTGACTGGTCGGAAATGGCAATTTCAACTTTTTCCATTTTCATTTTCAGAACTAGTTAAAAATAACGGTTTGATCGATGAAAAAAGAATGTTACCTGTCCGTTTGCTCTATGGTGCATATCCGGAAGTGACTATACATCCTGGCGAGGAAAAGGCAAGATTAAGATTGCTGACAGATAGTTATTTGTATAAAGACATTCTGATGTTTGAAGGCCTTAAAAGACCTGACAAACTTGTCCATTTATTGCAATTGCTAGCTTTCAGAATAGGTACAGAGATTAATTACAATAATCTTTCTAAAGAATTAAAAATTGACAATTCGACAGTCGAAAAATATATTCAGCTTTTGGAGGACAGTTTTATTATTTTCCGTCTTAAGGCCTTATCCCGCAATCACAGCAAAGAACTCAAAAAGGGCAGAAAAATCTATTTTATAGATAATGGTGTAGTGAATGCCTTGATTGGAAACTTTAATTTGCCTGAAAATAGGGCTGATATTGGTGCACTTTGGGAGAATTACGTAATCAGTGAGCTGTATAAAAAATACACGTATGATAACCGATGGGTTAAATTCTTTTTTTGGAGAACAGTGGATCAACAGGAAATTGATTTAGTTATCGAAGAGGATCAGGTGTTTCATGCGTTTGAAATAAAGTGGAAAGAGAACGCAAGAACATATTTGAGTAAGACCTTCAAGCGAAACTATGAAAACCATACATTTAATGTAATCACACCGGGAAATATAGAGGAATTTCTGCTGTGATACAGAATAACAATTCTCAACTAATCACATTCCGCTGTACTCTACCACGTTATTCTCCGTTTCCCAAAGTTTGATAGTAAGCTTGTATTTCGCATCTAATTTTTCTCTGAGCAAATTCCAGGAAACAACAGCTATATTCTCAGCGGAAGGTTTGAGGTGGGCAAATTCCGGGCAATCGAGATTAAGATTGCGGTGATCAAAGCGCTCACAGATCTCATTTCGGATGAGGTCTTTTAGTTGTTTTAGGTCGATCACATAACCAGTAAGTGGGTCTATTTCGCCTTCGATCCAGGTCTCAATGACGTAGTTGTGCCCGTGAAAATTAGGGTTGCTGCATTTGCCGAATACCTCAAAATTCTTTTCATCACTCCATTCTGGATGGAACAGGCGATGGGCAGAATTGAATGTTTCTCTTCTACAAACTTTCATGGGTAAGGGCAAGAGAAAGTTTCGATAAATGCTCATTGAGAATGATCTTGAACCATTCCGTATACATTGCCGGATGTTCGTCTGCAGATCTTTTCAATTCATCCAGTTTCATCCACTTGAATGACATGGCCTCGTTCGTGTCTAGGTGAGGTGTCTCGTCCGAGTGTCCTATGAGTACATGATCCAACTCAAACTCTGTAAATCCATTGTCCAGTTCTGCTTTATAAATAAATGAAAACGATGGCCGCAGTTCACAATTTAATCCCATTTCTTCAAGCAATCTTCTGTTGCCCGCCATGATGATATCTTCTTCCGGATTAGGATGACTGCAACAGGTATTGGTCCATAATCCTTCCGAATGATACTTTCCAAAGGCACGTCGCTGAAGCAATAATTCACCTTGACTATTGAAGATGAAAATAGAAAAGGCTCGGTGCAATGCTCCCTTTCGATGCGCTTCGTGCTTCTCCATCAGACCGATTTCACGGTCTTGTTCATCTACAAGAATTACCTGATGTTCAGTAGTATGTTCCAATCAGAGAAGATTTAAATTGTGACGTACAAATGATGTTACAAATAAACGGTATTTTTTGTTGTTCGGAATACGAACGCGCTCATTTAAAATAACTTCCGCTGGAGTGGATTTGATCTTTGTGAACAATTTGTAGTAGTAAATGTAGGCCATATAAACTCCAAATCGGGCTTGTTTAGGTAATTGTTTGATTCCTTCGTAGCCTAGTTTAAAATCTATCTCAATATCTGCTTCAATTTCTTTTTTTACGGTCGCGTTGAATTCGTTCAAATCAATTCCCGGGAAATACGTTCGGCCCAATTCCTGGTAATCAGCCTTTAAGTCACGAAGGAAATTGATCTTTTGAAATGCAGAACCTAGTTTCATGGCCAATGGTTTCAAACGCTCGTATTCCCCATCGTTTCCATTAACAAAGATCTTCAAACACATCAGACCAACTACCTCTGCAGAGCCTAAAATATACTGTTCATACTTGGCTTTGTCATATTCCTTTTTCACCAGATCCATTTCCATACTGTTGAGGAAGGTTTCGATCAGCTCCATAGGAATGTTGTATGCACGAACCACCCACTGAAAACTGTGAAGAATGGGATTCAATGAAATACCTTGTTCAATCGCAACATAGGTTTGTTTTTTAAAATCTGCCAGTAGTTCTTCTTGCTGATAACCATGAAAGGAATCAACAATTTCATCTGCGAAGCGAACAAAACCATAAATAGCATAGATCGGCTTGTGCATGCTTTTGTGAAGAAATGAGATGCCCAGCGAGAAAGAGGTGCTGTACCTTTTCGTGGTAAGCATGCTCATTTCGTGTGATACGTCATCAAATAGTTGTTTCATAGTTTGAGTGTTTTAGCATTCATTTAACAGTAATAGCGAGTGGGTGATCTTTCATGACTTCCCGTGCCACTACTTCACCGGAAATGATTGACGGGGGAACTCCCGGACCCGGCACAGTCAACTGACCGGTATAATAAACATTAGCTAAGTTTTTATTCTTTAGAGAAGGCTTTAGAATAGCCGTCTGTCTCAATGTATTGGCCAAACCATAAGCATTTCCTTTGAACGCATGGTAATCGTTCTTGAAATCAGATATGCAGTAGCTGCGTTTGTATACGATGTGATCTCGGATATTTTGACCTGTTTTGGCTTCAAGTCGGTCCATGAGCAACTGGAAATATTGTTCACGCGTTGATTCTTCATCTTTCAGATCAGGTGCTATTGGTATAAGAAGGAACAAATTCTCGTGTCCTTCCGGAGCAACTGACGGGTCTGTTTTTGATGGAGCACTCACATAGAAAAGAGGCGCCGTTGGCCATTTAGGATCCTTATAGATTTCTTTGGCATGTAAACCAAACTCCTCATCGAAGAACAAATTGTGATGCAAAAGGTTGTCTACGCGTTTGTTGACTCCAACGTAGTATAAGAGACAGGAAGGAGCCATCGTGCGCTTATCCCAGTATTTATCCGAATAATTTGCCTTACCATTCATGATAGCTTTGTCCGTATGCTGGTAATCTGCGCCGGAGACAAGAATATCCGTTTCGATTGGATTTCCATTTGCAACGATGTGGGTTAAAACATCCTTATTGTAGGTTATTCCAGACACCTCATGTCCAGTGAGGATCTTAACGCCATTTTCTTTCGCAATTCGTTCGAATGCCTCAACAAATTTGTGCATTCCACCCATGGGATACCATGTGCCGAGCGAAATGTCAGCGTAATTCATTAGAGAATAGAGAGCAGGTGTTTCTTCTGGCATGGCACCCAGAAATAATACCGGAAATTCTAGTAATGAGAGTATTTTTTCGTCCTTGAAATAAGAACGGATATATTTCGAAAAGGAGGATAAAAGATGTAATTTAAATAGACCTTTCAGAATGCGCATGTCGGCAAATTCAGTAAGTTTCAAGCTTGGCTTATAAACCAAGTCTTGCATGCCAACCTCGTACTTGTATTTTGCTTCTTTGAGAAAGGATTGTAGTTTTTTACTGCTTCCCGGCTCCAATTCTTCGAACCATTGAAAAAGCGCTTTTTCGGAAGCGGGTATGTCTGACTGCGTGTTGTCTTTCCAGAAAATTCTGTAAGAAGGATCCAGTCTTTTAAGTTCGTAAAAATCTGAAGTAGTATATCCGAATTTATTGTAGAATTGTTCGAATACATCGGGCATCCAGTACCAGCTCGGACCCATGTCGAAAACAAAACCTTGTTCGCTAAATTGACGGGCCCTTCCGCCTATGGTCTGGTTTTTTTCGAGGATGGTTACGTCGTAGCCTTCCTTTGCCAGAAAAGCTGCACTCGACAAACTCGAAATTCCTGCTCCGATGATGGTGACTTTCTTCATTAATTCATGGCATAATTGTACTCAGGCAATACTTCCATGAGTTTTTTTCTTGCAATAAAAATTCTGCTTTTAACCGTACCGATAGGAATCCCTAATTTATCGGATATCTCTTTGTATTTAAAGCCTTTGAAATGCATCTTGAAAGGTACACTATATTCTTCTTCCAATCTGTCAATATGACCACTAATTTCTTTAACAGCTATTTCCTGAATAGGAGAATTCAATGAATCTCCTGGTTGATTCAACAAATAAAGATCTTGAGAATGATCGAAAATTGTTCCCGATTTTACCTTGCGTCGGTATTGGTTAATGAAAATATTACGCATAATGGTAAATACCCAAGCTTTAAAATTCGTTTGTGGAGCATAATAGCTTCGGTACGTAATTGCTTTGAGCATCGTTTCCTGAGTAAGATCTCTCGCATCTTCGTTGTTGCGTGTAAAACTCATTGCAAAAGAGTGAAGGTTGTTCTCCATTCCGATCAGTGCTTCATTGAATTCTAGTGTTGACATAACAAAATGTTTAACTATTGTGAAACAAACCTAAACAAAAATGTTTAATGAACAAAATAAAAAGTTAAACAAAATGAAATTTAACAATCTTTTACGATTGAACCCAGGAATTTAAAGCTTAAAAAATGCTACTTGCTGATCACACGAATCCCTTTCAGAACCTCGTGTGCAAGAGACCTTACTTCCTTGATGTTAACCCCAGAAATGGTAACATGTCCCATTTTGCGGAATGGTTTAGTTTGGCCTTTACCGTATAGGTGAGGATGAATTCCTTTTTTCTCCAGGAACAATTCAATCCCTTCATAGTGAGCGGGACCTTCATATCCTTTTTCGCCAAGTAAATTGATCATCGCACCTGGTAGAATCATCTCAGTTGAGCCGAGAGGTAGATTCAGAATCGATCTCAAATGTTGTGCGAATTGTGAAGTGACGTTGCATTCGATCGTATGATGACCGCTATTGTGAGGCCGTGGTGCTATTTCGTTCACTAATAACTGATCATCTTTTGTGAGGAACATTTCAACGGCCAGAATACCGACCATATTCAGTTTTTCTATGACACTTATTGCCAACTGTTGTGCCTCTTTTTCTAACGTTTCTGAAATGTCGGCGGGCGAAAAAAGTAATTCAACTAGATTAGCTTCCGGATTGAATTCGCACTCCACGGCCGGGTATGAAACAATTTGCCCTGATGCATTCCTTGCTACAATTACAGAAAGTTCTTTTTTAAAGTCGATCAGCTTTTCTAAAACTGAAGGTGCATCAAAGGCTTTTTCCATATCCGCCTCGTTTCTCAATACTTGTACACCTTTACCATCGTAGCCTCCCGTTCGTAATTTTTGAACGCATGGTAATTGTTCAGGAGACAGTTCAGTTTTCGATGGAATGAGCTGAAAACCTGAGGTGGGTATTTCATGTTTTTTGTAGAATTCTTTCTGTATACCTTTATCCTTTATAGTTCTTAAGGCGAAAGGTTGAGGATAAATAGATTTGCCTTTTTTTTCAAGTTCTTCTAATGCCTCAATGTTGATGTTTTCTATTTCTACGGTCAAAACGTCCTTGTCGGCACCGAAATTTAAAACAGTTTCGAAATCATTCAAAGAACCTTGAGTAAAGGAATGAGCGATACGATGACAGGGTGCCTCTGCATCGGGGTCCAATACATGTACCTCTACATTTAAGTCGATCGCTTCCTGAATGAACATGCGCCCGAGCTGACCTCCACCGATCATTCCAACAACTGCATTTATACCTGTATTCTTTGAATTATTCATGGTACAAAGATACATTTCCCTAGTGGCCGTTCATAAGTTTCAACTCAAATATTAGCTCTTTTTGAGTATAAATTGACTAACTTTGCCCACTTCTAACGAGTAACCGTGATTCGGCTGAACGACAGAACATTTGATGTCTTCCTGAGTGAAGAAGAAGTGCTTCAGCAAGTACGAGAGCTTGGAGCACGGCTAAATCGGGAATATGCGAATAAGGATTTGGTTTTCCTGGCTATATTGAACGGTTCATTCATGTTTGCATCTGACCTTCTCAAGCAAATCACTGTCCCTTGTGAGGTTTCTTTCGTTAAACTGAGCTCATACCATGGGTTGAATTCAAGAGGTGAGGTCAATGAATTGCTGGGAATTAACTCCGATATCAGGGATAAGCATCTTGTAATTCTCGAAGATATCGTTGATACGGGTTTGACCATTGATAAGATTCACACACTGCTCGAAGTTCATGGTGCAGCATCTGTCAAAGTATGTTCGTTATTATTCAAGCCGGATGCTTTCGTTGGAAAACGCACCCCTGATTTTATCGGATTTTCTATTCCAAATACATTTGTCGTTGGATATGGTCTTGATTACAACGAGAAAGGACGAAATTTAAATGCTATTTATCAATTAAAGGAGTCGTAACTCCAAATATGCGTATGTTGAACATTGTTTTATTTGGCCCTCCGGGAGCAGGAAAAGGAACACAGTCGGAGCGACTGATCGAAAAGTATGGATTAGTACATCTTTCCACTGGAGATATTTTCAGAGCGAATATAAAAGGTGAAACTGAACTAGGTTTGCTTGCCAAAAGTTATATGGACAAAGGACAGTTGGTACCTGATGAGGTGACGATCAACATGCTTCGTTCGGAAGTCATAAAACATCAGGATCCGAAAGGATTCATTTTTGATGGATTTCCAAGAACAAACAATCAAGCTGTGGCGTTAGATTCTTTTTTGACAGCATCAGGAACTTCAATCAGTGTGATGCTTGCCTTGGAGGTAGAGGAAAATGAACTTAAAGAAAGGTTGAAGAAACGCGCTGTGGTAAGTGGTAGGGCTGATGATGCCGATCCTGAAGTGATTGCGAATCGGATTAAGGTTTATAACGCGGAAACGGCTCCTGTAAAAGATTTTTATTTAAATCAAGGGAAATTTATTTCGATAGATGGGATTGGTTCGATCGACGAGATTACCAACCGACTTTTTTCTGCTATCGACCAACTCTGATTTCAGTACAGATTTTTCATGAAAGCCGGTCATGACCGGCTTTTCTTATTTATGCCTTAAATTGTTCGTACCTTTGCCTCGCTATGGCTTCAGATAATTTTGTTGATTACGTCAAGATACACTGTTCTTCTGGGAATGGAGGAGGAGGTTCAACCCATTTCAGAAGAGAGAAATACATTCCCAAAGGTGGTCCAGATGGAGGTGATGGTGGTCGCGGCGGTCATATAATTATTAGGGGAAATACGCAATTGTGGACCCTGTTACATTTGAAGTTCAAAAAGCATATTAAAGCAGGACACGGGGCGCATGGAGCGGGAAATCTGAAAACCGGAGCTCAGGGTAAGGATGAATACATTGATGTGCCCCTGGGAACGGTAGCTCGTGATGAAGAGACTGGAGAAGTATTGTTCGAGATTACGGAGGAAGGCGAAGAGCGGATTCTGCAACCTGGTGGTCGAGGTGGATTAGGCAACAATCATTTCAAATCAGCAACGAATCAAACACCGCGCTATGCGCAACCAGGAGAGGAAGGACGTGAAGGTTGGAAAATCCTGGAATTAAAAGTACTTGCCGATGTCGGATTAGTTGGTTTTCCAAATGCAGGTAAGAGCACTTTGTTATCGGTACTTTCCGCTGCGAAGCCTGAAATTGGAAACTATCCGTTCACAACCTTGCGACCGAATCTTGGTATAGTAAGTTACAGAGATCATCGTTCCTTCATCATGGCAGATATTCCCGGGATTATCGAGGGTGCACATCAGGGTAAGGGATTGGGTCTGCGTTTTCTCAGACATATTGAACGGAATTCGCTGTTGCTTTTTATGGTTCCGGCAGATAGTACCGACATTCACAAGGAATACAAGATTTTACTCAATGAATTAAAGCAATACAATCCAGAGTTACTGCACAAGGAACGCATTTTAGCGATTACCAAATCAGACATGACCGACGATGAATTGCGGTCCGCAATGGAAAAGGATCTTCCTAGAATTCCATATGTTTTCATTTCATCCGTAGCTCAACAAGGACTTGATAAATTGAAAGACCTGATATGGAAAAGGTTGAATAATGACGGGGAAGCTTGAATATTGGGATCATCAACTTCTTTTGAGCATCAATCATGCTCACGCACCCATTTTAGATGAGTGCATGTGGTGGATTTCCACTAAGACTTTTTGGATTCCTCTTTACCTTCTGATTTTATTTCTGGCCTATCGAGTAATGAATAAGAAAAGCCTCATTTTCTTTTTTGTTTTTGTGCTTCTATCAGTGGCTTTGTGTGATTTAGCCTCTGTTCACTTGTTTAAGAATGTCTTCTTAAGATATCGCCCCTCTCACCATCTTATTTTGAGTGATCTATTACATTTCTACAAATTGCCTGACGGTTCTTTTTACAGGGGCGGAACCTACGGGTTTATTTCCTCTCATGCTGCTAACTTTATGGCTTTTTCTACAGCTACCTATTTCGTTCTACGAAAGCGTTTCAAATGGTTGATTTTGCTTTTGCCGGTTTGCCTTGTATTGGTATGTGTAAGCAGGGTTTATTTGGGAGTTCATTATCCTTCGGATGTTTTTGTAGGCACCCTTTTGGGTTCATTGATAGCAACACTGGTTTACAAAAGTTATTTTCACAAAGTAATTCAGCTGGAAGACAAATGAATTTTATTTGGGTTTTTATAGGTGGGGGACTGGGAAGTGTAGCGCGTTATGGTATTGGGTTTATTTTCAGTCGTTGGATACAGAGTTCCTTCCCCTGGGCAACTTTCATTTCAAATCTACTTGCAACTGGAATTCTTGGCGTAATAATCTATCTGTTCATGGTCAGATGGCAGTCTCAGTCTTGGATATATCCCCTTCTTGCGGTCGGATTTTGTGGTGGTTTCAGTACATTCAGCACCTTTAGCAGTGAAACAGTGAATTTAATTTCTGCTGGCAATTATATGATTGCAACGCTCAATATTTTGGTATCCGTTACTTCTGGAATAGCGGTACTTCTTTTTCTACAGCGATTTAATTAGGCTACGGGGATCTGTTGATGGATCTTTTTGATGAGTTCACTTCGTTTTTGCAGTACTGCAGTGAGATCCATTTTTACTACAATACCTTTCTCTCTGAAACGCACAAAATTTCGCCACCACATATAAGCAGCTAGTCCAAATAGTCCAATGAATGAATAATACAAGAACCCCATCCAAAAATTTGGATATACATAAGCTTCAAATAGAAAAATGAAAGGGATATTCAGTAGGCCCATGGAAATCATCCCTAAAAGGAGTTTAACTGATCCCCAGAAAACTTTTCGTTTGAAAGAACCTTCAACAAATTTTTTCACGCCATAGTATGGTAAGCCACAATGAATCACTCCGAGCACAGCGAACGGCAGCAAAAAGAAGATCATAAAGAGCTCTTTAAAACGAGTTATTCGCTTGTGCTCACTCAATTCGTAGATATAATTCTCGTTGATCTTCAATTTCTTTTGTAGGGCGAAATAAGCATGTAATTCTTTTTTAAGTTCTTGAAGTGATTCTAATTCCTCATCATTTTTTAAATTCAACCAATTTGCCAATTTTTGAGAGTAATGCCATCTCTTTGTTAATTGAATAGCTGTATTACTGTTCACCGCATTCATTCCTTTTCGCGTAAGACGCATTACTTCCTCATGAAAAATACACCAGTCTTTTCGTTCGACATGGGTTATCTGATCTTGCATTAGCTTTTCAATCTTCTTGGTAAGATCAGTGATTACTTTGTTGGGGTTTTCATTATATTCCTTTTGATAGTCATTCAAACAAATACGGTGAGATGTTGATATGAGAAGGTCGCTTCGCATTTGATTTGGATCTGAATAATTACAGCCAACCGCTGCGATATAAATCTTTTTTTTCCATTGAAGTGATTCAAGTGCCGTAAAGCCTATTCTCACAGCCCCTTTTTTTATTGGTTTCAGTCTTCTGATGAAGACATCATCTGTAAATCCTTCACCAAAAATCAAAAGGTTACGACCATATCTTAATATCTGGGTGCATTTCTCGAATGTCTTAGCATTTTCATCTTTGGTATCTACTCCGTCATGCTGACGGTAGATTGGCAGCATATGTGCGGCCCAGAGAAAAGGCCGACTGAAGGTGGTGAATACATCCGACCGTGTAAGAAAAAAAACGATAGGCATACGGAAGGTTGCAACCACCAAGGGGTCCATGAAAGAGGCCGCATGATTGCTTACATATATTGTTCTTCCCAAAAACGTCTTAGGGGCATTAACCGTCTTTAACCTGGGGTAAAATATCCGAACAGAATACCTAAGCGTAAAAAACAGGATCAAATAAAAGAACCGCATCGATTATTAAAAATTTTGTTTTATCTCAAAGTTTTGATTCCTCTTTGGGCTACTGAATCAGGTGGTCATCTATAATTGAGAACAAATATAAAGGAAACTGCCATATTTGTTTTAAGGAGGAATTGAAACCTTTTCAGCATTAAGTATAACTTATTTTCGATCAAATAACAATTCGATCAGTATATTATCGATGAACAAAGTTGGATTTATAACTTTAAATGCGCAAATTCTTTAATTGTATAGATTTCGAGTATTTTCACCAAGAATATGTAATTAAATCGTTGCGAACTCGCAGCCGTGATAGTTGCAAACAACTTTGGTTAATTAAGTTCATGTATTCTTAATTCTAAAAATTCTGTAAAGGTGAAAACGATTGCTATTTTCTGCGGGGGATTTTCTTCCGAATGGGAGATCTCACTGAAAAGTGCCCTAACTATTAAAGATAATTTTCCTGACAACTTTCGTGTTTTTCGTGTTCTTGTCTCGAAAGATGGTTGGTTTGCCGAAGTGGGTGAACATCAGGTGCCTTTTTCTATAGAAAATATGACTTTTGACTGTCGTGGAGAGTTAGTTAGGCCAGATTTCGCTATAATTTATGTGCACGGCGATCCCGGCGAGAATGGAAGAATACAGGCCTTGCTTGATATGAAGGAGCTTCCTTATGTTAACTCGGGGCCCCTAGCTTCTGAACTGTCATTTGATAAATGGTTCTGTAATCAATTTCTAAAAGGTTTTGGAATCAAAGTTGCCGAATCAGTGCTGCTTAATTCTATAAATGAATTGAATGTAGATGATTTGATACAAAAACTTGGCCTGCCGATTTTCGTTAAACCTGCTGATTCCGGTTCAAGTTTTGGAATCTCGAAAGTGAAGTCGATTGAAGGGGTTGTTCCTGCATTCAAAAAGGCATTTAATGAGGGTGGAAGTGTCGTCGCAGAAGCTTTTCTTGATGGTATCGAGGTGACTTGTGGGGTTTTTCGGGGACGAGTTGGTATTCACGCACTGCCCCTTACAGAAATTGCATCTGAGAATGAGTTTTTCGATTATGAGGCTAAATACCTGGGAAAGTCTAAAGAGATTACACCTGCAAGAATTGACGACGAAATCAAGATCTGTGTCCAGGAAAAAGCAAAGTTTGTATATCAGTTGCTAAAGCTAAGATCTATAGCCCGAATTGATTTCATGATCGTCAAAGATGAACCTTATGTAATTGAAGTGAACACGACCCCGGGATTTTCGCCGGCTAGTATTGTTCCACAGATGATCGCTTGTGAGGGGCGAAGTATTAAAGATTTCTGGTCTGAGATTATCGAAGTTGAGCTACTGTAATACCAACGTATTCAATAGGGCTTCTATTTTAGTGACTGCATTACTGTTCGAACCGCTGTAATTTGTCAGTATGATGGCGAAGGCGAGTTTCTTTCCACTCTTTGAGTTGATGAATCCCGCATAGGATTTTATTCGTGCCATGGTGCCGCTTTTAGCTATAATTCGCCCTTGTCCGGCCTGACCTCGACATAAATTAAATAGGGTACCGGATTTTCCCGCCACAGGCAAGGAGGCCTCGAAGGTATTTATGAAACCGGATTTATTGGTGACTCTCAATAATTCGCAAAAATGATAGGCGCTCATCCCGTTGGATCTGGATAGACCTGAGCCGTCTTTTATAAAAAGTCCATTTGTATTTATGTGGTTCGACCAGTACTTTTCTATTTCTTTCAAACCAGATTCTGTGCTGCCATTACCTGTTTTCTCATAACCTACAAGACAGACGAGTCCTTCTGCAAAAAGGTTAATACTTCGCATATTGGTAAGCCGGATAATGTCTGAAAGTTTTTCTCCCTGCTGAGTGAAGAGTAGCTTAAAGCCGAGTTTATAAATATTATCCGTGTCGATGTGGTCTCTGCGAACAGCTTTTGCACCCTGAGATACTTCTATTCCTTTTTTTGTCAAGACCTTTAGTAATTCATGCACAAGCTGATATTCTGGATCTGGTAAGCTGCTCCTAACCACGAAATTGCTGCGATTAAGTGGTAAGGAGCCCGTTCCAAAGCGGTCATAGGAAAAAGGCCCTCCATAAATGTAGGAATTGTCATCTGATATATTTTCAGATCGGATGTAATTGTGAAAGCTTAATTCGGGCACATCTGGGAAGCAACTATTTAATTTCGTTGATGTTCCTGCGGATGATCCTGTTTTGAATCCATAGCGAATGCTATTATCAAAGACGCAAATACCTGATGGTCCTGCTCCATAGTAATTACCAATATCAGCCCAACTCCACCCATCTGGCACGCCGTTATACCCGAAAGCCGATCCATCTGAAATGAGATGTCCGTCTATTTTAGTTATTCCCATTTTTCTAAGGGAATCAGCCCATTTTTCGAGAAAATCACTCTCACGTCCGACTTCATTAAAAAATCTGCTTCCAAGTGTTACGTCCCCCCCTCCTCTAATCCAAATATTACCATAAAGCACGCTGTCCTTTACGTAGCCTTCCTGATAGATGCGTGTCTTGGGTCTGTAATCTGCACCGAGAATTGCTAGCGCAGCAGTTGTTGAAAATAATTTAACCGTTGAAGCTGGAGGTAACGATAGATAGGGGTTGTGTTCGATTATCCTATTTCCGGTGTTGAGATCGGTTACGAGAATGGATATGCCAGCTGATTGAAATTCCGCAGATTGCACGAGGCTCTTCAGTTCTAATGAAACATCACTTTGTCCATAAAAGCTGTTAAATTGATAGCTTATGATTGAACAAAGAATAAAAATCAGTAACTTCATACCCCTTAATGGTTCTTGTAAAGTTGATCAATATAGGAGGCAAGATTGACGCTTGTCAAACTATTTTTTCAACACGAATATGGGGAGATTGAGATCGGATGGAAAAGAATGAAATATCGCAGCAGCAGTTGGATAAGGAGAAGATTCGGATTTTAAGAATTATTAATCGGTTCAATATTGGTGGACCGACTTACAATGCTGTTTTTCTTACAAGATTTTTATCAGAGGATTTTGAAACGCTACTGGTAGGTGGTCTACCTGAGAAAGGTGAAACAGATTCACTGCACATACTTGAAGAATATGGAATTGAACCATTGTTGATCAAGGAGATGAAGCGTGAGCCTAAACTATTCCACGATCGCGCGGCGTATTTGCGATTGAGGTCGATCATCCGTGAATTCAATCCTCACATTGTTCATACGCACGCATCTAAGGCTGGCGCACTCGGCAGAAAGGCTGCATCAAGTCTGAAGGTTCCGGTGATCGTCCATACGTATCATGGACATGTTTTTCATTCCTATTTTGGAAAGCTCAAAACCTTTGTTTACAAAGCTATAGAAAGGAAACTTGCAAAGAATTCCAGCGGTATTGTTGCGATTTCTGACAATCAGAAAAAAGAATTGTCGGAGGATCATACTATTTGCCCACATCAAAAAATTGAGGTTATACCTCTTGGTTTTGATCTCACTCGTTTTCGTGATGCTAAAGAAAAATTCCGTGAACAGACACGCAAAACTTACGATCTCACGGAAGATCATGTTGCTGTTGCTATCGTTGGTAGACTTGCCCCTGTGAAGAATCATCTCTTGTTCCTTGAAGTTATTCGTATGTTAAGCAATAATGTTAAGGTTCTCGTTAAGTTCTTCATTGTTGGAGATGGAACTGAAAAAGAGCTGATTGTGAATGAGATTTCCGGGATCGAACTTCCGGTCAATATGGAGATAATAATGACCTCATGGATAAAGGATATTGCAGTTTTTAATTCGGCAATGGATGTGATTTGTCTTACTTCCAATAATGAAGGCACGCCCGTGAGCCTCATCGAGGCTCAAGCAGCGGGAATTCCTGTAGTATCGACGGATGTTGGAGGTGTTAGAGATATTGTTCTTGAAGGAGAGACCGGTTATGTAGTTCCCAAGAATAATCCGATACTTTTTGCTGAAAAATTGCGTACTTTGATCGAAGACAAAAATAAACGTGAAAAGATGTCACAAAACGGATGGAGTTTCGTAGAACACAAATTCCATTACACAAGATTGGTCAAAGATATGGAGAATTACTATCGAAGGCTTCTAAAACATTCTGCAAAATGAGAATTATTACATTCCTTATTTGCATTACTGTGATAACAGGTTTTTTTACTGGTTGTGGGATCAATAATAACATGTTATTTAAAACTCCAATAGATTCTGATTTCTCTTTGGATACTCTTTTGAATGTTCCGGAAGAAAAAAGTGTGATCGTTCCAAATGACGAATTGGATTTTAAGTTGGTTACCAACAACGGTGATGGATTGCTGCAAGCATTCTCCTCATTTTCTGGAGCCACAGCCTCAGGTGTAGTCAATACAAATTTCTCCTATAGGGTAAAAGATAATGGCTATGTTTTGCTTCCACTTCTTGGAGATGTGAAAGTACAGGATTTATCTATTGAACAATGCGAAGATTCATTGCGTGTTTGGTACAGTAAGCATTTCCGGGATCCTTTTGTCCAATTGCGAGTTGCAACTAAACGAGTTGTCTTTTTCTCAGGCTCTGGCGCCGACATTAAAGCTATTCCTCTAGTCAAGAACGATACCAGATTGATGGATTTGCTTGCTTCGGTAGGTGGCATTCCTGACAGAGGTAAAGCTAGTCGAGTCAAACTACTTCGGAAATATGGCAATGAGTGGAAGGTTTTTATGATCGACCTTTCTACAATTGAGAATTTAAAGTTCGTGGATATCGTTTTAAAAGAGAATGATTATATCTATGTAGAGCCAAAAGCGAACATTCTCCGGGAATTTTTAAAAGAAGCCAGCCCGGTTGCGTCACTGTTTTCACTTTTTACCTCGTCTATTATATTATTTACATTAATTTCTGGAAATTAGATTTTGAAAAAGCAAAGTATAATTGTCAATAAAGATTACGATCCGTTCATTGCCCAAACTATACTTAGGAGGCATTGGTGGTGGCCAATAATTTTGGTGATACTTTTCTTTTGTTTAGCATACCTAGTTTTACGGTATGTAAAACCCACTTATGAATCTTCATTGGTTCTGCAATTGGAGTTTAAGGATCAGGGTAAGGAGTTGTTCAATATGGATAACATCAATAAAAGACAGAATAATTTGTCATCCCATGTTGAATTGATGCGTTCACAATTTTTATTTGAAAAAGCAGTAAGCAAATTAAACTATCACGTAAGTATATTTTCCGAAGGAAGATTTCTAACAGAAGAAAGATACAATGCGAGTAATTTTTATGTTTTGCCATTTCAATTAAATGATTCGAGTTTGATAGCAGTGCCAATTGCAATTGAATTTGATGGGGATTTAGTTAAACTGAACTACTCCAAAAATGGAAAACGGAAGGTTGTAGTTGGCAGACTAAATACGCATTTAAAAAATAGTGATTTTGATGTAATTGTGAAAACAAACGATGTGAATGAGTTTCAAAAGGATGCGGATAAAAACAAGCTCAGTTTCATATTTAATAGTGCTGCGACCTTTGCTGCCAAACATATCGGAAGTTTGGATGTATTCCCTTTGGATCCAGCTGCAAATACAATTCAGATAAATATTAGAGGATCGAATCCACAACTTTGTCATGATCTTGCTTTGTCTGTGGCAACAGCTTTCATGGAGAATTATGATAATGTTCAGCGTCAGAGTTCTCAAAATATCATTCAATTTATTAATCAGCAGGTAGATTCACTAGGAGTCATTCTAAAGAACTCAAAAGACAGTTTACGCCACTATCAAGTCAAGGCTAACTTTAATGATTTGAACAACGCTGAAGTAGCTATTGCCGATAATCTTCTAAAGTTGAGGGAGGAAAAGTTTCTTCTGGATGAAGAAATCCGTTCTGTTGAAAATATTCGTCAAAGATTAAAAGAGGAACCGAGTAGACTTGAGGTTTACAGAATGATACCTGAGATAATTGGTAAAAGTTTCGAGCAAATTTTATCTCCACAACTTACTGCTTTGTATGAGCTGTTAGAAAAAAAAGAAGAGTTGTTATATCGAATTACAGAAGAAAATCCCGAGGTAAGAAGCTTGAATAAGAAAATCGCTTTGAAGCAAGTTGCTGTCAACAAGGTTAGTTCGTCGGTTCTTGACAAATTGCTCTATAAAGTAAAGATTATTAACAACAAAATAGGAGAACTGGAAGGGGAACTGGTTGCACTTCCCGTAAAAAGAATAGAATACGGTCGTCTCAAAAGTGTGAAAGACTTGAACGAAAATGTTTATAAACAACTATCCGAGAAGAAGGTTATGTATTTACTATCCGATGCAGGATATTCCTCAAGTAACAAAATCTTATCTAGACCGTCCGTCTCAAACACGCCTATATCGCCCAACACTAAGTTAATTTATGGATCATTCATTTTGTTCGGAACGATCTTGGGATTAGGAATAATGCTGTTTAAGTACGTTACGTTTAATGAGATTAACATGTTGGAAGATCTTAAAAGCATTTTGCCCGAAAAAGCCGTTTTACTGGGTGGAGTTCCAATGTCAAAATCGACAATGAAATTTTCAAAGATATTAGTGCACGAATCACCTAAGTCAGTAATGGCTGAATCCATGCGTAAGATTCGAACAAATATGAGTTATGTTAATCCAAATTATCAAACTATAGCCATATCATCATCGATTTCTGGAGAGGGAAAAACCTTCGTCGCACTCAATTTGGCTGGTATTATTGCTATGTCCGGCAAACGAACGATCCTTCTGGATCTAGATCTTAGAAAACCTAAAGTTCATCTTGGTTTTAATGTTGATAATAATTTTGGAATGAGCGGACTGATTACCGATCAACATGTGCTCGAGCAGTGTATTCTACATTCTAATATTGATAATTTGGATTTTATTACAGCTGGTCCTATTCCTCCCAATCCTTCTGAACTGTTATTGAGTAAGAGGTATTACGAGATTATCGAACAGTTGAAAACGCTTTATGATGTTATAATTATTGACAACCCACCTGTTGGACTTGTCTCTGATGGTGTGAAAAATCTTACTGAGGCCGATATACCAATCTACGTCTTTAAATCTCATTTCTCTAAACGTAATTTCGCTCTTCGTGTAAAGGAGTTGTTCGAAATGCAGCAAATAAATAAACTGAATGTAATCCTCAACGGTGTGGAAGGTTCTAGAAATTCAGGTTATGGCTACGGCTACGGCTACGGCTACGGCTACGGCTACGGCTATGGTTACGGCTATTATGAATCCGAGGAACTTTCCAAACCCAAGCAATGGATCCTTCAGCTTAGAGATAAGATCTTTGGAATCATAAGACGATGAAAGTAAAAACATATGAGATTGAAGGGCCAATTTTTATACAGCCTAAGAAATTCTCTGATTATCGGGGTTATTTTTTAGAGTCCTTCAACGAACGCAAGTATCTAGAAGTGATTGGCGATGTAAATTTTGTTCAGGACAATATTTCAAACTCTTTGCGAAATGTTGTTCGTGGCTTACATTTCCAGGCACCGCCTTTTGCTCAGGGGAAATTGGTTTCTGTGATTAGTGGAGGTGTTCTTGATGTAATTGTGGATATTCGCAAAAAATCAGTCACTTATGGTCAACATTTATGTGTTGAATTAACGGACAAAGATCATTCTCAATTGTGGATTCCACCAGGATTTGCCCACGGATTCATGGCCATTGAAGAAAATACTGTATTTTCGTATAAATGTACAGCTGTATATGAGCCTTCTTCTGAAGGAACATTGCGCTGGGACGACTCTGACCTCGCTATTGACTGGAACACGACTTCCCCAATTGTTTCTAAAAAAGATCAAGAGGGTGAACTGTTTAAAAATTTTGTAAGTCCATTTGAATAGATGACACTAGACCAGATTACGGTAATTGCGGTTATAACAGGAGGGATTTTACTTTCTATGCTGTGTAATCAGTTATTGCTAAAGTTTTCTGAATCCTTAGGTATTCGAAATAAGAATGATGTGGTCGTTCGATGGAGTAACCAATCTAAGCCTTCGCTCGGTGGAGTATCCTTTTTTGTGGTATTTATATTTGCAACCTTCGCCTACATTATGATGAGTGATGAAAGTAATATCTTCCATAATGCACGCTTTGGATATGAATTTGCGGGATTGTTCATGGCTAGCTGTCTTGCATTTCTAATGGGGCTCGCTGATGATGCATACAATACGCGTCCTTTCGCTAAATTGTTCATTCAGATAAGCTGCGGTGTGATTCTACTTTTATCAGGGACGATTGTTCACATTACACACAACGATTACATTGACGCTTTTTTGACTGTTCTTTGGGTAGTGGTAGTGATGAATTCATTGAATATGCTGGATAACATGGATGGCATTACAGGAACAACGGTCATTTTTATTTTATTTTCTTCATTGTTTGCATATTGGTTTCTTAATGGTTTTAATATCGATCTCTGGAGTCTGTCAATTTTATCGGTTTTAGGAGCTGTAATTGGATTTCTCCGCTATAATATTCACCCCTCCAGATTGTTTATGGGTGACGCTGGGAGCCAATTCATTGGGCTTTTTGTGGCCTTTTTTGGAATCAAGTTTTTGTTGAACGTTGGTGCTGAGACTTACTCTCCATCCTGGATCAGTGTAATTATTACGCTTACTGCTTTCACAGGTGCAGCATCAGACACTTTAACTGTCGTGATAAATCGTCTTAGAAAAGGTAAATCTCCAATGGTTGGAGGAAAAGATCACACGACCCATCACCTTGCATATTCAGGAAAATCAGATCGACAGGTATGGTATATCTTTTTCATTATTGGCTTATTGGGAACAGTACTCTCCTGCTTTATGCTTCAGCTGAATGCGAAACATAATTCCTTGCTGATTGCTCTTCTTGGACTATACTTTTTCGCAGCGTTCTTTTTCCTTTATAGGAATACGATTCTTTATAAGGAACCTGCTAAGGATCCGGAGTAATGAATTTAATAATTTTCCGATCTTTTATAGTTTTGGGAGGTGTTTTGTTGTTTTCCTCATGTAATTCTCCTGCTCACGAATCGAAATTAACTTTCACGAAACAGGAAAGATTGCCTCAAAGCTATCTAATTCCCGAACTTCCCGATTCGATGTTCTTTTGCGGAAAAGTAATTCACTTGATAGACCAGGACATCCATGAAAAGCTGGATCGTGAGTTGCTTGTCAATACCTTCTTTCAAAGTGCTACCGTTCAAACGATCAAACGAGCAAATCGCTATTTTCCAATTATTGAGCCGATTCTGAAGAAATACGGCATCCCGGAGGATTTCAAATACCTCGCTGTAATCGAAAGTAATTTGCTTCAGGCAGTAAGTCCGGCTGGTGCGCAAGGTTTCTGGCAATTCATGCCGACTTCAGCCAAAGAATACGATTTGCTTATTACGAATGAAGTGGACGAAAGACTCAATATTGAAAAAAGTACGGAAGCAGCCTGTAAGTATCTGAAGCTTGCTCACGAAGAATTAGGCTCCTGGGATCTGGCTGCTGCGTCTTACAACCGTGGGATTGGTGGAGTCCGACAAGATATGAAATGGCAGGGAACGGACAACTATTTCGATACGCATATGAATTCTGAAACCGGTCGCTATGTATATCGCATCCTGGCGGTCAAGCTTATTTTTGAAGATCCCGAATATTTTGGTTATTCGATCAAAAAAGAAGAATTGTACGAACCTTTAAAGACGACAAGTGTTGAGGTAAAGAGTTCGATCGGGAACCTGGCAGAATGGGCATTGGCGAAAGGAATCAATTACAAGATCTTGGTGAAACTGAATCCTTGGTTATTAGCGAATAAACTGACCGTAAAAGGAAAGGGGTTTCGCTTACTTCTGCCGCATGCTTCGACGAACTTGAAACCTTATAAGGCATACCTCAAGTGAAGGACGAAGGAGTCATAGCAGTTTACGGCGCGAAAGAGCATAATCTAAAAAATGTGGATCTTGTGATTCCACGGAATCAACTCGTTGTTTTTACAGGCTTGAGTGGCAGTGGAAAATCTTCGTTGGCCTTTGATACGATCTATGCAGAAGGTCAGCGCCGTTACATTGAAACGTTTTCTGCTTATGCGCGACAGTTCCTTGGTGGATTGGAGCGACCTGATGTGGACAAGATCGAAGGGTTGAGTCCGGTGATTGCCATTGAACAAAAGACAGTTTCTCGTTCGCCGCGGTCAACGGTTGGTACGGTGACGGAAGTATATGATTTTCTGCGTTTGCTTTTTGCGCGTGTTTCAACGGCTATTTCTTACAATTCAGGCGAGCAAATGGTCAAGTACTCCGATGAGCAGATTGTTGACCTGATCATTCGTGATTTTCTGAACAAAAAGATTGTCATTCTTGCGCCGCGCATCAAAGGACGTAAAGGGCATTACCGCGAGCTCTTCGAACAGATCCAAAAGATGGGATACACCAAGGTGCGCGTCAATGGGGAAGTAAAGGATATTGAGAAGGGCATGAAGCTCGACCGCTACAAGATGCATGACATCGACATTGTGATCGATCGTCTGCAGGTGAGTGAGCAGGACCGCAAGCGCATTTACGATTCCATTGTGATCGCCATGAAACATGGTGGCAAGGAAATGATGGTGATGGACTTTGAAACTGGATCTGTACGCCATTTCAGTCGGTCCTTGATGTGTCCTTCGACGGGAATTGCTTATCCTGAACCGGAACCGAGTCTCTTTTCGTTCAATTCGCCTTATGGTGCTTGTCCAAATTGCAGTGGTTTAGGTGAGGTAACGGAAGCAGATATCGATAAGATCATTCCGGATTTCAAACTTTCGATCAAAAAGGGTGGGTTAGCCCCCATCGGTGAATACAAACGCAACTGGTTTTTCGATAAAATTGATTCGTATTTAGCACAAGAAGGGTATTCTGTATCGACCCCACTGGAAGAAATTTCGGAAACAGTGCTAAACGTGCTTCTTTATGGTAACGAAGATGTGGAGCGTTCTAAAAAGGATTCTTCCATCATCTTTGAAGGCATCATCAATTTTGTGTCAAGACATTCCGAAGAAAGTTCGGCGGCTATTCAGCGCTGGGCGCAAAGTTTCATGAATAAGAAAACGTGTCCTGTTTGCGAAGGGACGCGCCTCAAAAAAGAAGCACATTTTTTCACGATCGGCGGCTTGCACATTGGCGATCTTGCAGCCATGGATCTTTCGCAGTTGCAACGATGGTTCGATGAGGTGGAAACGTATCTCGACAAGGATAAGCAGATTATAGCGACAGAAATTCTCAAGGAGATTCGTTCCCGACTGGGATTTATCCTGGAGGTAGGACTAGATTACTTGACGTTGCACCGTTCAGCGCGTACCTTATCAGGAGGTGAAGCACAGCGTATCCGTTTGGCGACGCAGATCGGCACGGAACTGATGAACGTACTTTACGTGCTGGATGAACCGTCCATTGGTTTGCATCAGCGCGACAATACACGTTTGATCAAGTCGCTGCAGCGCTTGCGGGATACCGGTAATTCGGTCATCGTCGTAGAGCACGACAAAGAAATGATCGAAGCAGCGGATTTTGTCGTGGATATCGGTCCTGGAGCAGGAGTGCACGGCGGAGAAATCGTGAATGCAGGTAAACTGAATACCTTCAAATCGGATAGTTCTTTTACGACAGGTTACCTTTCCGGAAAACTGGAAATACCAATTCCAAAAGAACGCCGTAAAGGAAATGGAAAGTACTTGCGTCTATTGGGCGCGACAGGTCACAATCTGAAAGAGGTGGATCTGGAGATTCCTCTGGGTACCTTTTGCTGTATCACGGGTGTGTCTGGAAGCGGAAAGTCATCCCTGATCAATCAAACCCTGTATCCGATCTTATTGCGACATATTTACAACGGCGTAAAAAATCCATTGCCTTACAAAGAAATACAAGGATTGGAGCACCTCGACAAGGTTATTGAGATCGATCAGAGTCCTATCGGTAGAACGCCGCGTTCCAATCCGGTGACCTATACCAAAGTGTTTGACGAGATTCGTGCCTTGTATGCCTCTGTTCCCGAAGCGCAGATTCGTGGGTATAAAGCGGGACGTTTTTCATTCAATGTGGCAGGTGGTCGCTGTGAAACATGCAGTGGTGGTGGTTTGAAGGTCGTTGAAATGAATTTCCTTCCGGATGTGTATGTAGAATGCGAAACGTGCAACGGCAAACGTTACAATCGTGAAACACTGGAGGTTCGTTACCGTGGAAAATCCATTTCGGATGTACTCGATATGACCATTGAAGATGCGACTGTTTTCTTTGAAGCACATCCCAAAATCTATCGTCCTTTAGCCACACTGAAATCCGTTGGTTTGGGATACATCAAACTGGGACAACCGTCCACCACACTTTCTGGTGGAGAAGCACAACGCATCAAACTCTCTTCGGAGCTAGCGAAAAAAAGCACCGGCAAAACATTCTACATCCTCGATGAACCATCGACAGGATTGCATTTTGAAGACATTCGTCAGTTGATGGAAGTATTACAGCGCCTGGTAAATGAGGGAAATACCGTTTTGGTTATCGAACACAATTTAGATATTATCAAAGTAGCTGATCACTTGGTGGATGTAGGTCCCGAAGGGGGTAGAGGTGGTGGTAAGATCATAGCTACAGGTACTCCAGAAGACGTTGCTAAAAAGTTCAGTGAGATCTCACATACCGCGCGCTATTTGAAGGAGGAGTTGAAGGGTTAACGTTTTGCAAGCAGGCGGACGGTCTACTTTTCACAATATCGTTTTACCGAAGATAAAACATAATCTTTAAAGACTATTTGTTGTTTCGAAGTATGATCCGGGCTGGCGCTTGCTTGCTGTTATGTGAGGTTTACTATTTCACCTCCAGAGGAAGCGGCGAAGCCAATTTATTCTTTAAATCCATTCTTTCGTGAAGGATTCTCGTAACCTCAATTGATTCATCATCCATTACCCTGTAGAAAATAATGTGCTTGGAGGCTTTTTTACCTTTTAGATCAGGATAAATTTCTTCATATACTTTGCCTTGCTGTGGCTTCTTGGCGATTGAAGCACATGCATTGAGAATTAGTTTATAATACTTGTCTGCTTGACTTTCAGACCAGGCGTCGAAGGTATAATTCCAAATGTCAGATAAATCCTTTACGGCATTGTTTGTTAAATTAAACCTCGCCATTTATTTTCTGTTTGCTTTTAACATTTTTAAATGCTCCTCAGGATCAAAATCCTCGGCTAAACCACTATTAACACCTTCATCAATCGCATGATGTAAAGCAATTATTTTCTGTTCTTCTTCTTCAAGAAGTCTCAATCCTGCACGTACAACTTCGCTTGCGTTTTTATAACGGCCTTCTCTTAATATACCTTGAATAAATTGATCAAAATAACTACCCAAAGTAATAGATGTGTTTTTGCTCATGACATTGAATTTTTGTAAACATACCAAATATTGGTATTATTTCAAAATTTATTTTGCGAATTTCTGGGTAGTGGGGAATCGCACATAACGATATGCGGCTTGGCGTAGTGGCGGCATACTGTGTTCTGTCTGCCCGGTGCCGCAGCTGATTAAAGATACAAAAGCTCTTTGTTTATTCTGCTGCTTGGCGTTATTCGTCTGCCGAAACCGAAGCTGAATAGCGGACAAAAAGTTGAAAATATATTCTTCGCCCCGCCATATTGCCAATGCAATGTTGTGTGCATTTCCTTCGGCCAGCCAAATCAATCAATTGCTTTTTGATATTATAGCCGTTCATTGGTCACTGTCCTGTTGCAATGTTATAAATAGTATTATTCAAAGATTTTTTTATACCAAGCTGAAACATCTTCCATTATCTGCTCATAGTACTTATAAAGTGTCAATGCCAATGAACTTTCCCATCGTTTTGCCTTATACTCATTTGTAGTAAAGTAGCCATAAAAATTTCCATCTTTGTCAACTATCACTGGAGGATAAGATGCGTACTCATTCCACGGCGAATACTGGCTATAGTCGTTTCCATATGTACCATAATCATTCCATATAGAAATTGCATTATAATTATTGCCATATTTTCCATATTCATTCCAAATGGAATTAGGATTATAGTCGTCACAATTTACACATCCTAAATAAACGTCATGACCTTTTCCTCCATAAATATTTAGTGCCTTTTGTCCGATAGCTGAATGAGTAAACAAAATAAAACTGATGACATTTATTGGAACAACTATCACATCCTTGAAGGTGGCCACCCAGCGCAGCGGTTCTGCATTGTAGAATGTCATTGAACGCATTTTCTGTTAGCTGACGTTAATTATTTCCAGACAAGCGAGATCAATGTCTTTTTGAAATTCTTGCATTGTAATCATATACTTGCGAAGTATTTCCACTATGTTTTTTGTGGTCTGATTATATGTTCTGATCCAAATGATTTTTGGTGGATGTCCCCATACTAGAGAGAAATCATAGAAGTCAGCATCAAATGTTACAATTATATAATCGTTTTCTTTGGCATATTCCCATATCTGTTTGTCCGAATAGTTTTCAAGGCCTAATGCTCTGACTTGTTTTGACTCGGGTAAAATATCTTGAATATGATTTAATAAGCGGTGTGAAATATTTTGATCGAACAGCAGTTTCATGATGCTATTCCTAAATGTCCTTCTCGGGATGCAGC
>JBIITO010000167.1:0-3449 GCA_044340465.1 Crocinitomicaceae bacterium | reverse complement strand
TGAAATGCACCTAACGATAAACAAACGAGAACGTATGAAAGACCTTTTTCTATTAACATATTTAAAGATAGGTCTTTTCTGAAATTTAACGGGTATGACAAAATTATTTTCGAAGAAATTAAAATTGAAACCCAACAATTGAACCGCAATCACATAGAATAATTCAAAGCTGGTTGAATTCAATTTATTTCTGTGACTAGCATGATGATATTTGCTCCAAATAATGTCAAAATAATGCGCTATGTTTTGTCCCCTAATTATTCTGATCTTGTCACTGTCACTGATTTTGGCAATGGGTGGCTTATATTTTCTATCATATACAAGACGAGAAGGCCTGGGCTGGTTGTCTCGAGCTGTGGGTTTTGTTACAGTGGGTTTTGGGATTATTGTTTTTATCGCCGGCATTGTGGCTTCAATACTAAAAAGCCAAAATTGTTCCTGTTGTACATTTCAATGTTCTAAAAACGTAGAACATCGTTATAAAAGTAATTATACATGTTGTAAAAAAATGAAAGATCACGATTATGAGAGACACACGTACTCTGTCAAAAGAGACTCGATGGAAAGGGATAAAACTTCAGTCCGCAAAGAAGTTGAGTGAACTCGCAAATGAGATATGCTTTGTCTTACGTGAACAGAACTGATGCCGGAGAAAAACTGATCCCGTTAATCAAAAATAATATAAACAAGGAGACTATATTGTTTGCCATTCCAAGAGGTGGAGTAGCAGTCGCAAAACCGATTGCAAGAAGATTTCATTTTCCAATACACCTACTCATGATCAAAAAGATCAGTCATCCGGAAAATGAAGAACTCGCCATCGGTGCCTACGGTTTAACCGAATATATTCTGGAACAAAATGACATTTTATCGAAAAACGATCTGTACAACAGGTTACAAAAACTGAGAGCAACCTTAGCGCTCAGACAAACTCAATTATCATCTTCTCTGCCACTTTCTGATCTTTCAGGAAAAACAGTACTACTGATTGACGATGGTGCTGCCACAGGTCTAACCTTATTGTGTGGAGTAAGGGAGTTGAAGAAAATGCATCCTGAACGAATAATTCTTGCAATTCCCGTGGCATCCTATGATGCCGAGAAATTGCTCAGTAGGGAGGTTGATGAATTCATTTGCCCGGTGATAAAAACCCAACTCCAGTCTGTAGGACAATACTATCACGATTTCAGCCAGGTAAGTGATATGGAGGTAAGAAAGATGGTTAGACCAGAAAAGATCCAATCAGAATCAGAATCAGAATCAGAATCAGAATCAGAATCAGAATCAGAACGAAGAAAAAACAGAATTAGGTAGTTCACGCGCTACGCACTCTACTCTCACTCTGTTTTGTTGCCCGAAGGTTTGAAAAATCAAACTTATTGATTGATTTAAAATAAGTTATAGAATAGAAGTTATAAATTGGACTCTTAGGAAAGAAAAAGAATGAGAATGAGATCAGAGTAAAACAAAGCGGAGTGAACCGCTCTCGCTTTTCACTCTCACTCTGTTTTGTGGGCAATACCGGGTTCGAACCAGTGACCCCTACCTTGTCGAGGTAGTGCTCTAAACCAGCTGAGCTAATTGCCCTGGGAAACAAATGTAACAAAAGATATCAGATGTGAGTTCTATTGAATGAAAAAGCCCTGCGTAGTCATCCAATAGAATATGGGCTACGCAGGGCGAAGGTGGAGTCGGAGCGATTCGAACGCTCGTCCAAACAGTGGTACTTCAAGCTTTCTACATGCTTATCCTGTGATTGGTTTTCGATCCGGACACGGACAAAGGCACCCAAGATCCGGACTTAACCGTTGTTGTCTTACAGAAACTTAACGGTGTCGTTTCTGCCAGTCCATTAAAATGAACTTCCGTATACCAATGCAAATGGACGACGCATCAGAGGAAGTACTTGTCTCAGCTACTGTGCTTCACCGAGATTAAGCCTTATTAACATTCCGTTAATTAAGCAGCAAGTGCGTATGACGTATTGTCAATTATTGTTCGTGACAAGATATTATAGAGCTTCACCACAACGCTCTGCATGCTTGCACTTGACGAACGCTACTGCTGTCAAATCCAAAAACGACCCCAAAGAACTAACACAAAGGTACGGTGTGCTTCTCAATAAACGATACAATTAACAGAATATAACAGGTGCCTCAAATAATTTAAGAGGGGGGGCATATTAATCCCTACTTTTGCTCCCATAAAAATAGTAAAATGACAATTGCAGAAAACATGGTGGTGACCTTACAATACACGCTTTCAGATCTTAAAACAGGAGAAAAGATCGAAGCTACCACTCCAGAGAATCCGATGGTATTTCTTTTTGGTGTTGGAGGAATCATCCCAAAGTTTGAAGCAAGTATCGAAGGACTGAAAGTTGGAGATGCATTCGATTTCTCGATTGAAGCCCATGAAGCTTATGGACTGGGTGATGAGAATCGCATTGCCATGATCCCTTTAAATGTCTTCCATGACGAACAAGGTAAGTTCGATCATGAATATTTTAAGGTGGGTGCAACTATTCCGATGTCAGACAATGAAGGAAATCGTTTGCAGGGAACGATTCGAGAGATATCAGAAGAAAATTTAAAAATGGACTTCAACCATCCTTTGGCCGACACTGATCTGCATTTCAAAGGTGAGATCACAGACATCCGAACAGCAACTCCTGATGAAATTGCCCATGGCCACGTCCATGGACCGGGTGGACATCATCATTAATACTTATTGGCTTAATCCAACGGATTTTCATCGTATTCGTAAGGATAGTTGCCGTACTTAGCGGCCAGCATTCCTATATTGTATACACTTTGCGTATAGACGTTGGATAACGCAATGACACAGATCGTATCACTTCGCATACTGGCATAGCACGCTGTATTTCCGTGCCACCATCCGGTATGAAAGAAAAATGGTTTTTTACCTTTCATTTCTTTCATTCGCATACCGAGTCCATAGTTATTCACTCCCTCGTGCTCGTAGCTGTAACCTTTATACATCTGCTTTCTTAGTGAATCACTTAAAAATGCATCTGAATACGTTGCCATGTCCATTTTCAGCAAATCATGCGCGGTGGTATACATATTCTTATCACCATACACCGCATCTAGGTAATCAAAACCCTGATCTACCATTCTGGAGTTATACGAAAGTGAAAGTGACATCGCATCCATTTCTGAACTCAAAATAAAGGTATCATCCATATGAAGTGGCTCAAAGATCCATTCACGCATGGCTTTAGGAAATTGCTGTTTCGTTACTTTTTCAACGATCAACGCAAGCAGGGCAAAGTTGGTGTTACAATAAGCAAATTTTGCATCAGTTCTAAAGTTCAATGGGAATTTATGTTCTTTCAACAGAAGCAGTACATCTCGATTGTGTAATTTTTTTCCAAGATCCCAATTGCCATAAGTGAAATATCCGTAGTATGGGATTCCACTCCGATG
>JBIITO010000011.1:0-35993 GCA_044340465.1 Crocinitomicaceae bacterium | reverse complement strand
GGTGTGAGATATCGAGCACATGTACTAAAAGATCTGCCTCACGCACCTCATCCAAGGTAGATTTGAAGGATTCTACCAATTGATGTGGAAGTTTTCGAATGAATCCTACAGTATCCGTTAGAAGAAATGGAAGGTTGTCGATAACCACTTTTCGAACCGTCGTATCCAAAGTTGCAAAGAGCTTATTTTCAGCGAACACCTCAGACTTGGAAAGCAGATTCATCAGCGTAGACTTCCCAACATTCGTATATCCCACGAGTGCCACTCGCACCAATTGACCTCGGTTGCTCCGCTGGACCGCCATTTGTTTGTCGATCTCTTTGAGTTTCTCCTTCATCAGGGCGATCCTGGTTTGAATAATCCTTCGGTCGGTCTCGATCTGAGATTCTCCTGGACCTCTCAATCCAATTCCACCCTTCTGACGTTCGAGGTGCGTCCACATACGGGTAAGTCGCGGAAGCATGTATTGCAGCTGAGCAAGCTCTACTTGAGTCTTGGCGTGAGAAGTTCTAGCACGACTGGCGAAAATATCGAGGATCAGAATGTTTCGATCGAGGATCTTGCATTCCAGTTCCCGTTCAATATTTCGAAGTTGAGAAGGAGAAAGTTCGTCATCAAAGATCACCAGTTCGATCTCATATGATTTAATGTACTCCTTGATTTCTTCCAGTTTTCCTGTTCCGACAAAAGTGCGGGGGTTCGGCAAAGGGAGTTTCTGGAGGAATTTGTGATGCGCAAATGCTCCTGCAGTTTCGGCCAGAAATTCAAGTTCATCAAGGTACTCATGTGCCATTTCCTCACGGATCTCAGGCGTAATCACGCCTACAAGCACACAATTTTCAATCACCTGATCCACTGTAACATGTCCCTGCATCTATTTTCTCAATTTTATTACGTGTGCCGCTACAAGATCGATATTGGCTTCTGATCCCAATAAATCCTTCATAGGCGGCATTGCATTCTTACCATTCTTGATCATTTGAACCACCTGATTGCCATCTAGTTTTGAAAGCGAAAGGTCCTTTGCTCCGGAAGCGCCCAGCTTACCGTTTTCTCCATGACAAATGGCACAGTGCTGTAAAAATAAAGCAGCACCTGAAACAGAAACGGATTTTTCAACTGACGGATTTTTCTCTTCAATCGATCCCGTTCCTGCACAGGAAAAGAACAATGGAAGAACTCCCGAAATTAGAACCAGCCTCCTCCTAATGCTGTGCGGAATGGCCATGGAATGAAGGCAAGAATGAGAATGAGACCCAGAGCATATAAAGTAAGGGTATATTTATGTTTTTGAACGGCTGCCTCACTTCTTTTTGCTTTACTGTAACCAATGGTCACAAGCACGATAGCTGCCAACATTCCTACAAAGTGCTCCATGCCATAGAAACGAAACAGCCCCTGCTTCATCCAGCCTTCTCCAAAATTGACCTTTCCTGAAGTGAAATAAAGGACAAGACCCAAAACCAACTGAACATGTAATGTCACCATTGCAAACAAATTCAGCATTTTATCTTTTGTAGAGAATTCCCCTGAATTCTTGCGGGACATCGCATTAAAAACTGCATATACCAAAAGGATCAGCGCGATCCATCTCAAACCGGAATGGGCATGTAACATCTTTCAAATTTTTAAGTCCTCAAAAGTACGAAAAGAAATGTGCTTCGGAATTTTACACTAATGATAAAATTAAAGCAAAACATATGAAGAACTCACAGTTGGATCACAATTCAATTCACCGTTGATGTATCCCTGCATGATATTCCGTAAATTCAAGCCCTCAAATAAAAAGAACTATGACCCGAATCTGGATCTTTCTTTGCCTGATATGTTTATACTCGGCAACTTTCTCTCAAACCCAGCCTTTCAACGGAACTGCACCTTCTAACCCGAGGTTCATTGCACTTACCAATGCTTCGATCCTTTTAGCGGATGGTAGTATGCTTACAAATGGCTCCTTGTTGCTTTCCGGAGATAAGATCGTCGAAGTTGGTAAGAAAGTTACCATACCGGAAAATGCTATTGTTTATGATCTTACCGGATTGACAATCCTCCCATCTTTCATCGAACTAAATAGTTCAATCGGCATACCTAAGGCAGAAACAAATGGCGGTTGGAGTCCCAGACCTCAGTTAGAAAGTAAAAAGCAAGGTGCCTACTACTGGAATGAATCGATCCATCCTGAAGTGGACGCTTCGACGCTCTACAAAGTGGATGAAAAAGCGATCGATGAAATAAGAAAAATGGGGTTTGGTGTAGCCCTTACTCATTTTTCAGATGGCATTGCACAAGGTACAGGCACACTGGTCGCACTCGATGCGAAAGATGAGAACAAAATCATGCTGCAATCCGCTTCGGCACAATTCTTCTCGTTCGAAAAAGGGGTATCCAGACAAACATATCCTTCTTCACTCATGGGTTCGATCGCACTTATGCGACAGGTATTTTATGATCTCGATTGGTACAGAAAAGCGACACAGCGAGAGACAGATCTGAGTCTCGAAGCCCTTGATCGAAATGCAAAACTTCCTGCTTTCTTCAAGACAAGCGATAAGTGGGAAATACTGCGTGCAGAGAAGATCGCAAAAGAGTTCGGACTAAACTTCCTTTACTTAGGTTCCGGAAACGAATATGAGATCATTGACGAACTTTCCGGTTTGGGTCGAACCATGATCGTTCCTATCAATTTCCCGGAAGCTTACGAGGTAAAGGATCCTTACATTTCACGTCAAATTCCGCTCAACGATCTCAAGCATTGGGAACTTGCACCGTCCAATCTCTATTTTCTCGAAAAAGGAAATGTGCCATTCTGTGTTAGCTCTAACGGGACAAAGAATGCCGCTGCATTTTGGTCCAATGTAAGGAAATCGTTACGATTAGGTGCTTCTAAAAATTCGGTGATGAACGCTCTCACACTCGAACCGGCAAAGTTGCTTGGTATGGCCGATAAATTAGGAACGCTGGAAGCAGGAAAACTAGCCAACTTTACAGTATATTCGGCAGACCCTTTCGAACAGGAAGCAAAAGTGTACGAATCTTGGGTGCTGGGCGAACGCAAAGTGTTTGACAGTCCGCTCAAAGAAGACATTTCCGGTAAATACAACCTTTTCCTGAAAGAAAAGAAATATCCACTCGAACTCAGCCGTCAAAACGATTCATGGAGCGCCAAATTGACGTCCTATAGAAGTCCGAGAGCAAATGGTGGAATCGGATCTGACACATTGGTGATTAAAGCGAATATTGCGCTGAATGGAAATGATGTAACGCTTCAATTCAATCTGGATGATACTAACTGGAAAGGCAGCGTGAATCTTCATGCCAAAGCAAACGCCAAAATGGGAATTCTCGAGGGAGATGGAACCTTGCCCGACGGCTCGTGGATCCAATGGTCAGCGATCCGAAATCAAAAAGGAGAAACAGAAACTAAAACAGCGGATAAAGCAGTATTGGATACGCTGTCGAAAGAACTTATCTGGCACCCAAATATGTCGTATGGATTTGATTCGACCCCTGTCAATTCCTCTGTACTGTTTAAAAATGTAACTGTCTGGACCAACGAAAAAGAAGGGATTCTCTACGGCGCCAATGTTCTCGTCGAAAAAGGCAAGATTGCACATGTAGGTATTTCACTACCAAAAAATACTGAAGGAGTTCGGGTTATTGATGCGAAAGGAATGCACTTAACCAGCGGGATCATTGATGAACATTCGCACATAGCCATTTCGAAAGGAGTGAACGAAGGCGGACAATCCATATCAGCAGAGGTCAGCATTCAGGATGTAGTTAATCCGGATGACATCAACATTTACCGACAACTTTCGGGAGGGGTGACAGCAGCCCAGCTATTGCACGGTTCCGCAAATCCCATTGGTGGTCAGTCGGCGTTGATAAAATTAAAATGGGGAGTGACACCAGAGGAAATGCTCATTGAGAATGCCCCGAAATTCATCAAATGTGCCTTAGGTGAAAACGTCAAGCAAGCCAACTGGGGTGATTATAACACTGTGCGGTTCCCTCAAACACGCATGGGCGTTGAACAAGTATTCTATGACGGATTTGCACGTGCACGAGCTTATCAGAAAGAATGGGATGAATTTCAAAAGCATAAAGGGGGCAAACATCATAAAGTTGCTCCGAGAAAAGACTTGGAACTAGAAGTGTTGAACGAGATCCTCCGATCAGAACGTTTCATCACCTGTCACTCGTATGTCCAATCCGAGATCAATATGCTCATGCATGTCGCCGATTCAATGGGGTTCAAGATCAATACCTTTACTCACATTCTTGAGGGTTATAAAGTGGCCGATAAGATGCTGAAACACGGAGTTGCCGCGTCCACATTCTCAGATTGGTGGGCATACAAATATGAAGTAAATGATGCTATTCCCTACAATGCTTCCCTAATGAATGAAATGGGATTAACGGTGGCCATAAATTCGGATGACGCCGAAATGGGGCGACGTTTGAATCAGGAAGCAGCAAAAGGTATCAAATATGGAGGAATGAGCGAAGAGGACGCTTGGAAAATGGTCACCTTGAATCCTGCAAAAATATTACATCTGGATGATCGTATGGGGTCAGTAAAGGTGGGAAAAGACGCTGATTTGGTTCTCTGGACAAGTCATCCACTTTCCATTCAGGCACAAACACGCATAACCATGATCGACGGTATCATCTATTTCGACAGAGAACGTGAGGCTGCCATGGAGATAAAAAATCAACAAGAAAAAGCACGGATCATTTCTAAGATGCTGGATTCAAACTCAAAAGGAGAAGCCACGCAATCCTTTCAAAAACCAAAAAATAAACATTTTCATTGTAATACCCTCGGAGAAGAAGGTACAACAGAAGAAAACACACATTGATCATGAAGAAACAAGTGTATATTATTCTCACCCTCTGCATTCTTTCCATCAGCTCTGTTTTGGGACAGAAAAAAGTCTTACTACTGAATGGTTTTTTGCACATCGGTAATGAAAAGACGATTGAGACTGCAGCTGTTGGAATAGTCAGTGGAAAGATCTCAGTTGTACGCAATGCGCTGGCATACTCCTATAGCAAAGAAGACTGGGATACGATCATCGATCTGAAAGGACAGCATATCTACCCGGGTTTTGTCGCTGCAAACTCCACACTTGGATTAACGGAGATCGATGCTGTACGCGCCACACGTGACTTTGATGAAGTAGGAGAATTCAACCCGCATATTCGTGCGCAGATCGCCTACAATGCAGAATCAAAAGTGATTGCTACCGTTCGGACCAATGGGGTTCTACTCACTCAAACTACGCCGAGAGGTGGCCAGATTTCAGGTAGTTCCTCGGTAATGGCTACGGCAGGATGGAACTGGGAAGACGCAACGATACTGGCCGATGATGGAGTACACGTGAACTGGCCTTCAGCCATTCAGCAAAACTGGGAGGAAGATGGAGTGACAAGACAAAAGAACGAAAGCTATGAAAAGGAAAAAGCACAACTCGTCGCCTTCTTTGAAATGGCCCAGGCATATGCTAATCTCGATGTAAAACTACAATCAGATGTGCGGTTAAACGCGATGACTGCCTGTTTCAACGGAAGCAAGCGAGTCTATTTTCACGCTGACGACATTCAGCAATTATTGGACGTCATCGACTTTGCACAGAAATTCAAACTTCCATTCCCTGTCATTGTTGGAGGGTATGAAAGCTACCTCGTTACAAGAAAATTAAAAGACGCAAAAATCCCGGTGATGTTGAACCGAATTCATAGTTTACCGGAGAATGAAACCGATCCGGTGGACCTTCCTTATCGCCTACCCAAACTATTACAAGATGCAGAAGTACTGTTCTGCCTGCAACCTCATGGAGATATGGAAGCTATGAACGCGCGAAATCTGCCTTTCTATGCTGGAACAGCATGGGCCTATGGACTCACTGAGGAGCAGGCTGTAGCCAGTATTTCGAAAAATGTATGTGAGATCACAGGTATAAGTAAGAACTACGGAACCATCGAAGAAGGAAAATCCGCCACCTTGTTTATTTCGAAAGGAAATGCATTGGATATGCGCACGAATCTTGTTACTCTGGCTTATATCAATGGAGAACGAATCGATCTTCTGAATACACAGGAGGAATTATACAGAAAATATCTTAAAAAGTATCAGAAATAGTATGGGTTCGAGAGATCATCTTCTGTGAAAAGCGAAACTTGATCCTGAACAATTGTCTTTGTTAATTGTCCTCACCAAGTAGAAAAGTATTTTTTCTAATTTTGAACCATTCAAAATAATACGTTAACTAATTAATATTTTATATCATGGCATTTGAATTACCAGCATTACCCTACGCTTACAACTCGTTAGAGCCACATATCGATGCGCAAACAATGGAAATCCATCACAGCAAACATCATCAAGCGTACATTACCAATCTGAACAATGCTATCGCTGGAACAGAACTTGAAGGCAAGTCGATTGAAGAGATCTTGACAGTATGTAAGGACAAACCTGCAGTGCGAAATAATGGAGGGGGTTATTGGAACCACAATTTATTCTGGGAAGTGATGTCTCCAAACGGTGGAGGTGAACCAAAAGGCAACCTTGCTGAGGCTATCAAAGCAACCTTCGGTTCATTCGTTGCTTTCAAAGAAGAATTTTCCAAGGCCGGAATCACTCGCTTTGGATCGGGTTGGGCGTGGCTTTGCGTGGAGAACGGAAAACTCGTTATTTGTTCTACTGCAAATCAAGACAATCCTCTGATGGGTGAAGGATGTTCAGGAACTCCAATTCTAGCAATGGACGTATGGGAACATGCTTACTATCTTAAATACCAAAACAGAAGACCAGATTACGTTAGTGCTTTCTTTAACGTAGTGAACTGGGATGAAGTTTCCCGCAGATTTGAAGCAGCGTTATAATTACATTTACCCTAATAAAAATAGAAAAGGCCGGAGATTCCGGCCTTTTCTATGATATATTAAAATTAAGCTATCCTCTAAGAGAGGTTCACTGCTTCCACACCTTGTATTTCAGGAGCGATTTTTCGAACAGCATCCTCCAGCCCTGCTTTGAGTGTCATCATACTCATTGAACAATCACTGCAAGCCCCCTTCAACCGCACCTTCACTACTTTTTCAGCTGTAATTTCAACAAGCTCCATATCTCCGCCATCCGCATGCAAAAAGGGGCGCAGTTGCTCAATTGCGCCATTTACTTTATCCAATAGTTCCTGTTCCATCACCCTTCTTGCTTAACTAAAGACTTATTTTTCAGAGCATCTACCTCATTCACAAAGGTATGCACTAATTCATCAAACGCCTTGGCTATCGGACTATTTTCTTGAAAAACAGCTGGTCTTCCCGCATCTCCGGCTTCTCTTACACCTTGTACGAGTGGGATATACCCGAGGAAAGGTGTATTCATGCCATTTGCAAGGTTCTTCGCTCCATCGCGGCCAAAGATGAAATATTTATTATTTGGTAATTCCTCGGGAGTAAACCAGGCCATATTCTCAATAATCCCAATAACGGGAACGTTGATCGAATCCATTCGGAACATATTCACACCTCTGCGCGCATCGGCAAGTGCCACTTCCTGAGGAGTTGAAACAATCACAACGCCATCGAGTGGAACAGTTTGCACCAATGACAAATGAATATCACCGGTTCCGGGAGGAAGATCGATCAAGAGATAATCCATCTCGCCCCAATAGGCATCCGTGAACATCTGGGTGAGTGCTTTTGCCGCCATTGGTCCGCGCCAGACAACAGCATTATCCTGATCCGTAAAGAACCCTATAGATAACATTTTAATCCCATAACTCATCACTGGATTAATCATGGGCTTACCTTCCACATCAATCATCGTTGGACGATCTCCAACCACATCAAACATCGTAGGCATTGATGGTCCATATATATCGGCATCCACAATACCAACTCTGTATCCCGCCTTGGCTAGTCCCCCTGCAAGATTCGCAGTTACTGTTGATTTACCGACTCCTCCTTTTCCGGATGCTACCGCCACAATGTGTTTCACTTCCGGTAAAATGGAACGCCGTGCTGCACGTGATTCTGCCGGCAACGCTTTTACTATACAATCAATCTGAAGCTCCTTTCCGAAAACCCGCTTGACATTAAATTCAATCGCCTCCTGCATACGTTTTCTTGCATGCATCGCTGGATTAGATGAATGCGCTCTAATAATCACTTTGCCATCCGCAATTTCGGCTTGCTCAATCAGATTTGCCGTTACGATGTCTTTTTTCAGATCAGGATCTATTACTCCCGACAGGACTTCCAAAAGTTGTTCTCTGTTTGCTGCCATATACTGCAAAATTAACGATTTAACAGAGAAAGAAAAAGATCCAATTATTTGATAGGCTTGAAGGAACGGATCGATTTAGCCATTAGATCAATGATTATCCTTTTATCTCCCTCGTCTCGACTGCGAAGCTCATAAGTGATCCCATTAATAACTTTCTGAGCGTACACATGATAGGATTTATGATTAACTCCAACGGTAGGAGAGGCATGTTTGGATCCACGAACGATTAGCGTACTTTCATATACGATCAAGTCTTTTTCCTTCACGAGGTATTCAATATTGAACACTTCTTGTTCTTTCAATTCCTTTTTCTTGTATTCTACAAGATCTGTATAATCACCATAATCCTCAATGTGCAACTCGAAATTAGGTCCAACAAAAATATCCCAAATAAAATCCCCATCATTATGCACTATTTCAGGTTTTGTCGAGGCCCCGATGTTTGCAGTTTCGTCGGGCAACATAATTATTGCCGGAATACCATATTCTTTAAGATTCAAGCCTTGAAACTCGTAGTATTCATCTCCTACCTGTTGGTCCATTACATTTTTATTATTTGAGCCTTCGCATGAGGCAAACATAACGAGCCCTGTACAAACAATAACTACCCGAAAGAATTGAATTAATGAAACGGAGGTCTTCATGAACGGTTTTTGATCATTACATACAAATATATGAGAAGAAATTGAATCTAAGAGAGAACAAAATAATCTACACTCTGTTTATTATTTACACAAAGAATTAACTAATCTGACTCGATCTGATTCGCGCATGGGCTCCTACAAGATTAAAGACCTTGAGATTCTAACCGGTGTTAAAGCGCATACATTGCGTATCTGGGAGAAACGTTATGATTTTATCAAACCGGACCGAACTGATACCCAAATTCGCACCTACAGTGATGAAGAACTAGTTGTGTTGTTGAATGTAGCTCTACTTAACAAAAATGGCGTCAAGATCTCAAAAATTGCAGATATGAGCAAAGAGCAGATCGCGAGCAAGATTCTTGAAGTAACATCAAAGAAAGATCCTGGAATTAGTCAAGAAAAACTCCTTCTTGCTCTTATCGATTTGGACGAACAACTCTTTCGTGATACGCTTCATGAGCTGATTACTTCGTGTGGGTTGGAGTGCACATTTACCGACCATTTAATTCCTTTTTTAGACAGAATAGGTGTCATGTGGTTGGTTGGTACCATCAATCCTGCGCAGGAGCACTTCATTTCCAACCTCATCCGCCAGAAAATCATTGCGGCGATTGATGATTTGCCTACTCCTGACACTTCCGTTCCACCTGTAATGCTTTTTCTTCCAGAACATGAATGGCATGAGATAAGTTTACTTTTTTATCATTTTAGCCTAAGAAATATGGGGGTATCTACTGTTTATTTAGGTCAAAGCGTACCCTATGACTCCTTAGTCGAAGCCATACGAAAAGTTAAACCTTGTGCTCTAGTTAGTTCATGGTTGACATCTGTTGATACTCAGTTCATGGTTAACTATTTTCGACAACTTAACAAAGATATCGGAGATACTCCTCATTTTGCAGGTGGTTATCAGGTTAACACTAATAGACAGCTCGTTTCCGCTCTTGTGAAAGAAATCAAGGTGTTGTCGGATCTCAATGTACTGAGGACACAAATCAAGTAATCATTACTCCTTTCATGCCAATGTGTTCGATCATTTTCATCTTGTTCGGAGCAATTGCCTCGGGCAGGAATACGAATTTCTTATCATACATCACTTCATTCACCCAAAAACTTACCCAATATTCATTAGCTAATCCAAACACGTCTTCCATTATTGGTTCGATTCGGGCGATTTCTCCGGGTAATAACACCTCTAGTGAATGACGAAGTGTTGAAGTCCGCACACGTTCACCAGTATTTGCATTTTCCCCGTAACCGGTACTGGTAATAATAATTCCTTCCATAATGTCATCCCTGAAATTGATCAGATAAACATTATACATCTTCTCGTTCGTCTCGGTGAGGTTTTCGATCACAGCTACGCCAACCTTTTCTACCTTAGGTCCCAGCAGTCCTTCTTTCATTTTTTGCGATTTTCCTTGCTATTCTCAGATAATCAAATAATTCCGCAGGATGGCCTACTTTTTTTAAAAAGTCCTTATTTTGGATGTTCAAACCCCTTTCCGGTAATTCGATGTTATCTTTTCGTTTAGACCCTAATCGGACCACGATTAAATCCTCCTTGGGCATCGAAATAATATATTGCCCCATGAGTCCGCGACAATAGGTGATCGTTTCATTCTTATCTATATAATTCCATACATGCAGACTGTAACGGTAATTAGGTATTCTATCCAAAGTTGCCATCTTGACAGGTTTAATAAGTTCTTTCATAAACCATTCAGGAACGACCTGTTCTTCCCCCCACTTTCCGCCATTGTGGATCAACATCCCTATTCGTGCAAAATCTCTGGCAGTAGCATAAATACAGCAAAACGATTTCTCTACACCATTATGATCATCCAAGCTCCAATATGCTTCATGTTCGGTTCCAATCTTTTTCCATATCTTTTCCTGAGTATATTCGGAAACGTTCTTCCCGGTTGCCTTTTCAATGATTAATCCGAGTATCTGAGAATTCCCGCTCTGATAATTGAATGTTTCACCTGGCGGATTAATGACACTCTGACGATTGACCAATTCGCGAAGATCCCATCCATAATAAGATTCTGCATTCTCTGATAGGGGATTACTACCACTCTCTTCCCAATCTAATCCGGATGCCATCATTAGTAGATGGCGAATAGTGATTTTGGATTTGTTTCCGCCTTTAAAGGAGGAAAGATAATTTCCTACTGGTTCATCCAGACTTTTTATCTTGCCTTCTTCAACGGCAATAGCAATCAATAATCCGACAACAGTTTTAGCGGCAGAAAATGAATTTGAAACGGTTTGAGGTGTGTGTCCTGCGTAATACTTTTCAAAGATTACAGAATCTCCTTTTAGTACAATGAATGCTTTCGTATCCAACTCCTTCAACAAGCGCTTATCTTTGGAGTTAAGTGATGATTTATTATACCTCCGACCATGTGGCAATACAAAGACATGTTTACTTTTTAAAATCTTTCGTTTCGCAAATAGATCAATATCATAGATCCCTGGACCTGTCATACCTCTGAAATAGGTGTAGCGAATCCCATTGTAGATATAGAACTTACCTGACAGAACAATCAACAGATTAATTATTATGACAACCGCCAGCAGAAACCATAAAAATCCTTTGGCAACCCGACCGAGAAGATGAGCTATTCTTTTCATTATTTTAAAGGACTAGACGTAAAATGAAATACTTCCGACATCTTTTCCAGCAAAACACGTTTTACGTTCGCCATATCGACCGGTATTCCAAGTTCCGATTGCATTGAAGTTACTGCTTTATCTTCGATACCGCAAGGAATGATGTGTGAAAAATAGTGAAGATCGGTGTTCACATTGAATCCGATACCATGCATCGTTACCCATCGCGAGCTTTTTACACCCATTGCGCATATCTTTCTTGGACGTTTTCCCTGTGGATCGATCCAAACACCAGTGAGACCCTCCTCTCTGCCCGCTTCGATGCCAAATTCCAAAAGTGTTAATATTACCGCTTCCTCAAGAAAGCGCATATATTTATGTATATCTGTGAAGAACTGATCAAGATCAAACACCGGATACATTACCAATTGGCCCGGCCCATGATACGTAATATCACCACCTCGATTGATCTTGTAAAACGATGCCTCTACCTCCCCCAATTCTCTGCTTCCAAGAAGCAGATTTTCATGGGATCCGCTTTTTCCTAGGGTATAGACATGGGGATGTTCACAAAAAAAAAGATAATTACGTGTTAACTGAGCTTCTGGATTGGTTCTCGACTTGATCTTTTGTTGGATCGTGTCCTGAAAATATTGCTCCTGAAGGTTCCATGCCTGCTGATAATCGATCAGTCCTAAATCTTGCCATTCAACCTTTGGGAGTATAGGCATGCATCAGATCTTTGCTAATTCAGACTTCAGGTGATCTATTACTTTGATATCCATGATATCTGCCCCGGTTAGTTCATTCAGGTAAAATGATGCCCAATCAATGACATTAATGAGATACATACATCTTTCAATATGTGAAGCGCCGCAAGCTAGTATGGTCATAAGGTGAGGTGTTTTGTGCCCAATGATCTCTTTGGAAATTTCCATTCTCAGTTTATTGCGCTCTGAAATGTCTTCACCATCTATGAACAAAACCGAAAACCGATCATCTCCACCACCCCATCCCACAAGTTCATTATGATTCATCTCAGGTATGATGTGTGTGATGCACAAATACTTGGAATTCTCGTTGAATTGCTGACGAGCGCGAGTAACAACACTTTGGTATTCCGGTCCGGAGTAGATGACACCAACTTTACCGTACAGGGCATCAGCGATCCTCTTTGCCAGAGTATGAATCTCAGTCTTCTTTTCATTCAAAAAGTCGGCTGATATTAACATCGCATCTATTCTTCCTGGCAAGATCAATCCGTAAGTTTCGAGGATCTTAAGTAATTGAACAACAGCATATCCTGTTGCCGCACGAGGCGGAAAGCCACCTCTTACCACAATGCAATCGTAACCATTAGCATCACAAAATTCTTTCAGTTGCCCTCCTGAGCAGACCCCTGCAATTTGAGCACCTCTCCTTTTTGCTTCTTCCAAAGCAATCAAAGTTTCTTCCGTATTACCGGAATAAGAAGACCCAATAACCAACGAATGAGCATCGATAAATGAAGGCAGTTTATAATCCTGAACGAGAATTATAGGCACCTTAGTCTCTGATTCGATCCACTGAGTAACAATCATACCCCCAATACCAGAGCCTCCCATACCACAAATAACAAGATTTCTAATGTCCTTTGGTTGCCTTTTCAAATGGGCATTCTTTGCAATTTGTATCGCTTCTCTAATCTGGTCCGGAAACTCTTCGATTAACTTCTTCATTCTTCTTTGAATAACCTGCTTCTTATTCGGAAGCATACTTTTAATAGTTACAAATTTGAATATAAAAATCACATCATTCCTTAGGAAAGGTCTAATTTTGGAAAAAAAAGCAATGAAACCGAAAAAAGCCTCCGAAACTTTATCGATCACGACCAAAGTAGTTCTTCCTAACGATACGAATACGCTTGGCAATCTTTTTGGAGGTGAGTTGCTTGCTTGGATGGATGTGATCGCTAGTGTTTCTGCTCACCGGCATTGTAAGAGAGTCGTGGTTACAGCCTCTGTAAACAATGTTGCTTTTCAAAAACCTATCGCGCATGGATCGATCGTAACGCTTGAAGCAAAAGTTTCACGTGCTTTCACCTCTTCGATGGAGGTTTTTGTAGATGTTTTCGTAGAAGATCAGGTCACCGGAATCCGTGAAATGTGTAATGAAGCCATCTATACCTTTGTTGCAGTTGATCAAAATGGCGGTCCCATCCAAGTTCCCGAACTGATCCCAGAAACAGCTGAAGAAAAAATGCGCTTTGACGGTGCTTTGAGAAGAAAGCAGCTCAGCCTGATTCTTGCCGGAAAAATGAAGCCTGATGAAGCGACAGAGTTGAAGAAGCTATTTCTCGGTGAGGAATAATTGATTAGTGCTCGCTGCAATCTGATCAACATCCTGTTTGTTCATACAGTCAAAATGCCCTTTTGGACACTCCTGAAAACCAATTTTTGAACAGGGACGGCACTTTAACCCATTCACTTGATGAATAGAAACTCGGAATTTGTCTTGCGGGAAATAGGGATACATTCCTAATTCAGGAACGGTATTGCCCCATACACTTACAGTTGGTATATTGAAACATGAGGCAATGTGCATCAATCCTGTATCATTTGTGAGAATAGCAGCCCCTTGACTGACAATGCTTGCTGATTGCAACAGGGTGAACTTACCACATGCATCGATAATTTTTTTATCGGGTAATGAATTGAGGATTTCCGATGCAAGTTCCTTATCTGTTTCACCTCCGCAAAGAATAACAGGAACTTCTATTTTATTCAGGACCTTCAACAGAAGTACTAAAGGCATTCGTTTGGTAGCGAACTGTGCACCGATAGCGATAACCAAACAATTTGATGGCTGAATATGAAATATCTTTTCTAAATCCACATAATCATCAGGGCCAAGGAACAATTCATTTCCTTTTTGATCGTTCTCCACACCGAGCGTCATGACCGCGCCAAAGTAACGATCAACGACATGCAGATCGGGCATTACTTTCCACTTCAGGTTTACCAGTACCCATTTCAGGACATTCAATTTCCGAAAACGATCAGCTTTAACTCCCAAATAAACTGAAAGCAATACGGATCGGAGGTTATGATGAAGATCGATGATCCGATCAAAGCGTTCTGCTTTGAGTTGAGGTAAGATCTCTTTGACCGATCTCTGAAAGGTGTGTACTTTAGTCAGATGAGGATTATGCTCCAATAAACTTCGAAAGGTCTGTTTTGTAATAAAATGAATTTCACAATCGGATCGTTGTTCTTTAATTGCCCGAATTATAGAACTCGTCAGGACAATATCACCAATGGAACTGAAACGAACGATCAATATTTTCACGACAGAAAAAAATGTTAGTTGATACGATGATATAAGTGAAATAACTTTGTTTTTAAGGGAATTAATCGATAATTCCCGGGTGCCACAAAACGGTTACTTTCCAAAGGATTTATTAGTAAGTAAGCAAGTGAAGGTTGATCCGTTGCCTTTAAGCTAACGAACCCAAAGCGATAAAAGTAGGCAAATAGAGCCCAATCTTCATTCATCTCCATCGATATGTTAATTGTTTGGCCAGGAGTAATCGTGTTTAAAATCAATTCGATATCCTTCACTTTTTCCGCATCCTTTCCATAATGATTCCACGAATTCAAGCTATAAACCATCCCTGCTATAAATAAGATGATCGCACTCATTCGAAATCCTTTCTTAGATACTAATAGCTCATTTATTTTTTTTAAATAAGGCTGAAAGAAAAGAGCAAATGCAATTGCAAACAAAGGATATGAAGCTAAAATATAAAACCCACTTTGTTTCATGCTAATCATGATTGGTAACACAGCCGTCATGCCTAAGCAGAGAAATAGATACGCCCATTTTTTTTGTTCGCTTGATGGCTTAAGGACTCTTCTATACTTGTAAAGCGTTATTGAGACAATAGTCAAAAGAACAAATGGAACAATCAGTTCACTTGCTAAACGTTTAATAATAAAAAACCTTGAATTCACGGTTACTACATTTTTCAAGCTATTTAGAACTTGAATCGAAAAATATTTTTGAAAAAACTCTAAGGCTTCGGAATTAAAAATCAACAGTAGAATCAACGGCACCAAAAATCCAATGAAATAAAGTGCCGATAATTGCAGCATTCTCAAAAAGGAAATACTTTTAAAGATACACCAATAAAAGAAGAAAAATAAAAGAGGAAACAAGGCTACGAAACCTTTCGTTAAGAATGCAAAAAACAAGAAAAGACCTGCCAGAAAAATGAAAATAACTTTCTGTTTTTGGATGCTCATTAAGTTAAATGCAATTGAAAAAGTTGTAAAAATCGTAAGTGTATTTTCTAATAAATTATTTCCAACAGCCCAAAAAACGGCTGGCACAAACAACCAGAGTAACATGACGCACCAAACTGTTTCCATGTTTTGACAGATGTTTTTCCAACACAGCCTTATTCCCATTCCTATAAAAATATAGGTACTGACTGAATATATTTTATCAACCCACCATGAAGTTCCAAAAAGTTTAAAATACCAGCTTTGAAGCCACATTGCCAGCGGCGGGTGTTCATGAAATTCATGAAAAACTGTTTCCGAAAAAAACAAATGCCAAATATCCCCTTTTTGAACGGCTAAATTTCGAGCAATAGTTGCATAATAAAGTCCGTCCATAAACATGGTTTTGGCGAAAAGTTGTTGTCCTGACACTAACAAAAACAAACCAACTACAAACAAGTAAAAGATATTTTTTCTAATCATGCTCTCTAATGTGAGTCGCCCATACTTCAATGTACTGATTTGCATTTTTTGAATTCAGTTTCCTGAGCAGTAAATCCATTACACTTGGCTCACATTTTTTAACTAGGCTCAGATTCGGATAGATTTTTCTATAAACCTTTTTTCTCTCCTTCAATTTTTCCTCTCCAAAAAAGAAAATATAGTCATATTGCTTATCCTCTGATACGAGTGGTGTTTGATTCGGATTGATTCGTTCTGTAAATTCACAAGTCCAACTTCGAGCATAAAACTGTGGCATCATAGATGGTTTTGTTTCTGCTGATCCTTCCAATAATATGCGTTCATGAGTAAGTTCGTTACTGTAAAGTGCATACATAGCCTCGACACGAGATTTTTTAGAATATGTAAAAGAAGTAAAAATCAAAAGCGGAACGTTCAATATCCAAAATATCTTGAAGGAAAATAACTCTATTTTATACCACAACGAATATGATTTTAAGCGCTCTAAACCCAATATACCCAAAATGATAAAAATGGGTAGTACTGACAAAACAAAACGTTCTTGACGGTTTGGGTAAAATGTATGAAATAAAATGAACATTAAAGTTGGAATAAACAAAAGAGCATTTAGTTTGGCGGAACGAAAAAAACCTATCATCATGAGAATTCCGAGTGGAAATAGACAAATGCCCATTAACACCAGAAAATACATAAAATAATTCGAATTTGGTAAATATTGAGTTCCTTCATGCATGTTGTAGATTGAATAGCCAAGAAATTCTGCAAAGGGATATCCCCAAATGAAGAAATCAACTATTCCTTGTGTCAAACAAAAAATAATGGTCACCCCAGCACTAAACAAAAAAAATGATTTGTACTCACGATTAAAAAGGTAATATCCTGCCATTGAAATTGCGAAAATAGCCACTTGGTATCTAAAGGAGACAGCTATTCCAATGAGCAGACCTGCAAGTAAATAGCTTCTTCTATTTTCATCCAGCAACAACCACATTCCTGAAATCAAGAAGGGAATACAGGCCATTTCAACTAAATTACGAACAGAAAGAAAAGGTAGGCACCATAATAAAGCTAAAATCCAAGCCGCCTTTAAAGCCGATTCGCGATTTGAAATTTTTTCTGTGATTTTGTAACCAAAATATACAACCGTTAGAGATAACAATGCATGGAAAAAGCGATTTATTCCCATTAATATTTTGGGGTCATGAATGCCCCCAAGTTTACAGATTTTAAATAGAAAAAAATTCAATCCTACATATGTAAAACTATGTCCCTGAGGCACTCCTGATGATTGTTTACTCCAAGGCAACCACCCACTATTATCAATCCCATCGGACCAAGAGGATGCTGTTTCAATAATCACAAAATGATCGTCGTGCATCCCATAACCTGGCGAAAAAACTACTGCAACTAACCGCACTAGCAACGCAACGAACAAAATTCCATTCCAACTATTTAGTTTACCAATCAGTTGCATCAGAGTTTTTCATATTGACTAAATACCAACGACATATAAGCGTGACATCTCTTACGCTGCTTATTGAGTTCTTTTGGTTCAAAGGTATTGTCAAGAAATGACTTTGAATCCATGTTGTATGAAAAATTACCTTGAGGTGTTATCCATCCGAAGCCTCTATTAATTGTATGTAAAGCAAACTCGGGTGCTTTCGGATTCAACAGATCCTTCCCCCAAATATATTTTTCGTAATTGCCCTTAAGTTGAAACATAAGTGTACGAACTATATCGGCCTGAGATCCAACTTTTGTTATCCGCTCACCACAAAACATTTTTTTCAATGGTTGCCCATACAGCAGTAAGGGAATATGAAAATATCCACCCAAGTTAGGATTCAGTAAAATCGGTGAAGGATGACCATGATCAGCAACGATTACAAAGACTGTATTTCGGTACCATTTGTGCATTTTGCTTTTGACAAGGAAATCATACAAACATTTGTCCGCATATAATAGAGAGCTCATAAATTCACCTTCTGCGCCTTTCCAAATAGGCACCTTACTTTTTGGATAATCATAAGGAGAATGAGTACTTCCTGTAAAAACCCCGTACAAAAACGGACCTTGGACTCTGTCCAGTTTTTTCAACAATAGAGCATAGAGGTCTTCGTCATAATAATTTAGTTTGCCGTGATGGAATCCGGGAGGGAAGTCCTTTTCATCCTCTACAGTATCAAATCCATGATCCACAAAATATCCTCCAATGTTACCATAGGTCAAGTCACCCGAAAAGAGGTAATGTGAACTGTAGCCCATTCGTTCAAGATCCTGATTGAAAGATGGTATCTTACGGTGCTTGTCAGGTTGCATACTCAAGGACACCTCAGGAAGCGCCGGATAACCACTAAAAATACTTGAATTTCCAACCTCCGACGTCCCTCCGGTAGCATAAATATTCGTAAACAATAAGCCCTCCTTTGCCAACTTATCAAAATGGGGTGTTGCGCCCTTTTTTCCGGTTAAGGTAGCCACCGCATTTGCAGTCCAGCTTTCCATGATCAGAAAAACAAAATTGGGCTTATCGGTTGTAAATATATAATTGTTATGTCTTTTATCGTATTGATAAAAGTCGCTAAGTATTTCTGTTGAAGCCTCATCTGAAATTCTCGGAAATTCAGCACCAGTCGTACTTCTGTTATACAGAAGCCAGCTCTTTGCAAAAAAATACGAGGAATTTACGGAGAGATCATTCACCGCATATTCCTTACTGAAATATGCCGAATCAATATTGATAGGGATCTGTTGCGTGCCACCTCTAGCCAAAAGTAAAAAACCAGATCCAAAAAGTGAAAGCAATATAAACGCTCCTGAAGAACGGTAGATCCATCTGGAAGAAATTTCAGACCCAATCTCCTTATATGGTAAGAAAAAGCGTAACAGCTTCCAAACGATGATCATTTGTAAAAGAGTAAAAACCACAAACCAAATGGTCATGGAATAATCGGCCGTTCTTACTACCTCATCGGGATTAAGAAGATGTGTAAAAACACGTGTTGTTAGTTTATGATTCCATTCCGGATAGGCATTTATCTCTCCTGAGGAAATCAATACAACGAGTAATGCCTCCAAAAAAACGATGAACATAAAGACTCTAAAAATGAGTCTTGAATGATACACATGATGAACAACTAGAACGAGTAATGGGAGAATAGAGAAAATGGCTGCTGTTGCAAGATCAAGACGAAGAGAGTGCCAAAAGGAGCCCAACCATTCTCTGGCGGGCAAATTGTTGAATTTTTGCCAATTATGGATCAAAAAAAAGATCCTGCCTACATCAAAAAGAGCAATCCAGAAAAGTACCAGAGCACCAATCTTACTTGCCGTTGACTTTATTTGAAACATCTTTGCAAAGATAGGCGCTTCCTAGAATAATTTAAGTCCAATATTTATAAGCTCTACGTAATCGGATTACTCCAAATGAAGAAGTGTTTTGGCATCTGTGATCAATCGGTCAACATCAGATGAAGATGTACCATCATAGTAACCACGAATTCGGCGCTGTTTATCGACAAGAACAAAATTATTCGTGTGGATGAAATCTGATCCTACATCCCCTTGGTTTGCGGTCTCCGCCGGCTTCAAAACAAAGAAAGATGTTCGTGCAAGTTTATAAAGTTTATCTTTAGAACCCGTAAGAAAATGCCACTGACTACTATTCGCGTTGTGCATAGCAGCATAATTCTTTAATTTTGAAGGTGTGTCTGTTTTCGGATCAACCGTAAAACTTAGGATCTCAAAATTCTTTTCATTAGCAAAAGCCGCTTGAACGCGACACATCTGACCATTCATTTTTGGGCAGATCGTTTTGCATGTCGTAAAAAAGTATTCCGCAACATACACCTTCCCTTTTAACTCAGCATCTGTAAATATTAAGCTATCCTGATTCAGAAATGAAAAATGCCCGATCTTATGTCCATAACCTAAACGTACCAGTTCAGGATCCACCATATCCTCGTTCACATCCACCGGATTGATCACAGGTAAGTCTTTTTTATCTTCTGGAGGACTATTCCAATAGATCAATGCAATACATGCCGAAGAAAAAAGAAATAAAAAAAGAAGTCGTTTCATGTTTATCCCTTCACGTTTTCGATGATCTGGCCAATGTAATTCAGCAACTTCTCCTTTCCGAAGGCGGATTCGCTAGAGGTAGTAAATACCGGAGGTAAGGTTTCCCAAAATTTGAGCATTTCTTTTTTATACTTTACAAGGTTTTTCTGAAGAGCAGAGGAAGAAAGCTTATCCATCTTAGTGAATACCATAGCAAAAGGCAATTCCTTCTCTCCGCACCAATTCATGAACTCAATATCGATCTTCTGTGGTTCTAATCGCGAATCAAGCAATACAAAAACGTTCAGAAGCTGCTCTCTTTTCGTCAGGTAGTCCGCGATGAATCGCTCCCACTTTTCACGCTGTACTTTGGATGCTTTGGCATAACCATAACCTGGAAGATCAACAAGAAACCAATCATCATTAATCAGGAAATGATTGATTAACTGTGTTTTTCCCGGTCGACCCGAAGTCTTGGCGAGGTTTTTATTTCCGGTAAGCATGTTGATCAACGATGATTTCCCCACATTCGAACGCCCGATAAAGGCAAATTCCGCGCGGTCGTCCTTCGGACAAAGGGTCATATCTGTATTGGAAACCACAAAGGCGGCTTTCGTAATTTTCATATGTAAATAATTTGTCTTTTAAAGGTCACATGGTATAAACCATGCTATTTTCATCGGTGCTTGCGCGAAGTGTTTGCATGGCTATTTCATAGGATACAAAGGTAGGTAGTTCGAGTGATAATAACCGCCACTTGATGAAAGTAAAAAAGCAGTGAACTATTAACAGATTTTTATGTTTATGAGATATGAAATTAAGCTACTTTTGTCGTTATAAAGTAATTGTCATGCGGTTAATTATTCTTGTGCCTTTGGTTTATTCTCTCTTATTCTCCTGTATTGGTGAATCGAATGTAGTGCATGTGCGTACTGTCAAAGGACAAAAAAAGGAAGCTGTCAAAGTGAAAGCGAATCGAATGCTGACCGTTGAGATTGAGGGGATGGCTTGCGAAATGGCCTGTGGAGGGAGCATTCGTTCTCATCTGAAATCAACAGGAGCTGTAGAACGGGTTCAATTTGATTTTGAAGATGGGCGAAGGATTCAAACCGCTTTCATTACTTATAACAGCAAAAAGATTTCGGACGAGGAGATGTTAGAATTGATTCAATCCATTAACGAAAAACAATTCACAACATACAATTACAATTCGAAAGTATTAGGTGTTTCTCGAGTACCAGATCAGTCGGAAAAGAATTCAACAAAAGAAACGTCTAAAATCAATGTGTCGGAGGTAAATCCGTCCATTGAATTGCCCAACCTATTTGATCTTCTTAAAAATTTGGTGCAATAAGGATGCTCAGATTTCAGGGATCCCTAGCCTTTAAATGAAACTAAAAGAAGGTCGTTTCCGACCTTCTTTGTTTTAAAACATTGGTTCGATTAAAAATCAAACGTTTCCATGAACTTTGTGGTGAAGTTCCCTTTTCGAAAATCTTCATTATCCATCAACTTCAAGTGAAATGGAATAGTTGTTTTGACTCCCTCGATGATGTACTCATCCAACGCGCGTTTCATTTTCAAGATCGCTTCATCACGAGTTTGAGCAACAACGATCAATTTTCCGATCATTGAATCGTAATTCGGAGGAATGATATATCCTGCATATGCATGCGTATCTATGCGAACACCATGACCACCCGGTGAATGGTATGATGTAATTTTACCAGGAGATGGTCTAAAGTCAGCGTAAGGATCCTCTGCATTGATGCGGCATTGTATCGCGTGCAGATGTGGATAGTAATTTTTTCCAGAGATTTTATATCCTGCTGCAATCTTAATTTGTTCCTTGATCAGGTCAAAATCGATCACTTCCTCTGTAATCGTATGCTCTACCTGAATTCGAGTATTCATTTCCATGAAATAAAAATCACGATTCTTATCCACTAGGAATTCTACAGTGCCTACACCCTCATATTTCACGGCTTTTGCAGCTTTGATAGCCGCTTCACCCATTCGTTCACGCAATTCTTCTGTCATGAAGGGAGATGGTGTCTCTTCTACCAGTTTCTGATGACGACGTTGAATGGAGCAATCCCTTTCAGAAAGGTGGCAGGCGCTTCCGAATTGATCACCGGCAATCTGGATCTCTATGTGCCTTGGTTCTTCAATGTATTTCTCCATGTAGATCCCCTCATTTCCGAAGGCCGCGACTGCTTCCTGTCGGGCAGAATCCCAATTAGCCTCCAAATCCTCTTCCTTCCATACAATTCGCATTCCTTTACCACCACCACCGGCAGTAGCCTTAAGAATCACAGGATATTTTATATCCTTCGCTGTTTTTCTGGCATCCTCAAGATCTTTCAATAATCCCTTTGAACCTGGAATACAAGGCACACCTGCTTTTATCATAGTGGCTTTCGCCGTAGCTTTATCCCCCATGCCAGCGATCTGTTCAGGTAGTGCGCCTATGAATTTGATTCCATGTTCTTGGCAAACCTTGGAGAATTTTTCATTTTCAGACAGGAATCCATAGCCCGGATGGATCGCATCCGCATTAGTAATTTCAGCGGCGGCAATGATATTAGGGATAGACAAATAAGATTTGGAGCTTACCGCCGGACCGATACATACTGCTTCATCAGCAAATCGCACAGGTAAACTATCCTTATCCGCAGTTGAGTATACAGCCACCGTTTTAATTCCCATTTCCTTACAGGTACGAATGACGCGCAACGCAATCTCTCCCCTATTGGCAATTAAGATCTTTTTAAACATACACTATGGTTTATAGAGTAGATATAAAAAGGCTCTGTTCTACAGAGCCTCTATGAATTTCAAATTGTGTTCTTATGAAGGGTCAACAAGGAACAATGGTTGATCGTATTCTACAGGAGATGCATCATCAACCAGTACCTTAACTATCTTTCCTGAAACCTCCGATTCAATTTCGTTAAACAACTTCATTGCCTCGATAATGCAAAGTGTATTACCTTTCGAAACAACATCACCTACATTAACAAATGGATCTTTATCTGGCCCGGAAGAGCGATAAAATGTGCCAATCATTGGAGATTTCACGGTGATAAGTTTGGAATCATCGGTTGACCCTGCGGCTGCCGGAGAGGCTGGTGTAGCTGCAGTCGTTGCTGGAGCTGGTGCCGGAACCGCTGCCACAGGAGCTGGTGCTGCGATTGTAGGAGCTGCCGCCTGAACAATAATCGGTTGGTCAGAACCCCTTGACTTTTGCTCAGATTTGATGATGATCTTGAAATCCTTTTGTTCGATTTCCACTTCGCTTACACCTGATTTAGCAACGAATTTAATGAGATCTTGTATTTCGTTCAGATTCATAATGAGTTGAGTTATTTAGTCTGTAAAAATAACAATTATTATTTAGGGTCATAGGCCCATTTCAAGTATACGGCCCCCCAGGTAAATCCACCACCAAAGGCAGAAAGAATAATGTTATCACCTTTTTTAAGTTTGTTCTCGTAATCCCACAAACAAAGGGGCAAGGTGCCTGCAGTTGTGTTACCATATTTCTGAATATTGATCATCACCTTTTCCTTGGATAATCCCATTCGTTCAGCTGTTGCGTCGATAATACGTAAATTTGCCTGATGCGGAACCAGCCAATCTACATCCTCACTGGAAAGGTTGTTCTTCTCCATGATCTCTGCTGAAACTTCAGCCATGTTGGTCACAGCAAATTTGAACACTTGTTTTCCTTCCTGCTTAACGTAATGCATTCGCCGATCTACAGTCTCATGAGACGGTGGATTTGCTGAGCCTCCTGCGGGCTGAATAAGGTATTGTCGACCAGAACCATCACTACGTAAAATAAAATCTTGCACACCCATTCCTTCTTCATTTGGCTCAAGTAATACCGCTCCTGCCCCATCACCGAATATAACGCAAGTTGTTCGATCCTGATAATCAAGAATGGACGTCATCTTATCAACACCAATAACCAATACCTTTTTATGACGACCTGTCTCAATGAATTGTGCCCCGGTTGACAACGCATAAATAAAACCGGAACATGCAGCTATCATATCATATCCCCACGCATTGGTCATTCCTACTTTGTCACAAACCACATTGGCGGTTGATGGAAATGGATAATCGGGAGTTACCGTTGCAACAAGAACGAGTTCTATGTCAAGAGGATCAATACCCATTTTGTCGAGTAATCCTTTTGCGGCGGCGGCGGCCATATCAGAAGACGCACCTTCCTTCAGGATTCTTCGTTCCTTGATGCCGGTACGTGCAGTGATCCATTCATCCGACGTATCAATGATCTTCGCCAAATCATCATTTGACATAATAGTGTCTGGAACAAAGCCTTGCACACCGGTAATAGCTGCTGTAATTTTCTTCATATTCTGGTTAACTAAAAGCTTCATTCACGCTCTGAGTCAATCCGGAACGGGCCACCTCATACGCATGCAAAATCATATTTTTAACGGCAATATCATTGGAAATTCCATGTCCGATTATCACATTGCCTTTAACCCCGAGAATAGGAGTTCCGCCGTAATTTTCATAATTGAAACGGTCAAAATACTCATCCCGAATTCCACGTTTACGCATCAACGTATAAATTCCTTCTGCTTCCTTCAAAACCACATTTCCGGTAAATCCGTCACAGACAATCACATCTGCCTTTCCGAAAAACAAATCACGACCTTCTAAATTTCCAATAAAATTAATTTCATCTGACTCAGTCATTAATTTGTGTGCAGCTAATGTCAACAAATTCCCTTTAGATTCTTCTTCTCCAATATTGAGGAGAGCAACTCTCGGGTTTTCAACACCATAAACATTTTTAGCATAAAGCGCTCCTAACACAGCAAACTGATAGAGCACGTCGGCTTTGCAATCTGCATTGGATCCAACATCCAAAAGAATCGTTTTCGAACCATCGATTGCAGGCAATGTTGAGGTAATGCAAGGACGAATGATTCCCGGAATCGTATTGATCTTGTAGATAGCTCCAACCAGCATTGCACCAGTATTGCCTGTACTTGCAAATGCCTGTATCGTTTGTTTCGACAAAAGATCAAATCCAATGGCGATAGAACTATTGGGTTTCTGAGGAATCGCACGAGTCGGGTGGTCATGCATCGTGATCACATCCGGGGCGTGTATGATTTCAAAATCGTCTGGACTTGCATTCAATGCGAAAAGGCCACTAGAGATCTGATCTCTGTCGCCTAATAACACAAGTTTAACGTTGCCGGGAAGTTCTTTTTTGGCTAGAATAGCTCCGGATAAATTAGCATCCGGCGCAAAGTCGCCGCCAAGAATATCTATTCCGATCTTCATGCAGCAGTAGCGTTGAGTTCTTTACTTAAACTGCTACTTCCTTCTCCGCAACTACCTTTCCCTTGTAATACAGTTTTCCTTCATGCCAGTGCGCATGGTGGAACAAATGCGGTTGACCTGTAGTAGGACACGTAGCGATATTATTTGCTACCGCATTTTTGTGTGTTCTTCTTTTGTCACGGCGAGTCTTCGAAATTTTTCGTTTAGGATGTGCCATTTTTCTTTATTTATATCGTTTTAATTCAAATTTTTAAGTGCCGACCAACGCGGATCTATCGGTTCGTCGTCGTCATCTTCATCGTCCCATTCATCTTCATCGTCCCAATCACCCTCATGGTCTTCACTATCTTCTTCATTCCGACCTGAATACTTCTGAAGCAATTCGATCATTTCTTCATTACATTCTCCTTTGGCATGAACCATACGCGCAGGAAGAGAAACGGAAATGAGCTCATAGATGTTTTGACGAAAGTCCAATTCAAAGGTATCGTTGGGCAATACAATCAAGGATTCATCATCGCTTTGTTCGTCACCGAATTTATAGATCAATCTAAAAGCACCTTTAACCGGAACTTCTACAGGATCATTACAACGGTCACACGAAGTGAAAACAGAACCACTCACTGAAAATTCTCCGATGAGCATGGTCTCTTTTTTCTCAAGTCTGAGCTTCACTACCGCATCTCCTTTCTGGACGATGGCGTACTCAAGCTCTTCAAAGAACGCATCACGAATTTCAAATTCAAACTCGTGAAAGCCCACCCTTAAGCCAACAAAGGGGATAATAAATTCTCTTTTTGACTTCACGATGGGTGAAAATTGGAGGGCAAAGTTAGTATTTTAAACGAAACCATGTTAATATCTTCCATTTTTTTACCGTCAAAAGGAATTCTATTCCACATGTTCACTTACTTTTTTCTTATCACGTAGTGCACTTTGTAAAGGATTTGCACTGATCTCACGAATGAATTTTCTACTTCGGTAAATATCGATAGACGTGTAGATTGCTTGTCGCATCGAATTTTCAGAAGCTTTATTCTGTCCCACAATATCAAAAGCTGTTCCGTGGTCAGGTGAGGTTCGAACAATGGGTAATCCTGCAGTAAAGTTCACGCCATCATCAAAAGCCAGTGCTTTGAATGCAGTCAATCCCTGATCATGGTACATAGCAAGTATTCCATCGTAATTTGAGCGGGAAGATGAACCAAAAAAGCCATCCGCCGGATATGGACCAAACGCAAGAATATCCTCATTCCTTGCAGCATTCACCGCCGGGGTGATAATCTCTTGTTCCTCACTTCCCATCTTACCATTTTCACCAGCATGTGGATTTAATCCGAATACAGCAATTTTTGGCCTTAGGATTCCAAAATCTTTTTTCAAAGACGCCTCAAAGGACCGGATCTTCTTTAGGATCTTGTCTTTGGTCAGGGTAGAACTTACCTCTTTCAATGCAATGTGCGTGGTCACCAAAGCCACACGTAAATTTCCTGACACCATTACCATCAATGCATCTTCGACACCGGAAAGATCCGCTAGATACTCCGTATGCCCCGGAAATCTGAATGAGGTTTTGCCCATGGCCTCTTTGGAAATAGGGGCAGTAACCAGCACGTCGATTCTACCAGCGGCAAGATCCTGAGTTGCATGATCAAGTGCCTGAAATGCGCAAGATCCACCTATTTCCGTGGCAAGTCCCAACTGAATATCAACGTCATCAGTCCATACATTGACAATGTTTATTTTACGATACTGAGCCTCTTCAGCAGTCTTGCACGACTGATAATTGAACTCCTGATCGTTCAAGATTTTTTTATACTGAGCAAACACCTTCGTAGAACCATAGATGATTGGCGTACAATCCTGAAGAATACGAGAATCCCGCAAGGCTTTAATGATGACTTCAGGACCTATGCCGTTAATATCGCCGATGGAAATACCAACCTTAACGGGCACCGTATGTGATTGTTCTTTTTCTTTTTCCATTACTTTATTCTTTTGAGGAAGGTATATAAAAGGCGAACGCCGCTTCCTGTGCCTCCCTGTCCTTTATAATCTTCTTTTCCGTCAAGCCAGGACGGACCGGCTATGTCCATATGAATATATGGAGAATCAACGAAGTGTTCAAGAAATTTTCCTGCGGTAATCATTCCTGCATTCCCACTACCAATATTCTTTAGGTCTGCAATGGTTGACTTCATTTCTTCACCGTATTCATCCCAGAAAGGAAAACGGACTACGCGTTCGTAGACTTCTTCACCCGCTTTTTCAAGTTGTTCAAAATAATTATCGCCGGCATTCCCCATGATGATTGAAGCCCTTGTTCCAATAGCACGGACCGCAGCTCCGGTAAGTGTTGCTGCATCAATGACGAGTTGTGGTTTGAATTTCTCCGCATAGGAAAGTGCATCTGCGAGTATCATTCTGCCTTCTGCATCGGTGTTTAGTACCTCAACGGTCTTTCCATTGAACATCGTAATCACGTCTCCAGGAGCATACGCATTGCCCCCCGGTCGGTTGTCCGTGGATGGTACGAGCGCAATGACATGCACTTTTAACTTCTGAAGCGCCGCAAGGTATAAGGCGCCAATTACTGTTGCCGCGCCTGCCATATCGCTTTTCATGACATCCATCGAACCGGGCGTTGGTTTCAAACTCAAGCCTCCTGTATCATAAACAATTCCTTTACCGACAAGAACAATCGGTTTTTTATTGATGGGATTTTCTGGTTTGTACTCGGCAATAGTGAAGGTGGGTGGATCGATGGAGCCTTTGTTAACAGCCAATAAACCTCCCATTTTCAAGGATTCGATCTGTGTTTTTTCAAGGATCTGCACCTGAAATCCAGCTTCTTTACCCAAGGCTTCAATGTGAGCCGCAAGCTGAGTAGCATTTAGATGAGATACCGGTTCATTCACCCGATCACGCACCCAGAACACTGCTTTCTGAATGGATTCGAGTTCTTTGCGTTTCTTATCAGACACCTCTTCCGGAAGAAAGATATTCTCAAACTTATGTTTACGTTTTGCTGCATCCGAGAAATACGGCAAAAACTGATAAGAGGATAATATCAAACCTTCTGCGAGATGAAAACAGCTTTCCGAATTACCTTGTACATACAAGTCATATTGTTTGGAATGTTGAGAAAACACTCTATTTCCGGCTACTCTTAATTTTTCTGACCCCTGTTCTGCTTTGATCAGAAAGATGTTTCCTTTGGCTGTTTTGTAATAGTCAAAATCATCTTCTGATTTCAGAAAGGACTTCACCAATGACTTCAATTCCGTACCGGCAGAAGCTGAGATCTTCGTTTTCTTATCTACAAGAAGTGCAACGGATGCTCCTTCAGGCAAAGTGGAGTATTTCTTTAGTTGAATCATTTTAAATGTGTTCTTCAACAAAGTTAATCATCTATTCGGACAATTCTTCTGAGTCTTCTTCCTCTTCCTCTTTATTGTACTGCAGATGAATGGTAACTAGAGTCGAATTTTTTTGATCACTGCTCTTTTCGTTCAAAGCTCAACGAGTTTGAGGTCATCTCTCGTACTGATATTCAAATTTTTCTATAGAAGTAACACCCAGTTTACGAAAAGCAGTTTCCTTTTTGTGTGTGATGATCATTGGTAATTTTTTAGAATTCAATGTGATGCGCGAAGCAGTCCGCAATAGAAATTCTTCGGAGGAAAATGTAGAATCAATATAACTGGTACAGTAACCCTCTTTATCATAGAAAAAAGTGCGAGTTGTTGAAAATGGAAAGTCCTCAGTAATGATACAGTGTATTCGCTTTAAATAAGGATGATAGGTATAAAAGCACACATTACTCTCCTTGACCTTATTTTCGACAGAGTAACTTTTGAACGGATACAATGCCGATCCCAATACAACACGATCAACAGGCGATGGATGCAAAATGGAATCGATTGAAAGCGCCCCCCAATAAGCTTTGTTGATCATAAAGAATAACATCGTTCCAGAGGTCTTCTCCTTATAGCTACTGAATCGACGCTGTTTTTTAACAAATTCATGCACCTGAAAACCGGCTTCCATGAATTCCTTATCTGTAACTGCACCACTGTCCCGTTCAATCGTTGCCTCTTTAAAGCCGCTTACAAAACCCTTTTTTGCATAACCAATTCTCATTCGACCCACCTGTCTGTCATCATAGAAATAAAAAAGTTCCATTTTATGAATGGATCCCTTATTGAAAATATAGTGACGTTCCTCTCTCAGCGTCTTACCTGAAATCATTTCCGTTGAATCAATCAGATAATATTTTCTCTTGATCGAACAAATACCTTGAGATAGCAACACATTCTTATTGAACAAAATAGGAAAAGATAAATTCTTCTCATTCTCTGTCTGAAAGATTGAATAACGAAGAAGCTCCTCAACTCGTTTGATGTTCCCAATAGGTGCCTTTTCTTTTTTGGTACTACATGAGAACAAACACAATGACATCAATAAGGGCACTATTTTACTCATAAAGACTAAATTTAGAACAATCTGATGAACCCATGCGTATAATTCATTCGAATCGCTGCATTTTTTAAAGCGTATCTTTGTCCATATGATTGAAAGACCAATAACAGACTGGCTTCCGCTCACCAAAAAAGAAGTAGAAAAACGTGGGTGGGAACAACTAGATGTAATCCTGATATCTGGTGATGCCTATGTGGATCATCCATCCTTCGGTACAGCAGTTGTTGGTAGAATCATTGAAGATGAAGGTTTCAAGATCGGAATCATCGCCCAACCCAACTGGAAAGATGACCTTAGAGATTTTAAAAAACTGGGTAACCCAAAATATTTCTTCGGAGTTACAGCAGGCTGTATGGATTCGATGGTCAACCACTACACGGCCAATAAACGACTTCGATCAACCGATGCTTATACTCCCGGAGGAGCTGCAGGATTCAGACCGGATTATGCAACGATCGTATATTCCAATATTCTTAAAGATCTTTATCCAGACGTACCGGTGATGATCGGCGGGATTGAAGCTTCCTTACGCAGAGTTACGCATTACGATTACTGGAAAGATCAGTTGATGCCGTCTGTGCTGGTGGATTCAAAGGCAGATATACTGGTTTATGGGATGGGTGATCAACCTTTGAGGGAAATGTTACAACTTCTGAAAAAGGGGGTTCCTTTTAGTAATTTAAGGACGATCAAACAAGTAGCTTTTCTTCAAGATTCATCGGAGCAATTGCCAAAGAACAAAAATTGGGAAACCATTGAGTTGGCAAGTCATGAAGAATGTCTGCAAGACAAATTAAAATATGCAGGAAACTTCAAAATCGTAGAAGTTGAATCGAACAAATGGCAGGCGGATCGTATTATTCAGAAGGTTGGCAATCAGACATTGGTCATCAATCCACCATACAAGACGATGAGCGAGAAGGAGATCGACCGTTCATTTGATCTGCCTTACACACGCTTGCCTCATCCGAAGTATAAGAAACGTGGAGCGATCCCTGCATACGACATGATCAAGTTTTCGATCAATATGCACCGGGGTTGTTTTGGAGGATGCAGTTTTTGCACTATTTCTGCACATCAGGGAAAATTCATTGCCTCGCGCAGTGAAAAGTCCATCCTATCTGAATTGGAAGAGGTCGTTGAACATCCTGAATTTCGTGGTTACATTTCTGATATCGGTGGTCCAAGTGCCAATATGTATAAGATGAAAGGCAAGGACGAAGCCATTTGTGCACGTTGTTCTTCACCAAGTTGCATTCATCCGGTGATCTGCAGCAATCTGGATACCTCGCACAAACAAATGACTGCCCTGTACCGTAAGATTGATACTCATCCGAAAGTGAAAAAAGCCTTTATTGGATCTGGTATTCGCTATGATCTGTTGGTGGATGATTTTAATAAGAATAATGAAGACGGAAATCACGATGAATACATCGAACAGGTAATTACTCGTCATGTGAGTGGTCGACTAAAAGTTGCCCCGGAACACACGTCAGATGCTACACTGAGAGTGATGCGCAAACCATCATTTCAGTATTTCCATAAGTTCAAGGAAAAATACGACCTTCTTTCTGCTAAACACAACTTGAAGCAACAGCTGATACCGTATTTTATTTCTTCGCACCCCGGATGTGAAGAAGAAGACATGGCCAATCTCGCCGCCGAGACCAAAGACATGGGATTCCAGCTCGAGCAGGTACAAGACTTCATGCCCACTCCGATGACGGTTGCTGAGGTGATCTATTACACGGGCGTGCATCCATATACACTTAAGCCTGTAAAAACGGTGAAGACCAAAGAGGAAAAACAGAACCAAAACCGTTATTTCTTCTGGTACAAGAGGGAAAATCAGGATTGGATCAAACAGCGTCTTTCCAAAGCCAAACGACCGGATCTAATTGAGAAATTGCTTGGAGATCAAACAAAGCAGGATAAAAAGGTGCCGAAATGGCTGGATGAAAGAAGAACAAGGAACAAGGATCACATATAACACTTCTTCGCTCTCATTCTCACTGCTCCCTCTAATGGCTAATCACTATTGCCTATGACGAGCATAGATCGCTGGCGCTGAGGGAGCCGAGATGTGAACATAGAATTCTTTTCGCAACAGAAAAAAAGAGATTGACCTAAATCGATTTACAACTGTTTTAGCAGAAAACTTTTTAAAATAAATTATCCTTCATTATAAAAGTTGTAATAAAAAATGTAAAATACTACAAAAAGTCGTATGAAAAAATGTAAAATACTACAAAAAGTCGTATGAAAAAATGTAATTTAGTTTCCGAAAAATGAATTTACGGCGTTTTTATGGAGCGATTTGCAGAGAAATTACTGAAGGAATGGAAAGATAAAACTGCGCGAAAGCCCTTATTAATCTATGGTGCAAGACAAATAGGCAAAACATGGTTGATGAAGCAGTTTGGTCGAACCCACTTTGAGAACATGGTGTATGTGAATTTTGAGAAGGAAATAAACCTAAGACAATTGTTCGAGCAGGATTATGACCCAAAGCGCATTATCCGTTCACTCGAAACCTATTACGGAGAGGACATTCAACCAGGTAAAACGCTTTTGGTTTTTGATGAAATACAAGAGGCAAAAGGTGCCTTAACTTCCTTGAAATATTTTAGAGAAGACCTACCGGGGCAGCATGTCGTCGGGGCAGGGTCTTTACTCGGAATTGCGCTGACACAACAAACTTCCTTTCCAGTTGGACAAGTGGAATTCTTGAACCTATATCCGATGTCCTTTCAAGAGTTTTTACTGGCAACAGGGAATGCTAAACTGGTCGCATTACTCAATGAGAGAGACTGGTCTTTGTTGTCCGGCCTGCAAACAAAGATTGTCGAATTATTGAAAGGGTATTACTTTGTAGGAGGAATGCCGGAAGCCGTTTTGGCCTATAGTGAGAAAAGTAATTTTTCCGAGGTACGGAAAATCCAACAAAGCATCTTACTGGCTTACGAACAAGATTTCTCCAAACACGCTCCAGCGGATATTATTCCGCGCATTCGCATGATTTGGAATGCGGTAGTCAGTCAATTGGCCAAAGAAAACAAGAAATTCATCTATGGACTTATACGCCAAGGAACGCGAGCCAAGGATTTTGAAATGGCCATCAATTGGCTGGTAGATTATGGCGTCATCTACCGCGTGAACAGAACAAAAAAAGCAAATTTCCCACTTGCAGCTTACAGCGATTTGAATGTCTTTAAATTGTACGTGTTAGATGTAGGACTACTCGCGGCACTGGGCGATTTAGCGCCACAAACCATTATTGAAAAAGAACAATTGTTCAACGAATTCAAAGGCGCATTGACCGAGCAATTCGTTTTGCAGGAATTAAAAGCCACAGGACTGAAACAGCTGTATTATTGGGCCAATGACACCGGTTCAGCTGAAGTTGATTTTCTCTTCGAAAAAGAAAATGAACTTGTTCCGCTTGAAGTGAAGGCGAGTGAGAATTTACAGTCAAAGTCACTCAAAACTTTAGCGCAAAAATATCCGCATATTCATTGCTATCGCACATCTCTATCAGCCTACCGTAAAGAAACCTGGATGACCAATTTGCCCCTCTATGGTGTCTCCAAATTGGTTGAAAAAGATAGACCGCTCTGACTCTCATTCTCCCTGTGTGATTAGACCTTCGCGCTGATGGAACATAGAGCATGGACCGCTGCGCTGTGAGAGCCGAGATGTGAGACTTAACTGCTGATCACAATTGTTCCGAGTAAGCATCGAAGAACGCTCTCATTCTCGCTCTGAGAAGAATCTCCTCAGGTCTTGAAAGGAATGAAACATAAAAATGTGTTTACGGTATTCATCAGGACAAATTAATAGACACTAATTTAGCTATATTAATTATTTTTAGATACATTTGGTTCATATTTTAACTATTTTGAATCCATTTACGATTGATAAAACACCATCGGATGTTTTGGCAGAACTGGCACAGAGAACTAGGCGTTTGAGAAAAGAAAAGAAGCTTTCACAGCAGGAACTGGCAACCAGAGCAAAAGTTTCACTGGGAAGTTACAAGCGTTTTGAGCGCACAGGTTTGATCGCGCTTGATTCATTAATTCGAATCGCCTTCATTTTGGGAATATTGGAGGACTTCGATGCCTTGTTTAAAATAGAAGCGCAAAAACCCTCTGAAAAACTTTTTTTGTAATTCTCAATGAACGCAGAAAAGTTAAAGGTTTCGTTGGATTTTGGCTCCTCTCCCGTTGAAGTAGGCACCTTACTTTTACAGGATGAAGTCGTATATTTTCGTTATTCGGCATCCTTTTTAGATTCGCAACTGGATATCTCACCCTTTAAATTAAGAAAAACAAGGGAAATTCTTACCTGCCCTAAAGAACCTTTTGAAGGCTTACCGGGGGTTTTTAACGATTCCATCCCTGATGGCTGGGGAAGATTGTTGTTAGACCGAAAATTGCTTGAACAGGGAATGGATCCAAACAGAATGGGTCCATTGGATCGACTATTCCATCTCGGACGAACTGCGCAAGGCGCATTGATCTACGAGCCTTGCGAACAGAACAAGCATTACGATGAGTCAGCTATTGATTTAGATCTCTTCGCCGATGAAACCGAACTTCTTCAAAAAACGGGTACTGCTGCGCTGCTAGACGATTTATATCATTTGGGCGGAAATTCCGTCGGAGCAAGGCCGAAGATTTTAGTAAACTACAATGAGTTATCCCATTCCTTCTCTACAATTATAGGTTCGGATTTTGAGCCATGGATCATTAAATTTCGTGCATTAACAGATTTTAGAGACATTGCCAAAATTGAATATGTTTACACTCTTATGGCGGCAGCTTGCGGAATCGAAATGGCCCCCTCCAAATTATTTTTCAGCGCCAAAGGCCATGCATTCTTCGGAACAAAACGCTTTGATATACAAAACGGAAAACGATTACACCTTCATTCTGCTTGCGGTTTGCTACACGACAATTTTCGTCTGAGCACCATGGATTACGGACATGTGATGGATGCCGCTAATCGATTGGAAAATGACCTCAAAGCCTGTGAAAAAGTGTTTCGATTGGCCGTTTTTAATGTTTGTTCCCTGAATATGGATGACCATAGTAAGAACGTGTCCTTTTTGATGAATGAAACCGGAAAATGGCAATTTGCTCCGGCCTACGATCTCACCTATTCTCCCAAACAAGGTGGCTATCACAGTCTGTCTGTTGCCAACCAATACAAGGAACCGGGACGCAAAGAACTGCTTAAACTCGCTCAACATTTTACTATAGAACACGCTCAAGAAATCATAGAAGAGGTCAAAGAAGGTGTATCAAACTTTGACAACTATACCGCCACATTTGACATCAATACGTCCGAAAGGAACCTCATCAAAAAAGCGTTGGAAACGAAACTGAAACAAATGTGAGGTAACCAAATAAGCCAGCTGGAAATCACTGAAGACCTTTGCTTGGAAATACACCTACATTCATTGTTACCGTCTTCATTAGGCGCATACCGAAAAGTAAGTTGGATGACCATTGTACCTTTGTGCGGAGTTTCGGAGTTGATGAAGCCTGCCGAAGCGATTTTATCAAAACTTGTAAAATATGCAAGTTTTGATAATTGTAACAAGACGGAAGTCCAGTTTATTGTAGGTGCATTTTAATTGAATTACAATACTATAAACTAAATTGGCCGTGTTTATTTAGTCGCTCCTTAAAAACCAAATAACCATCTGTTTTACAATAATATATGTTAATAATTGTTTGCTATTTGTAGTCTAAAATTGCAAGAAAACATATATTTTTAGGTCAAATCCTTGCAATAATGATC